>JBCDFA010000036.1:0-33281 GCA_039178835.1 Chloroflexota bacterium
AATATCTAAGGTAAAATAAAGTTTGGATGTAGTATGGTTACAAAACAGTTAACGCAATCGACACATAGTAGTCTTGTTGAGGTGCTTCGACACTGGGTAGATGTTCAACCACAGGAGTCAGTCTATACTTTCTTACTTGATGGAGACTCAGGAGAAGCACATCTAACATTTGCGGAACTGGATCAACGAGCACGCGCCGTCGCTGCTCAGTTACAGCGCACGAACAAGGGTGGTGAACGAGCCATACTCTTGTATCCACCTGGGTTGGAATTCATTGTTGCGTTCTTAGGATGTCTATATAGCGGTATTATTGCCGTTCCCGCCTATCCACCCCACCCGACTCGTTTGGAGCGCAGTTTGCCGCGGCTACGTGCTATCATCAACGATGCTCAACCATCGATTGTTTTGACAACTGAGGTTATTCAATCTACTGCACAAAAAATCCTTTTGCATCTACCCGACATTTCTCCTATGCAATGGATGGCTACCGACATTGTGGACTCATCAATAGCAGAAGATTGGAACGACCCACATATTCTGCCGACCGCCTGTGCGTTTCTTCAATACACCTCTGGCTCAACGGCTACCCCTAAAGGTGTCGTCGTCACTCATGCGAATCTTATGCACAATCAACGTATGATACAGGAGGCGTTCAGGCATGATGATCGCACGGTACATGTGGCGTGGTTGCCTCTCTATCACGATATGGGGCTTATTGGAAACGTGTTACAGTCACTTTATCTTGGTACTCATTGTGTCTTAATAGCACCGACTACGTTTCTACAACGCCCTTTTCGTTGGTTGCAAGCGATATCCCAATATCGTGCTACAACCAGTGGCGGACCCAACTTTGCTTATGATTTGTGTGTGCGTAGAGTGTCACCCGAACAGCGTGCTGACCTCAATTTGAATAGTTGGACTATTGCTTTTAATGGGGCTGAACCTATTCGGCATGACACAATCGAACGCTTTACTAGGACATTTGAAGAATGCGGCTTCCATCGAGAAGCTTTCTACCCCTGTTATGGGCTTGCTGAAGCAACTCTCTTTGTAACTGGTGCGACCCATCAAACGGGAGCAGTTACCAGATACGTTGATCGTCAGAGGCTCAGTCATCACCAAGTAATAATGGTTGATCCAACCCATGAGCAAGCAATGCCTCTTGTAAGTAGTGGCCGTAATTGGTCTGAGCAGCAGATTGTAATTGTCGATCCTGATACACATACATGTTGTGTACCAGATCAGGTCGGTGAGATTTGGATTGCTGGAGACAGCGTTGCACAGGGGTATTGGCAACGACCGACGGAAACAACTCAGACCTTCCATGCACATACTGCAGAGAATGGTAATACGCCTTTTCTACGCACTGGTGATCTTGGCTTTGTTCACGATGATGAATTCTTTATCACGGGTCGTATTAAGGACCTTATCATTGTTGATGGCGTCAATCACTATCCACAAGATATCGAGTTGACCGTTGAGCAATGTCATCCTGCTATCCGTTCTGGATCTTGTGCTGCTTTTGCTGTTGATGTTGATGGACAGGAAAAGCTGGTTGTTGTTGCAGAGCTTGATCGTGAGTTCCGTACACTACGAAAACGGAGTGAGCCGGCTGTCATGAATGCAGAAACACCAGCGCAGATATTTGAAGAACTCGTTATAACAATACGTCGGGTTGTATCAGAGCAGCACGACATGCACCTTTATGATTTTCAGCTTCTGAACATAGGAGCTGTTTCTAAAACATCAAGTGGCAAGATTCAACGACATGCCTGTCGAGAAAGCTATCTCGATCAGAGCCTTGATGTGTTTCAGGTACGATAGATTCTCTTGTATGCTCGCCCGGTACAGAGAGGTTGGTTGGGTGCTTTGTAATCGCAAAATAGCATGTAGCAACAAACAATGACTACACATCAAACATATGAAACAATTCGTGATTGGTTAGTTGCACAACTAGCTGACATACGTAATATAAACCCCACATCCATTGATCTGCAACAACCTTTTGCCTCGTATGGGCTATCTTCGCGGGAAGCGATTATCTTATCTGGTGATTTAGAGGAATGGTTGGGGATCTCCCTTGATGCAACCGTTCTCTGGGATTATCCACATATTGATAGTTTGGCCCAATACCTTTTGACACGTTTGCATCCTGTTCATACTCCCAATGAAATGTCAGTAGCAGCGGACTCTGTGTCTTCTACAGATCTACTGAACGCCGAACCGATTGCTATCGTTGGGCTGGGTTGTCGTTTTCCGGGTGCCAATAACCCCGCAGCATTTTGGCAATTGCTACATGCTGGTATTGATGCGATTACCGAAGTTCCTTATGAGCGTTGGCCTTCGCACCGTGCTATCCATACAAAAGGCAATGGTACGATAGATGACTCAATCCCTCGCTGGGGCGGTTTCATTGATGATGTCGCGTATTTTGATGCAGCGTTCTTTGGTATTGCGCCGCGTGAAGCTGTCTCCATGGATCCGCAGCAACGCTTGGCCCTTGAGGTTGTCTATGAGGCACTTGAACATGCAGGTATTGCACCATCACAGCTGGCTGGAACCAACGCCGGCGTCTTCATGGGAATTTCCACGACTGATTATAGTCGTTTAGCTCTCGCTCCTGATGTATTGAATGCCTATTCAGGTACCGGGAATGCTTTCAGTATTGTTGCTAATCGTATCAGCTATTGGCTTGATGCGAGAGGCCCCAGTATGGCCATCGATACCGCATGCTCCTCATCATTAGTTGCTATCCATACGGCCTGCCAGAGTCTCCTTCGAGGTGAATCTTCATTGGCACTGGCAGGTGGGGTCAATCTCATCCTGGCACAAGAAATGACAGCCATATTTACCGAAGCACAGATGATGGCTGCTAATGGTCGTTGCAAAACATTTGATGCAGAGGCTGATGGATATGTACGTGGTGAGGGATGTGGTGTTGTTGTGCTCAAACGCTTGTCAGATGCACAACAAGACGGAGACCGCATTCTTGCCTGCATCCGTGGTTCTGCTATCAATCAAGATGGTCGTAGTAATGGTTTAACTGCACCAAATGGATTGGCACAACAGGCTGTGATACGTACGGCGTTAAAACAGGCGAATCTGATTCCATCAGATATAAGTTATGTCGAAACGCATGGTACAGGAACACCACTTGGCGATCCCATTGAGCTTCAGGCACTCGGGAGTGTTTTGCGTGAAGATCGTTCTTCTGACTCACCATGTATCGTTGGTTCTGTCAAAACCAATATTGGCCATCTGGAATCTGCTGCTGGTATCGCTGGTCTCATCAAAGTGGTGTTGAGCCTTCAGCATGACACTATTCCTCTGCATCTTCATTTGCAGAACCTTAATCCTCGGATTGCACTTGATGAACTAAAACTGGCCATTCCTGCGGAGCCCCAACCGTGGGTGGCAGACATTCGTCGGGCTGGTATAAGTTCCTTCGGATTCGGCGGTACCAATGCTCATGTCATTGTTGAAGAGGCGCCTACAATAGCTATACCAACTAAGGATATGGCTGAGCGACCGCTCCATGTCTTCACTCTCTCAGCTCGTAGCGAGTCGGCACTGCACAATATGGCAACCCGCTATGCTGACTATCTTGTTCAGCACACGGATGTGTCAGTGGCTGATATGTGTTTTACGGCCAACACTGGCCGTAACTTACTTGCCCATCGTCTTGGGCTTGTCTGTGCAACAACCGACCAATTGGCAGAACAACTACGCGCAATAACATCTTCACCATGGCCACCTGCGGATGTGTACCATCACTTCACTGAGCAAGCGCCGCCCAAAGTTGCCTTTTTGTTTACCGGCCAGGGATCACAATATATTGGCATGGGGCAACAGCTGTACACAACTCAGCCAACCTTCCGAAGGGTGCTCGATCAGTGTGCACTATTGCTTGAACCATATCTCGATCAACCATTGCTCGATATTGTATTTGCCTCCCCTGATGAAGATGGACAACTACACGAAACGATCTATACGCAGCCAGCACTCTTTGCCATAGAGTATGCACTCGCAGAATTGTGGAAGTCATGGGGGATCACGCCTGATGTTGTCATGGGGCACAGCGTTGGTGAATATGTCGCTGCATGTATGGCAGGGGTGTTTAGTCTAGAGGAAGGGCTCAGACTTGTTGCTCATCGAGCACGTCTCATGCAGTCCTTGCCTCAAGATGGCCAGATGGTGACGGTATTCAGCTCAGTTGAAAAAGTAGCTCCGTATATTAGTTCCTATACAGATTGCATTGCGATTGCCGCAGTGAATAGTCCCGAAAACGTCGTTTTGTCAGGGGCACGATCAACTCTGCAAAAGGTGATCCAGAAGCTGCAAGAAAATGGTATTACGACCCGGCCACTCTCTGTGTCGCATGCCTTCCACTCACCACTTATGGAGCCAATGCTTGATGACTTTACGGACAGTGCTCAACAGATACCCTATGCTGTGCCGCATACCGCACTGGTATCGAACTTGACCGGACAGGTGTGGGAAGCTGGGACGGCACCAGATGCATATTACTGGCGTCAACACACTCGTGAAGCAGTTGCTTTTTATCCAGGAATGCAGACATTAGTCGACTATGGATGTACGCTTTTTGTTGAGATTGGCCCCCATCCAAGCCTGATAGGCATGAGCAAACGTGCCTTTCCTGATCTGAAAGCTACATGGCTGCCATCGCTTCGTCGCGGTCAAGATGACTGGCAAGTGTTGCTTAATAGCGTGGCGACGTTATCTGCTCAAGGTCGCAGTGTTGATTGGTGGGCATTTGATCGTGAGTATACCCGTCAGCGTGTCGTATTACCTACCTATCCATTTGAACGTGAATATTATTGGATTACAAGAACAGATAACGCTGCTCATATTCCCACAGGGATACAGGTAGCTAACTCATCGCATCCGTTCATTCAGCGACAACTTCGCTCAGCGTTAGATATTGTTCAGTTTGAAACCTGTCTGGATACACAAAGTATTCCTTTTTTAAATGATCATCGTGTTCAGGGAACCACAGTTCTCCCTGCTACTGGTTACATTGAGATGGTCCGTGCTGCCACCGCAACTACTGTCCAGGCATTAGTCCATGGGTTTACCGATATTACCTTTCACAAAGCCCTTTTTCTCCCAGATGATGAGCAGCGTATTGTACACATTTTGCTGGAACGTAAAGGGGCTACAGAGGTATCTTTCCGTGTTGCTAGCCTCAGTTCGGCACCACAGCAATCACACGAGGAATGGACTGTCCATGCAACAGGCAACGTTCTGCTTGGTGCTGGACATACTGTCATGGACGGTGAGTCGCTCGTTGAGATTAAGCACCAGATGCAGAAAACATATACGAGTGATAAACATTACACAGACATGCATCAGCTTGGGCTCAACTATGGCCCGTCATTTCAGGGTATTCAACAACTCTGGTATGGGGATGCAAGTGCACTTGGGTGGGTAGAACTACCAACTATCGCACAGCAAGGAAGTGCCATATACGATCTCCATCCAGCATTGCTTGATGCATGTTTTCAAGTGCTAGCAACCGCATTACTCACCACAACTGATATTGATCCGCAAGAAACTTATTTACCTGTCCATATCGAACATATTCAGATTTACCAATCACTCGGTACCCGTGTGTGGAGCTATGCCACGTTGCCTGCTTCTACCGCCGTAACACAGGATACATTTGAGGGAGACATCATCCTATTTGATGAGCATGGAGATGTCATATTAGAAGCCAAGGGGTTTCGTCTCCAGAGTCTGCGTCGGCAAATCGATACCGCTTCCGAAAACCTCAATGATTGGAATTACACCCTCACATGGCAACCCAGCACCTATAGCGATCAAGCTGAATTGCTTACTCCTATATTGGATACCCCTGGTACATGGCTTATTTTTGCTGATCAGGGTGGTCTTGCTCAACAGGTCCAGACACTTCTGGAAAAGCATCATCAAACCTGCATCCTTGTGCATCATCAGACTATCGAACAGACATCCGCAACACAGCGATGGATTGATCCACAGCATGCTCAAGATCTCCGGCAGCTTTTCGTGGAAATGCATCATGCCAGTTTTCCACCCTGCCGGGGTATTATTTACCTCTGGGGCATTGATGTACCATCAACAGATGTGCTCACTGAGGACTCTCTTGCACAATCGCAACAATTAAGTGGTGCTGGGATACTGCATCTGGTTCAGGCGATGGTGGATATACCGTGGGAGGCTCCGCCGCGTCTGTGGTTGGTGACACAAGGCGCACAGGTGGTCGACGGTGATACCACAATAGCCATTGCTCAAGCACCAATCTGGGGTTTGGGGCGCACAATCCCGTTAGAGCATCCTGAACTATGGGGTGGATTGATTGATCTTGCGCCTGATTGTAGCGATGCAGCACAGCAACTGATCACTGAAATACATGCAACTGACAAAGAAGACCAAATTGTGCTGCGAGATAATCATCGGTATGTCGCACGTCTGGTACGGAGTGAGTCTCGCGAAACCAGCACATCAAATGGGTATCATTGGCGTGTCGATAGTACGTATCTGATCACGGGTGGTCTTGGCGCACTTGGTCTCCAGATTGCTGCATGGATGATTGAACAGGGTGCGCGACGTTTGGTATTGATAGGCCGTAGAGGTCTCCCTGCTCGTCACACCTGGGATACATTACCTCCCGATAGTGTAGCTTTTCAACAGGTTGCAGCTGTTCGTCAGATGGAACAACGTGGTGCAACTATCGTTGTGCTGAAAGGTGATGTCACCAGTCAATCGGACATGCATGCGACGTTAACACAGATTGCAGAACAACATCCACCCATTCGTGGCATTATCCACGCTGCAGGAGTGGTTGAACCATGTGTTCTACAGCACATGTCCTTTGATCGTTTATTGAAGGTATTCCATTCTAAAGTAACAGGTGCCTGGGTACTGCACGAGCAGACACAACATCTACGACTTGATTGTTTTGTTGTCTTCTCGTCTATCTCTGCGGTATGGGGATCTGCTGAACTGGCTCATTATGGAGCTGCCAATCAGTTCTTGGATGCACTGATTGATTATCGACGTCTGCTCAACCTACCAGCAATAAGTATCAATTGGGGGCCTTGGGCTGAAAGCGGTATGGCAGCTACAGTTGAGCGGACTGAGACACTCACGCGTGCAGGTTTGATGCCGCTACCTGCGGCACAAGCGTTGACTATCTTAGGTCAATTACTTGAAACAGGCACATCCCACCAGCTTGTAGCAAATATTGATTGGCATGTGTTCAAACCCACCTATGTTGCCAAGACCCAACGTGCTTTGTTTGAACAGATCGAAGTATTGGCATTATCAAAAACCGAACCCGGCACAGGTGAGGTTTTGACAGAGTTGTATGCGGCTCCACCCGAAGAACGTCAGGAATGGTTGCAAACATACCTCATTGAAGTTATTGCGCGAATATTACGCATCACTATCACGCAACTTGATCCTACACAACCATTGAGCAATCGCGGGCTCGACTCGCTGATGGCTATGGAATTACGCCACTGTGTCGAGACAGATCTTGGTCTTGATGTTCCGATGGTGCATTTTCTGCAGGGGCCAAGTGTCGAGCAACTCACCCATGATATTTTAGGACTTCTGGACAAGGCTGATACTCCTGCCACTTCAATCGTACCGGTGACAGAGCTTACAGATACCGCCCCCCTTTCATTTGGTCAGCAAGCAATGTGGTTTCTCTACCAATTGGCACCGGAGAGTACAGCCTACAATATTGTGGGAGCAGTGCGCATCCGATCATTCATTGACGAAGCAACATTGCGACACACGTTTCAGATGATTGTTGATCGTCATCCATCGTTACGTACGACATTCATAAATGTTGATGGTGAACCGACACAACACATTGCTGAACATCGTACAGTTGCTTTTGAATTTGAGGAGGTGCACGACTGGAGTGAGGATGCGATTCACGATCGCATGACGGAAATAGCTCACTTACCCTTTTCCCTCGAACATGGGCCAGTGTTACGTGTCCATGTTCTGGCCATCTCACCTACGAATCATATTTTGCTCCTGTCGGTCCACCATATTGTTGCTGATTTCTGGTCTATTGTGGTGATGATGCATGAGTTGGGTGTGATTTATCCGGCACTCGCAGCGCACGAGCCAGTTATGCTCCCACCGCTGCATCTCCGCTATGTAGACTTTGCTCACTGGCAAAATACATTGTTGCAAGAAGCAGAAGGTGAGCGTCTGTGGGCCTATTGGCAAGATCAACTAGCAGGCGATCTCCCGATTTTAGATCTTCCAATTGATAAACCCCGTCCGCCTGTTCAGACATACAATGGTGCCTCGCTCCCATTATATATCCATACACCACTTGGTCCACAGTTCAAGACATTTTGTGAACGCCATGGTGTAACGCTATACACTACCCTTCTGGCAGCCTTCCAAACCTTACTGTATCGTTACACTCATCAAACAGACATTTTGGTTGGCTCTCCCTCATCGGGTCGTCATCGTGCCGAGATCGCAGATGTTGTAGGGTACTTTGTGAATCCGATTGTATTACGGGCTAATCTCAGTGGAAACCCAACATTCACACAGTTTTTAGAGCAGGTTCAGCACACTGTTTTACAGGCGCTCGCACATCAGGACTTCCCTCTTCCACTTCTGGTTGAACGATTACGACCAGAACGCCACGCCAGCCACTCTCCGCTGTTTCAGGTTATGTTTGTACTCCAAAAGGCGCACCTACTCGACGCACAGGGATTGACACCATTTGTACTACGCGAGGCAGGTGCACAGATGGAATTAGGTGGTCTCCTCATCGAGTCAGTTGCATTGCGACAACGAGTGGCACAATTTGATTTAGTACTCACAATGACAGAGATGGATGATGGGTTCGGGGCATCCTTTGAATACAATACAGATCTCTTTGATCCGACAACTATTGAACGGATGGCAGGACACTTCAAATCATTGATAGAAGGCATTGTGTACAACCCTGCCCAGTCGATCAATGACATATCACTCCTCACACAGGCAGAATGTCGAGCCGTCATTGTTGAGTGGAATGCTACGACAATCATTTACCCCAAGAATCTGCTTGCTCATCAACTTATTATGGAACAAGCGATACGCACGCCTGCTGCCCCGGCTGTTGTCCACACAGACCATACGATGAGCTATGCCACATTAGATCATCGTGCTAATCAATTAGCACACTATCTAAAAGCCTTGGGAGTTGCTCCTGAAGTGCGGGTGGGTATCTATATGGATCGCTCATCAGAGCTTGTCGTTGCCTTACTTGGTGTCCTGAAAGCTGGTGGTGCCTATGTGCCGCTTGACCCAACCTATCCACAGGAACGGTTAACTTTCATGGTCACGAATGCTCAGATTCAAGTATTGCTGACCATTTCATCCTTGTGTACACAGCTACCATCTACAACAGCGCCTGTGGTTTATCTGGATCAGAATTGGGCAGACATTGACCAATACCCAACAACACTACCTACCAATACAGCTACAAGTGATAATCTTGCATATATTATCTACACTTCGGGATCAACAGGAGTTCCCAAGGGGGTTATGGTCTCTCACCGAGGATTAGCAAACTACTTGCAGTGGGCGGTAAACACATACGGTGTTTGTCCTGGAGATATAATACCAACTCACACATCTATCGGGTTCGATCTTACTATCACTAGCCTCATTCTACCGTTGATTGCTGGTGCCCAAGTCTTCCTGCTCGATGAACAACCGGGGATCACGTCTCTTGTTGATGCCTTTACCACAGATACCATTTTCCAACTCATTAAATTGACGCCAGCACATTTAGAGTTACTACGCCAGAGCATCACTCCATCAATGGCGGCGCAAGTTAAAGCATTGGTGATTGGAGGGGAAGCACTCAATGCAGAGACACTGGCATTTTGGCGTACCCATGCACCACAGACACGACTCATCAATGAATATGGTCCTACCGAAACGGTCGTGGGATGCAGTATATATGAAATTGACGCCAACAGCGCGACCAGTGGAGCTGTTCCTATTGGAAAGCCGATTGCCAACACCCAGTTATACGTCCTCAACTCGCGACAACACCCAGTACCAAGTGGCGTGTTAGGAGAACTCTATATTGGTGGGATACAGGTTGCACGAGGATATGAACGGCGCCCAGATCTGACGGCGGCACAGTTTGTTCCTGACCCATTCAGTGGTCTGCCTGGAGCACGTATGTATCGGTCTGGAGATGTTGTCCGGCATCGTGCTGATGAACAGTTGGAATACCTTGGTCGTGCTGATCATCAAGTAAAACTCCGGGGGTTCCGCATCGAGTTGGGCGAGATTGAGTCCCTCCTCCGCCGACATCCTAAGATTGACGAAGCCGCAGTGCTGCTTCGTGAAGATGTGCCTGGTGAGAAGCGTCTCGTGGCCTATGTGATTGTATCTGATGGAAATGATATCTCTCTTGATGCTATACATTTGTTCCTTCAGTCAGACCTACCTGAGTATATGATACCGTCTGCGGTAGTTACCCTTGAAAGTTTGCCATTGACTACCAACGGCAAACTTGATCGGAATGACCTACCTATTCCTGAACAACGTCGCAATCTTAGTACATCCTGTGTTGCTCCCCGCACCGAAACCGAAAAAATTCTTACAAAGCTATGGGCACAGTTGCTCGGACAAGAACACGTTGGTGTCTATGATAACTTTTTCACCCTCGGAGGTGACTCAATCCTCAGTATTCAAATGATTGCACGAGCCGCTAAAGCTGGCTTGCATCTGACACCAAAAGATATCTTTCGATATCAGACTATTGCAGAATTGGCTATGGTTGTTACCAAGACTACCACCGCATCGGTTTCACAAGAACCCGTTACTGGCACGGTAACACTCACCCCTATTCAACACTGGTTCTTTGACCAGGAGTTGTTAAATCCACATCATTGGAATCAAGCAGTCTTGTTGGAAGCATCACATGAATTTAATCCTGTTATCATTGAACAGGTACTTCACCAAATGGTTGTACATCACGATGGGTTGCGTCTGCGATTTACACCTACACCTATAGGATGGCAACAAGCATATGTAGCCCTTGAACAGCAAGTTGGATTTACAACTGTTGATATCTCAGATTGCTCATCTGAAGAAGTCCTCAATACGGTTAACAATATAGCTACTAGCAGGCATGCCCATCTCCATTTGGCAGATGGACCAGTTGTGCAAGCAATACTGTTTAATGTTATGAAGACACATAAGCAGTATTTGGTATTAATTATTCATCACCTAGTCGTTGATGGTGTTTCGTGGCGTATTCTACTGGAGGATTTTCAGACTCTCTATACACAATATCAACTGCAGCAACGACCTCAATTACCATCCAAAACAACATCCTTTCAAGATTGGTCTGTTCGTTTAGGGGCGTATGCACAATCACCTGAACTACATCAGGAATATGATTATTGGGTATCTTTATCACAAGAGACAATTCAATCTTTACCAGTAGATGTTAGGAGTGGACAGAACACATTTGGGGCTGCTGATAGCATAGTGATTGAACTAAGTGAAACGAAAACCCTCGCATTGCTACAGGATGTACCATCAGCTTATCGAACACACATTAATGATATTTTGTTAACTGCCTTAGCAAAGGCATGGTTAGCTTGGGATAATCGATTAGCATTGTACGTTTCACTCGAAGGGCATGGACGCGAGTCATTATTTGCTGATGTTGATCTCTCTCGCACTATCGGCTGGTTTACTAGTTTGTTCCCTGTATTCCTTGACATACGAGATATAAGCGATATAGGGACACAAATCAAAACTATCAAAGAACATCTACGTAACATCCCACATAATGGTATCGGTTATGGGATGTTACGCTATCTTCATCCCGATAGGTTAGTCCGTGACAGCCTCGCAAACCTTGCGCTACCACAAGTAAGTTTTAATTATCTGGGTCAGTTTGATCAAGCTCTTTCTACCAATGCAACTTTTCGAATCTTACCTGACGTGCCTGGATTGCTATGTGATGCACAGAATTCACGCGTGCACGTGCTCGATATTACGGCCCACATAATTAATCGCCAGTTACAGTTTACCTGGACATATAGTGCAGATATAGTTCCACGCACGAACATACAAAGGGTGGCACAGGCATTTCTTGATGCACTGCATGACATTATTATGCATTGTCAATTGCCTGATACAGGTGGGTGTACACCATCAGATTTTCCACAGGCTATGCTGAATCAACTCACACTTGATTCTTTAATAGAACGAGTAGCATCCACAGTTCCAGTCATTGATGATATCTATCCATTAACACCTACACAGCAGGGTATGCTCTTCCATGCATTATATGAACCAAAAGATACTGCCTATTTTGAACAGATTCATGGTGAGTTACACGGCCCCCTCGATTTCAACGCATGGGAACAAGCCTGGCAGCACATCATTGCTCATTATCCTGTTCTTCGTACTACGTTTCACTGGGAACAGCTTCCTACGCCGCTACAGATAGTGTCACATCATGAGACTATACCCATGATATGGGAGGATTGGCGAGGAGTACCAATAGCGAAACAGTCAGCCCAACTTACAGCTTATCTTGCACAAGATCGTCAAACGCCCTTCAATTTTGCAACTGGCCCGCTCATGCGATTGGCCCTCATTCGACGCGAAGATACTGTTACCCACTTTGTATGGAGCTTTCACCATCTCATCTTGGATGGTTGGAGTGTTGCGCTCGTTTTGCAAGATGTTATGACGTGTTATGAAAACCTGCGTGGCAATCAAATATCTCATCTGCCAGCACTTCCTGCTTACAGTACATATGTTGACTGGCTTAATCAGCAGGATATGAAATCCACCGAAGTTTTCTGGCAGACGTATCTGTCAGAGGCAACCATTCCCACTCCGCTGGGCGTTGATCATAGATCGGAAGCAGCTGATTTTATGGTCAACGAGGAACAACAACTCTTCATTTCATCAACAATAATGGAAGCATTACAAGAATTGTCCCGGCAACATCAATTGACTCTCAACACCATGCTTCAAGGTGCTTGGGCACTTCTCCTAAGTTGTTACAGTGGTAGTGATGATATTGTTTTCGGGACAACTATGTCTGGTCGTTCAGCCAGATTATCACATATTGAGCGTATGGTAGGGTTGTTCATTAATACTTTACCAGTACGCGTAACCATACCTTCCACAATATCATTACTTGAGTTCCTTCAACAACTTCAAACGCAACAAGCAGATCTTCTGTTGCACGAATATACGCCACTGGCGCAAGTCCAACATTGGAGCGAGATAGCCTCAGGAACCCCCTTATTTGAGAGTCTGTTGGTATTTGAGAACTACCCCATAAGTGCTATAGCAACGCAACAATGGGCTGGTATTCAGATTCAAAAAATTCAAAGTATCGAGCACACACACTATCCATTAACACTAGCAATTATTCCTGGTGAAGGGTTAGATATCCGTGCAATCTATAATTCAGCACGTTTTGCAAGCACAACTATTACCCGTTTGCTTGAACACCTTCTGATTATGCTTGAAGCCATGCTTGCTGATATAGCTCAACCTGTAACCATGTTGGTACCCCTGAGTGCAACTGAACGTCAACAAATCCTCTTTGATTGGAATCAAACAGATACACACCTTTCTGACGTTCAGTGTGCCCATGACATAGTAGCAATACGTACTGCTCAGACCCCACATGCAACTGCACTGTCGTGTGGGACACATATGCTCTCTTATGCGGCACTGGAACAGCGTGCCAATCATCTTGCAAACCATTTACAGTCTTCAGGAGTGGGGCCAGAGGTTGTCGTGGCAGTATATCTGGAACGATCAATTGATCTGGTTGTTAGTTTATTAGCTATCTTGAAAGCTGGAGGGGCATATCTGCCTATAGCTCCCGACTATCCGACTGACCGCATTGCATACATGATCCGGGACTCACTGGCCAAGGTTGTCATCACTAATCAGGTGTTGATGCAGCAGTTACCGGAGCACATCAATGTGTGCTGTATTGATAGGTTAGTTGGTCCAACGAGTCAGAACTATCAGACTACTCTCAAGAGCAATATTGTTCCAGCAAATCCTGCTTACATCATTTATACCTCCGGTTCAACCGGTACACCCAAAGGCGTCGTTGTTTCGCATGCGGCCCTCTACAATTTAATACGCTGGCATCAGCGTGCGTTTGGTGTTGCTGCAACTGATCGTGCAACAATGCTGGCGGGAATTGGCTTTGATGCATCAGTATGGGAAATCTGGCCCTATCTCATATGTGGTGCCAGCGTCCATATACCTGATGAGAACACACGATCACACCCAGCCTTGCTCCGCGATTGGTTCACCAAATACCAAATCTCCATCGGCTTTGTCCCCACACCATTAATGGAAACAATACTGCCACTCGATTGGCCACCGGATAGTGCACTCCGTACTTTGCTAACTGGTGGTGATCAGTTGCATCACTCTCCCACAGATGATTGTCATTTTGCCCTGATTAATAACTACGGACCGACGGAAAACGCTGTTGTTGCGACCTCAGGGCAGGTACCAAGTACGCAGATAATCAATGAGCTACCCTCGATTGGTCGGCCCATCGATAATGTTCAGTCTTATATACTTGACCAGTCCAGACAGCCAGTTCCAATCGGGGTAGCAGGTGAACTCTACATTGGCGGTGCTAGTCTGGCACGTGGGTACTGGCATCGTCCAGCGCTCACTGCCGAACGTTTTATTCCCGATACTTTGAGTGGTATGGTAGGTGGTCGTCTCTATCGTACTGGCGATCTGGTACGCTACCGCTCTGATGGCACGATTGAGTTCTTGGGACGGATCGATCAGCAAGTGAAGATGCGTGGTTTTCGTATTGAGCTGGGCGAGATTGAGGCTGTGCTCAAGCAACATCCAGTTATTCATGAGTCTGTTGTGGTATTGCGTGAAGATAAGCGCGATGAGAAAATACTGGTCGCTTATATCGTCTCAACCGATCAACAAGCACCAAGTAATGATACATTGCGAGCATTTCTTGGCGCAAGACTCCCTGACTATATGGTGCCCACTGCATACGTCGCCCTCGACGCATTGCCACTGACAGCCAATGGCAAAATAGATCGTAAAGCGTTGCCACTACCAGAGTTGATGAGGTCAGATGCTGAACATGCGTTTGTTGTACCACGAACCTCGGTCGAAAAAAACCTGGCATCAATCTGGGCAACTGTTCTGGGATTGGAACGAGTAGGTATCCATGATAACTTCTTTGCACTTGGTGGTGACTCTATCATCAGTATTCAGTTGGTGGATCGGTCGGCACAAGCACAGCTTTACTTTACACCAAAGGATGTGTTTCAGTATCCAACTATCGCCGATCTTGCGGCAGTTGTAAGCACAACCTCTGGCCTGAATATTTCACAAGAGGTTGTTACTGGTACTGTGCCACTTACCGCCGTTCAACGCTGGTTTTTCGACCAGGAACTACCGAATCCCCATCATTGGAATCAGGCTGTGTTACTCACGGTTGATCAACGGCTTGATATGGATTGTCTGACACAAGCAATACAACACCTGACAATCCATCACGATGCGCTGCGTCTACGCTTTACTCAGGCTGATACTGGCTGGACGCAGTTCAATGCCTTCAGTGATATCAATAACGCGTTCACCTGTAGCCGGGTTGATCTTACAACTGTTAGTGATAGTGACTTGGCCGAAGCCATTACCGATGCTGCTACTATTGTGCAACAGAGTCTTAATATTACAAGTGGACCACTTGTATGTGTGGTATGGATGGATTGTGGGCCTACACGGACTGGACGCCTGTTGTTGGTTATTCATCATCTGGCTGTTGATGGCGTCTCATGGCGTATTTTGCTCGATGACCTTCATAGTACGTACGCACAGCTTCTGGCACATCAGATACCTCAACTACCACTCAAAACAACATCATTCCAGCAGTGGTCTCAGATGATAGTTGAGTATGCTCATTCTGGTCAACTTGCCACTGAACGCACCTTCTGGCTCACTCAACCATGGGATCAATGTCAACTATTGCCACGTGATGCAGACGGTGTCAATCGTGAGGCCGATGTACAATCAATGGCCCTGAGTCTTAGTGTTGATGAAACACAAGCACTATTGTATGAGGTACCACGGGTTTATCATACCCAGGTTACAGACGTGTTACTCACTGCACTTGTCCGTGCTATTACACCATGGAGTGAGAATGCAAATCTCTCGATCACACTGGAAGGGCATGGGCGTGAAGAACTTTTTGCTGATGTTGACCTCTCCCGTACCATTGGTTGGTTTACGACGCTCTTCCCCATACTACTCACAAACGCAACTACTATGTCTATTGACGAAACACTTGTGTCTGTCAAAGAATATCTGCGTCACATTCCACAGCATGGTATCGGTTATGGGTTACTTCATGATATCTGTAGCGATACGGCAATCCGGAAACTTCCCCCACCTGAAGTGAGTTTCAACTACCTTGGTCAGTATGACCAAGGTGTTTCCAATGCAGACATCTTTGGTCTCGCTCAGGAATCAGTCGGACCGCTCCATGATCCAGCGGGTCTGCGTGCTCACCTGATTGATGTAATAGCGCATGTCGCACAGGGGCAGCTCCATGTCGTATGGGAATATAGCACCGCAGTGCATAAATCTTCTACCATTGAGGCACTCATCCAGTCGTATATGACTGAACTACGTGCAATTATTAATCATTGTCAGAATCCAGATGCTGGTGGTTATACCCCATCTGACTTTCCACTTGCTGAGTTAGACAATGATGCTTTCGATACATTATCGACCCTTCTTGGGCAAGTGGAGAATAGCTAGTTATGACTGCACAAATGGAAAACGTTGAAGATATCTATCCACTCACACCGTTACAACACGGATTGCTTTTTCATAGTTTGTATGAACACAATGCCAATGCCTATTGTGTGCAGATTGCCTGCACACTGCATCAAACATTTGACACCGAGGCCTTCAGACGAGCGTGGCAGGTTGTTCTCAATCGACACGCTACTCTGCGTACCGCCTTCTTCTGGCAAGGATTGGAGAAACCGCTGCAAGTCGTGCGAAAGCACGTTGATTTACGCTGGATAGAACACGATTGGCGTGATAGGGAGATTGCCGACCAGCAGTCAGCATGGGATACGTTTCTTGCAACTGATCTTCAACATGGCTTTGACGTTACGAATGCCCCCTTGATGCGTCTGGCACTCATACAGATTGAGCACGATAGTTTCTTCTTTTGCTGGAGTTATCATCATTTGTTACTCGATGGATGGTCATACCCACTTATCCTCCAGGAAGTGTTTACTCTCTATCAAGGGTTCTGTCAAGGTCAGGAACCATCACTGCCGCAGCCCAGACCATATCGTGATTATATTGCGTGGTTGCAAAAGCAAGATATCAATGCGGCTGAAATATTCTGGAAGACTCAACTACAAGACTATCATAATCCGATACAGCTACCTGTCGGACGTACAGAAACCACCTCCTCATTACCCACTATTGCGACTCACGAAGTGTGGTGGAATGAAACAGAATCACAGTTGCTTCAACAGTTCGCAAGTCAACAACAGCTTACCCTTACGACACTGTTCCAGGGAGCATGGGGGCTCTTGTTACATCGTTATAGTGGAGAAGCAGATGTTGTTTTTGGCACAACTGTGGCTGGACGACCAACGGATCTCCAGGGTGTTGAGTCAATGGTCGGTATGTTTATCAATACCTTACCGGTGCGGACACGACGGACATTGGACATCTCGATAACAGATTGGCTTCACGACCTCCAGACTCGACAATTAGCAACACGACCCTATGAGTACAGTTCATTGGTGCAGATCCAGGGATGGAGCGATGTGCCACGTGGCATGCCCCTGTTTGAGAGCCTTCTCATTATGGAACGTTATCCGTTAGGAGGTACTAAACGCTATGGTATCGACATACACGATATACGCATCCATGATACGACAAATTATCCACTTACGCTTGAAATCATTCCCGAGGAAGTCTTTGGGTTACGAATCCTCTACGATTGCATGCGTTTTGATGAGCTGACCGCAGCACGCATGCTTGAGCATCTCACGACCATCCTCCAACATATGAAAGCTCATAGTGATCAATCGGTTACCGCCATTCCACTATTAAGCCCAGCCGAACAGCAACAGATCCTGGAAGACTGGAATGACACAGCGTACACCTACCCGGCAAACCATTGCCTGAGCGAACTGTTTGAGAGTCAGGTGGCTCGCACACCAACCCATATCGCAGCAATTGATCAACAGGAACAGATTACATATCAAGAACTTAATCAGCGTGCAAATGCGCTTGCCCAAACATTACTTGCTTACAATGTGGGACCTGAAGTTTTAGTTGCGATTTTGTCTGAGCGCAGTATTGCTTTCCTGACAGCAATTCTTGCAATATATAAGGCAGGTGGTGCATACCTGCCACTTGATCCACGCTACCCAACCAAACGCTATGCCGAAGTGCTTCGTCAAAGTCACAGTCCATTAGTGTTGTGTGAAGAGCAGTTCCGCACCATCTTGAAGGAGAGTCTGGGTACACTCCCTGATCATCTCCATCCTCGGATTTTGCCACTAGCAGCGTTACCAAGTGCACAATATGTGGAGAATCTACCCAAGCCTACGATGCCACGCAATCTAGCTTATGTCATCTATACATCTGGTTCAACCGGTACTCCTAAGGGAGCAATGGTTGACCAACGTGGGATGATCAATCACCTGTATGCAAAGATACACGATTTAACCCTTGCTGAAACAGATTGTCTGGCCCAGAACGCATCACAAAGTTTTGATATATCTGTATGGCAATTGCTTGCACCACTGCTTGTTGGTGGCCAAGTCCATATTCTCAATGATACCGCAGCCTATGATCCACAACACTTGTTAGCATATTTGCGTGATGGTGCCTTTACTGTATTAGAAATAGTTCCATCGCTCTTCCGCGCCATGCTGGCCGATATTACTGACGCAGACGTTGATGGTTCATCTCTGCCGATACCGAATCTGCGCTGGCTTATGTTGACGGGTGAAGCACTGCCGCCGGATCTATGTCGCGTATGGGCATATTACTATCCAGAAATCCCTATCATCAATGCGTATGGACCAACCGAGTGCTCTGACGATGTCACCCACTATATGATTACCGAGGCTCCTGATGAATCGGTTATACATATGCCTATAGGCACTCCTATTGCGAACACACAGCTCTATATACTCGATCAGTATATGAACCCCCAATCACGATATGCCTATGGTGAACTGCATGTAGGAGGCGATGGTGTTGGCCGGGGTTATCTTAATGTACCAGCCCGTACCGCTGATGTTTTTGTCCCTAACCCGTTTCATTCTACTCCAGGTGCACGTCTCTACAAAACCGGAGATCGGGTTCGTTATCTTGAGGACGGACGGATTGAATATCTTGGACGGTTGGATTACCAGATTAAGATGCGTGGTTTTCGCATTGAGCTGGGAGAAATCGAAGCACGATTACGGCAGCATACTGCGGTACAAAATGTCGTGGTAATCCTGCGCGAGGATCGACCTGGTGATCAGCGCCTTGTTGCGTATCTCATCCTGTATCCCGGTATGGAACAGGTAGAGCACGATTGGGTATGCTTTGTTGAAGAGACCCTGCCTGGCTACATGGTACCTTCAGCTTACCTCATTCTTGATACGTTCCCGTTAACATCCAACGGGAAACTGGATCGCCAGGCGCTTCCCATACCAGATATTGAGGCTATAGCTACTCAGGGAAGCTTTATTGCACCACGAACAGCCACAGAACAGACCCTGGCAGGTATCTGGTCATCTATTTTGGGTATCACCCAGATCAGTGTTCATGACGATTTCTTTACACTTGGAGGACATTCGCTGCTCGCTACTCAGGTCATTTCGCGTATTAATAAAGCGTTTGCCCTTAATCTTCCACTGCGTGCTCTTTTTGATACGTCAACTATTGCAGATTTCGCCGAACGTATTGAGAAAGTAGGTTTCGCTGAGCAACAGAATACCATACCACCCATTATTCCTGTGTCCCGTACATCGTCTTTACCCCTGTCATTCGCACAACAGCGCTTATGGTTCATGGATCAACTTGAGCCAGACACCCCCTACTATAATATTCCCGCCTTTGTACGCGTAACTGGTGTGCTGGATACCAACATTCTGGAGCGGGTGCTGCAGACGATAATCCAACGCCATGAAATATTACGCACTACCTTTACGCAGATTGATGGTCAACCATTTCAAGTAATTGCACAAGAGGTGCAACTGGCCCTCATAGTAGAAAATCTCGAACATATTCCGGCGAACGAGCAAGAAGCAGTAGCTCATCAACGTGCACTTGAAGCAGCCCAACAACCATTTAATCTTGCACAGGGACCACTGGTGCGAGTATCGGTCCTGCGTTTTGCCTCAGATACTCATTCAATCTTTCTAACCCTGCATCACAGTATCGCAGATGGTTGGTCGTTAGGTGTGCTTATACACGAAATTGCATCTCTTTACCAGGCCTTCCAGCAGGGGCAGCCTGATCCGCTCCCTGCGCTCCCTGTGCAATATGCTGACTTTGCAGTGTGGCAGCGTGAGTGGTTACAGAAAGAGCAGCTTGATCGATTGCTTTCATACTGGGAAACACGGTTGTTCCGCCTACCACCAGCATTGGAACTACCAACAGATCGACCACGCACACAGTCCCAGAGTACTCGTGGTGATGTCGTAGCGTTCACCCTCCCTAAAGAATTGGTTAAGCAGTTACAGTCTTTTGGCCGCGAAGAGTCTGCCACCCTCTTCATGCTGTTAATGGCCACATTCCAAACATTACTCTATCGCTACACCGCACAAGAGGACATTGTCGTTGGTACTGATGTGGCCGGCCGGAATACTGCAGAAGTTGAACATTTGATTGGGTTCTTTGTTAATCAGCTCGTCATTCGTGCTGATATGACAGGCAATCCCCCTTTTCGTACGTTTCTTCACCAAATTCGAGAAACAACCCTTGCGGCATACGCCCACCAGGATCTCCCCTTTGACAAGCTAGTGGAAGTCTTGAATCCTCAGCGGACACACTCGCACGCACCGCTCTTTCAGGTCAAACTCGTGTTGCAAAATGTGATGTTGCGGCCATTCACTTTTGCTGATATCACACTTGAGCCCTTAGCTTTCCATCACGGTGGGGCTCATCTCGATCTTATTCTGTTGATGGAGGAAAGCGAAGAAGGAGTACTTGGTCAAGCGATGTATCGAACGGATCTGTTCGATGCGACAACGATCAAGCGACTCCTCAATCAATACATGACGCTACTCCATAGCATTGTGGCTCACCCTGATATGCGATTGAATGCACTGCCACTTATTGAAAAACAAGAAAGGTCATTAGCAGTGAGTAATAATACATCTGAGACAAAAGGATCACGTTTTAAGAAGTTCAAAAGTGTGAAACCTCAGGTAGTTGATATTGATCAACAACATCTTGTGACGTTTCAGCCCATCCTTAAGCAGAGTGAGTTTCCGATTATGGCACAACCAGCATCGGCTGATGTTGATCTGATTGCCTGGGCTGATACGCATCGTGAACACATTGAAACACATCTTTACAAGCATGGTGCTATCCTCTTTCGGGGCTTTGATATCACTGATGAAACGCTGTTTGAACGATTTACGCAAACAGTATGCGACGAACTGTTCAAAGAAAATGGTGAACATACGCCCGTATCGCAGAATGGGCGTGTGCAAACCCCCGTCTTCTATCCACCAGAGAAACAACTGTTATGGCACAACGAAAATTCCTTTAATCATCAATGGCCGCTCAAAATTTGTTTTGGATGTGTACAACCAGCCGATAAAGGTGGCGAAACACCCATTGTTGACAGCCGCAAGGTATTTGAATGCCTTGATCCTGCTATTGTCCAGCAGTTTATGGATAAGCAGATTATGTATGTACGAAATTACGGCGATGGTCTTGGCCTTAACTGGCAAACTGTCTTTAAGACAGAGAGTAAAAGCGAAGTCGAAACCATGTGTCGTGAGGCACATATGGAATTTGAGTGGAAGGATGGTGATCGTCTGCGTACTCGCAGCATCCGTCCGGCGGTCATTCGCCATCCGGTAACATCTGAGTGGTCGTGGTTTAATCAGGCGCAACACTGGCATATTGCCTGTCTTGATGAAGAGACGCGTACATCGTTACGCAATCTTTTCGCAGAAGAAGATTTGCCACGACACTGTTATTACGGCGATGGCAGTGCGATTGAAGACTCAGTGATGGAAAAAATTATGCATGTCTATCAAGACTTAGAAGTGTTTTTCCCATGGCAACGGGGCGATGTAATGGTTGTTGATAATGTGTCGAGTGCTCACGGGCGTAATCCATATCAGGGAACTCGTCGGCTATTGGTTGCACTGGGTGATATGAAAGAGTTTGCGTATTAGTCCCTGATTTAGGGACCACTATGTAGGAGAGCAACCTTGGAAACGCATATTCAAGGATATCAATTATCATTGCAGCAATCCCAATTTTGGGCTCAACAGGCAGTGGCACACGGGCTATGGGCGCAGTGCACGGTAGCCCTGCATGGGCCGCTGAACCACACTCTATTACAGGCGAGCATTCATGATGTGGTACATCGGCATGACATGTTACGCACCACACTCCAATTGCCCATTGGGATGAAGTCACCACTTCAGGTTGTTGTGGAGACCTATGAGCCAGTCCTAGATGTACACGACTTACGCCATTTGACATGCAATCAACAGCAGGATTGGATCATTGACCGTCTTGGGCAGGCACGCACTGATCCTATTATACATGAACCACTCCTGAAGTTCTGGCTTGTACAAGTTAACGAACAACAGCATACATTAATGACTCATCTGTCAGCGCTGTATGCAGATCAATGGACTCTCCACACATTGATCAAAGAAATCGCGAATTGTTACACCGCACGTGTAAATCATGATGTGCGTGACGATGAGTTGCTTCAGTATGTTCAGTATTCGGAATGGCAACGCGAAATGGCATCTGAGGAGGAGGCTGTCGCTGGTACTGATTATTGGCGGACCCGCGGTATTACTGCCCGGTCACAATTAAAACTGCCATTCGCAGATCGTTCACTTCCACCGCATCAAGCAACCTGGGATGTCGTAACTGCTGTAGAAGCACACGCTCACATACAACTATTTGCAGAGCAAGCCAAAATATCGGTTGAGGCAGTATGTTTTGCCTGTTGGCAAGTATTACTCTGGATACGCACACAACAACCAACCATGACCACCCATGTGCTTGTTGATGGTCGTCAGGACGAAGAGTTGCTGGAAGCACTGGGGCTATTCGCTACATCTCTACCAGTGTTAGGTCAATTTGAGCCGCATATGCGGTTTGATGAACTGCTTGAACAGACACAGCACTTGCTCCAACAAATCCGTGAATGGCAAGAGTATGTATATTTCGCCGATCTGGATCTCACAGGCAATGACACATATCAGGACCAGATTCTCTTTTCATTGCTACCAGAACGACTCACATACAATGCTGGTGGTATCGAATGGCAGATGACTCAACAGTTTGTCTATACACATGCCTGTTTGATGCATATGGCCTGTTGTCCTACCAAACAGGGGCTTGAGATAGCGTTATTCTATGATGCACAGCGTATCCCACAAAGCGAGATTTGCAGCTTAGTTGAACAGTTTCAGACATTACTGACACAAGTACTTAGTACACCTACTACTGCCATTCAAGCCTTATCGATTATTAGTGAGCATGAACGACAGCGTCTGTTAACTGATTGGAATGATACGGCAGTAACATACCCTGATACGTCATGTGTGCACGAATTGTTTACAGCGCAGGCACAACGCACACCAGCGGCGCAAGCAGTTGTCTATCATCACCAATCACTCACCTATGCTGAGTTGGATGCACAATCAAATCAACTGGCCCGTCATCTTCAGAGTATGGGTGTTAGGGCATCTATGCATGTTGGTCTTCTTCTGGAACGTTCACCTGATATGGTTGTGGCTATTTTAGGGGTTTTGAAAGCAGGCGGGGTCTATGTACCTATCGAGCCGACGTTTCCCCGTGAGCGGATCAACTATGTCCTGTCTGATACTGCTAGTTCCATTGTCATCACACAGGAACATCTCAAAGCACGTATTGCTGATTGTGGCGTTCAGTGTGTCACGATAGAAAGTAATCACTCCATCATAGCACAACAACCCACGACTCCTGTCGAAACAGCAGTAACGACAAAGCATCTCGCGTATATCATCTATACATCAGGATCTACTGGCAAGCCCAAAGGAGCGATGATAACCCACAAGGGGCTTGTCAACTATCTTAGTTGGTGTATAGCGAACTATGAGGTCGCTGATGGACATGGGGCACCTGTCCACTCTCCCCTTACGTTTGATCTTACCATCACAAGCTTGTTTGCTCCGCTCCTAGCAGGACGTACGCTCACATTACTTCCTGAAACACAAGGCGGTGCTGCACTTACAACCACGTTGACCGACTCGCATAACTATAGCTTGGTAAAACTGACACCTGCGCATCTTGATCTGCTTAGCCAGACCCTGGCACCTGATGCTGCTGACAGTGCACGTGTCTATGTCATTGGCGGAGAAGCATTACGGTATGCAAGTCTCTCCTTCTGGCAAACACATGCTCCATCAGTACGCTTGATTAATGAATATGGTCCAACCGAAACAGTTGTTGGATGTTGTACCTATGATGCCGTCGGTGAGCAGATTACTGCAGGTCAGGTACCAATTGGTCGTCCGATTGCCAATACCCAACTCTATGTTCTTGATGGACAGATGGATTTAGTTCCTATTGGTTGTATTGGTGAACTCTTTATTGGTGGAGATGGTTTGGCCCAAGGGTATCTCAACCAGCCAGATCAAACAGCTACAGCTTTTGTGCCACATCCCTTTAGCACTATTGACGGTGCTCGATTGTATAAAACAGGTGATTTAGTACGTTATCGTGCCGATGGCATACTCGAATTTCACGGTCGTCGGGATCATCAGGTCAAAATACGTGGTTACCGCATTGAGCTGGGTGAGATTGAGTCGACCCTGGGTCAACATCCAGCAGTACGTGACGTAGTGGTCATTGATCGTGAAGATGTTCCCGGTGATCGTCGCTTAGTTGCCTATATTGTGCCACACCACGAACAGCATCACATTGCAGAAATACGTTCATTCCTCCAAACACAACTCCCTGAGTATATGATACCAGCTTCGTTTGTAGAACTTGACACACTTCCACTGACACCAAACGGTAAAGTTGACCGACATGCCCTACCAGAATCACAGGATCGATCTGCACTCGATGATCAATGGGCTATGCCACGCACACCCATTGAAACAGCCATCACTGCTATCTGGCAACAAGTACTCAAACGTGATCAGGTATCTATCTACGCTGATTTTCTGGATCTGGGTGGGCACTCATTGTTGGCAACACAGGTTATTGCTCAAATAAGTGATACGATGGGTGTAGCACTTCCGGTGCGAGCCTTCTTCGATAATGCTACGGTCGCCGGGCTCGCCACGCTGGTAGAGCAGGCTCAACGTGAGTCGCATGGTTTAAGTGTAGCTCCTATTGAGCCTGTAGCACGTAATCAAACTCTTCCTGCCTCGTTTGCTCAACAACGTTTGTGGTTCCTTGAGCAATTTGAAACGGGAACCACCGCATATCATCAGCTCGCGGCATTGCGTATTGTCGGCGATCTTGATGTGCAAGTGCTCCAACACAGTTTCCAGGATTTGCTCCAACGCCACGAAATCTTACGCACCACCTTTGTCTCGCAAAACAACCAAGTCGTACAAGTTATTGCCCCAGAACAGACTCTATCATTTGGAATAATTGATATACGTGATCATTCCACAGAGGTGCGTGAGGAACAGATTCAGCAGCATATCACACACGCAATGAAAACGCCCTTTGACCTCGCTCAAGGACCATTGTTTCGTACCATACTGCTGCATGTTGCGGACCAATCCTACGTATTGCTGGTAAGCATTCACCATATCATATCTGACGAATGGTCTGTACGAATACTCATGCGCGATTTTCAGGCACTCTACGAAAGTCGTGTGACGGGTCAACCACACGGGCTACCGGATTTACCCGTTCAATACGCTGATTTCTCGGTATGGCAGCGTAAACAGCTTACAGGGCAGGCTCTGGACGCACAACTTGACTATTGGCGGCAACAACTCGGTGATCAGCCACCATCATTACAATTACCCACCAGAAAAACGATTGAGATGTCTGTTTCAAATCGTGCTGCACTACATCATCTGGCACTATCTGACAAACTGGGAGAACAACTGCGAACATTAGGCCATCAAGAAAAAGTGACTCTTTTTATGATCTTTCTGGCAGGATTTCAAATCGTGCTGCACTACTATGCCCGCCAGGAAGAGATATTGATTGGAACACCTATTGCGAACCGCAGTCGTGCTGAGGTAGCTCAACTTATTGGTCCGCTTATCAACACACTGGTATTGCGCGGTAACCTGGCTCACAATCCAACTTTCCGCAGTTTGTTGGCACAGGCACGTACCACAGCACTTGGGGCCTATGCTCATCAGGATATTCCCTACGAAAAACTTGTCGATGAGTTGCAGGCCGACTCGGCGCGTGGCACCTCATTCTTTCGAGTCTGGCTGGTATTTGAACAAGATATGTTGCCAGAGATGACACTTCCAGGGCTGACCATTCAGCCACTAGAGGTTGAAAGCGGTGAAGCACGTCACGATATACGCCTGTTTTTGCGCCATACTGTGGATGGGATTGCAACTGAGTGGGAATATCGTGCCGATCTGTTTCATCAGTCAACCATCCAGAGTATGGCCTACCTCTTTGCCATAACACTCGAGACAGTCTCAGCGCAACCAGATCAAGAACTTTGTTCGATACTTGATACGCTTGCGGCAGCTGAGCAGCAACAGCACCTCGAACAAGCACAGAACCTAGCGGCAACAAGCCGACAAATGCTTCGAAGACGACGACAATCAACAGCAAATGAGCAGAAAGAAACATAGATTATGACTAATTCTGATACACCAAGCATACATAAGATTCGACGAGGGCAACGCAAAAGTGTCAGCGTTTCACAAGAAGCATTGGTTCAGACACGATTGCTTCAGCCTGATCAACCACTCCCATTTGTGATTGAACCAGTGGTTCCTGACATTGGATTGACGGCATGGGCAACCGAGAATCGTGATCTCATTCTGACCCATTTACGTGACCATGGGGGCATTTTGTTTCGTGGATTTAATGTTCATGGAATCGATGATTTTCAGCACTTTATCAAATCTGTTGGCGGCGATATGTTGGAGTATGCCTATCGTTCCACTCCACGCAATCAAGTAAGTGGCAAGATTTATACATCAACTGAATATCCGGCTGATCAGTGGATTCCTATGCATAATGAAATGTCCTACAGCCGCAGCTGGCCAATGAAAATAGGGTTCTTTTCCATCAAGGTTGCGGAAGATGGTGGTGAAACACCCATTGTCGATAGTCGCAAAGTATTTGATCGGATTCCATCTGATATTCGCGATAACTTTAGACAAAAACAGGTGATGTACATTCGTAACTATGGTGAAGGTCTTGATTTGCCATGGGAAAACGTCTTCCAAACTGACAGCAAAGCTGAAGTCGAAGCATTTTGTCGCGATCATGGGATTGAGTTTGAATGGAAGGATGGCAATCGGTTAAGAACCTGGCAGATCTGTCAGGCGGTGGTAGACCACCCTGATACCAGCGAACCACTTTGGTTTAATCAAGCCCATTTGTTCCATATCTCCAATCTACCCGCACCAGTTCAGGAATCATTACTATCGACATTTGGTGACCATGGATTGCCACGTAACGCTTGCTATGGTGATGGTTCCACCATCGAGTCAGAAGCATTAGACGCTATTCGTGCTGCGTATGCAGAGACGATGGTGCTCTTCCCGTGGCAGATGCATGATGTCTTGCTCCTTGACAATATGCTTGTGGCACATGGGCGAGCACCATTTACCGGCACGCGCAAAGTTGTGGTTGGTATGGCCGAAACGATGAGCAACCAATAAGAGGGATACACCAGAACCAATGAGTACACAACGCATTGAAGGTTTTCAACTTTCATCACAACAAAAGCGCATTTGGACTCTTCAACAAAAGGAGTCACGCATCTATTCAGCACAGGCAACTGTGCACATTGAAGGTTCTCTTGATCCATCGCGCTTACGAGAGGCCCTGACAACAGCTGTTGAGCGATACGAAATCTTACGTACCACATTCCAGCGCATGTCAGGGATGGAAATGCCACTTCAGGTCATTACTACCCTCGATACCGTGCGATATCACATACATGATTTTCAGCACATCTCTACGGAAGATCAGGAGCAACGTGTCAGGGAGCTTGCTGCGATGGCGCGTGGGCTTATCAATGACTCGGCAACAGAGATGCTAGTGGTGGATCTGGTACAGATTGGACAGACAACATGGAAGTTGCTCTTAAGCCTCCCATCGCTGTGCGCTGATGTGATAGGGTTGCATAACCTGACCCATGTGTTGGGGGAACTATATGCTTCTCATAATCCCTTAACCCCCGACGAAGAAGTCCTGCAATATGTCGATTTTTCCGAATGGCAACATGAAGTACTTGAGTCGCCAGACACAGCATCAGGACGAGCATATTGGCAACAACAATATGAATCAACGACGGGTACTCGACTGCCATTTGAACTTACGCCATCGCAGCAAACTGTCTTTGAGCCTTTGTCCGTGAATATCATCTTGCCACCAACACTGGAAACGACTATCGACAATTTTGCTACCGAACATGGGAGTGATGTATCTACGGTCTTACTGGCTGCCTGGCTCACACTGCTCAGTCGATTGACGAATCAGCCGGTCTTGTGCACTGGGGTTTTGTGCGATGGACGTCAGCAGGATGAGATTACAGACGCGCTCGGTCTTTTTGCGCGGTATCTCCCGTTGCGTCAGTCCATTGACAAAGATGCTCACTTTCACGAGGTCATGCGAATGGTAAGCACAGCTGTGCAAGACCTTACGGCATGGCAGGATTATTTTGTGTGGGAAGACTATGTGCCAGATGACAGCGAGCGATCATTCTCGTGGCCTGTCGTCTTCGAATGGGTGTCCCCATTACCACCCTTCAAAGCGGAACCCTGCACGTTTACACTTGAAACAGCGAACGTCTTGCTTGATCGTTTTCATCTCGGTCTGTCGTGTACGCGCTATACAGGTCGTTTGGTGGCAACATTGCGCTATGATCCACGGTATTTGGCAGAAGATGACGTAGCGCGTCTAGCAGAGCAGTATCAAACGCTCTTGATTGATGCAATACAACATCCACAAACATCTATCACCATGCTTAAGTGCATCGGGCCCAAAGAGCATCAGTTGCGAGATGCGTGGCAACCAGTTCCATCGGCAGATTGGCAGCCCCTCTGTATTCATGAACTTATTACTCAACAGTCCCGACGCACTCCTGAGGCACCAGCGCTGGTGGATGCCCAACAGACCCTGACCTACCAAGACCTCGAGCAGCGTGCCAATCAGGTAGCACAGCGCTTACAACATCTGGGGGTAAGACCAGATACACCTGTTGGATTGTTGCTTGATCGTTCAGTCGATATGCTTGTTGCTATGCTTGGTGTGCTTAAAGCCGGAGGTGCATATGTTCCCTTTGATCCCACATTGCCCTCGGATCGATTGGCCATTATGCTGGCTGATCTGCAAACCCCTATAGTGGTAGCTCATCAGCACTTACGATCTCGTCTCGTAGAGGGTGCCTATACATTCGTAATCCTTGACGATGAAGCAACACACCTGGCTCAGCCAGTCATCAATCCGCCTGTCAGTAGAGTAACAGATAATCATCTTGCGTACATCATATTCACATCAGGTTCAACCGGACAACCAAAGGGTGTGGCAATTACCCATCGTCAACTCGCTGCGTATACTACAGCTATTACTGAACAGCTTGCTATCTCAGAAGGTGCTCATTTTGCAACAGTTTCTACCTTTGCTGCAGACCTGGGCCATACGGTTATCTTTTCCGCACTCGTATCAGGTGGATGTTTACATGTTATTGCACAGGATCGTGTTACCCATGCGGAAGAACTGGCTATCTATATGCGTGACCATCCCATTGACTACATGAAGATTGTTCCATCGCACATGGCGGCACTACTCCATACAACCAACCCTGATGATATTCTGCCTAAACAGTGTTTGATTCTTGGCGGAGAAGCAACCTATTGGGATCTGATATCCCGCATCCGAGTAGTAGCACCACAGTGCCGTATCCTAAACCACTATGGACCGACAGAGACCACTGTGGGAGTACTGACGCATCTCGTCCCTGACGAATCGAATTATCAGACGGCAACTGTTCCATTAGGAAGACCATTGCCTCAGACACAGATATACCTTCTGGATACGTATTTGCAACAGGTGCCGATTGGGGCTGTTGGAGAGATTTTTATCAGTGGAGAGCAGGTTGCACGTGGATATGTGAACCGCCCTGGTCTGACCGCCGAACGGTTTGTGCCAAATCCTTTTGGCACCCATTCTAATACGCGTATGTATCGTACAGGTGATCTGGGGAGGTTATATCACGATGGGACGGTCGAGTTTCTAGGGCGTGTAGATTATCAAGTGAAACTACGTGGATATCGTATCGAGTTAGGTGAAATTGAGGCAACACTGGGACAACATTATAGTATTCAACAGGCTGTCGTCACGGTCCACGAAGCTACACCAGGTGACATGAAACTTGTTGCCTATGTAGTACTACTGCCAGATCAAACACTATCTGAAGAAAATGTACAAACTTTCCTGACAGAGCAGCTACCGCCCTATATGCTTCCTGCGTTGTATGTACCGCTTGATACCTTACCTCTGTCACCCAATGGTAAAGTTGACCGTCAGCAATTACCAGAACCTCACTATGATCAACCAACCAAACAGATGCCACATGTGGCTCCTCAAACAACGATGGAAACAAAGCTGGCCGACATATGGGCCAATGTTTTGGGTCACACATCTATTAGTATCCATGATAACTTTTTCTCGCTGGGTGGTGACTCTATTTTAAGTATCCAAGTTGTGGCAAAGGCAAATCAGGCTGGCATATCTATTACGCCACGACAGATGTTTGACTATCCCACCATCGCTGAAGTTGTGGCTGTTGTTGGTGATAGCCCAGATATACATGCGGAACAGGGTCTGGTTACCGGTATGGTACCGCTTACACCAATCCAGCACTGGTTTTTTGAACAGCACTTACCAGATGCTCATCATTACAATCAATCTGTGTTGTTGGAAGCACAACATCCGTTAGATATTGATCTCATTGAACAGGTTATATCACAGCTGGTACTGCACCACGATGCATTACGGCTACGTTTTAGCACAACAAGCAATGGTTGGGAACAAACCCATGGAGATGTGGAATCATCGATTTGTGTACACCACATTGATCTGGCACATCTCACTGATGAACAACAACATGAGGCGATCACCGCCAGCGCAACACGGCTTCAGTCACAACTCAATCTCACTGATGGACCGCTCCTTCAAGTAGTTCTGTATGAATGTGGCCCAGATGCTCCTCAACGCCTACTGTTTATTATCCATCATCTCGCTGTTGATGGGGTTTCTTGGCGTGTCTTACTGGAAGATTTCCAAACCGCGTATCAGCAAGGCATGACGGGACAGACCATGCAATTGCCAACTAAAACAACGGCATTTCAACACTGGGCAGAACGCTTGGTCGCATATGCCGACTCTACCAATCTTGCACAGGAACTGGATTACTGGAGCCGCCTAGCTACAGTGCCACTATCGGACATGCCACGCGATTATGTTTCAGGTGCTAACATTGTTGCTTCCATCCAGAGCGTGACGAAAACACTTGATCCGGCAGAAACCCGTGCGCTAACCCATGAAGTGCCAGCGGTAGCACAGGTGCAGGTACAAGAAATGCTTATGGCTGCATTGGCACTGGCATACGCCCAATGGGCCACATCACGCACATTACTGATTAATCTGGAAAGTCATGGCCGTAACAGCGACCTTTTTGCAGATGTTGATCTCTCACGTACCGTCGGATGGTGTACGAGTCGTTTTCCCTTCTATCTCGACATCCGTGACACCTATGAATCTGGTGATGTGTTGCGTGCCGTTCGAGGACAATTACAACAGGTACCGCAGGGTGGTCTGGGCTATGGTGTTCTGTGCTATCTAAACAACAACCCTGATTTCCAGGCTCACCTGCAAGCTATTCCCGAGGCACCCATCAGTTTTAATTATTTCGGGCAATTCAATCAGCTGCAACAGGAAAGCGGCTTATTGCGCGTGGCACAGGAATCACCCGGTCCTGAGCGCAGTATTCAGGGGATACGTCGTTACCTGATTGACATTAATAGCCTTATTGCTGATGGCCAGTTGAGTATCATCTGGTCATACAGTACCCAGATCCATCGACCTGAAACGATTGAGCAGTTCGCAATATTCTTTGTGACTGCGTTGCGAAACCTGATTACACACACTTTGTCATCAGAGACCGCTGACCTGATTGCCGATCTCTCTGGTGTCGATCTTGATCAAGAACATCTCGAACAACTAATTGCAAAACACGGCGCATTTGCAGAGGAGTAATGCAATGAGCAAAGCAAATATTGAAGCAATGTATCGTCTGTCACCACTCCAGCATGGCATGCTGTTTCACACTATCTATGCGCCTGATTCAGGGGTGTATGTGGAACAATTGTGGTGTCGTCTACAGGGTCCTCTGCAAATAGCCGCTTTTCAGCAAGCCTGGCACTATGTCATCAACCGACATACTGTTCTGCGCACCGCCTTTGAATGGCAACTTCAGTCAGATCCAGTTCAGGTAGTGCAACGACAGGTGAAGCTTCCATGGACCTTTTATGATTGGCGTGACTTGCCAGCATCAACACACGATGATCAACTACAGGATTTTCTCGAGACTGATCGAGTCCAGGGTTTTGCACTTGATCAAGCCCCCCTGTTACGACTCGCACTGATACAAACTGATGGAGATGTGTACTGGTTTATTTGGACTAATCACCATATGTTGCTTGATGGTTGGTCGCGTGCCCAGGTGATGCAAGAGGTTTTGGTAAGCTATAAAGCGTTTGTTACTCATCAAATGCCAGACATGCCTCCGG
>JBCDFA010000037.1:0-33251 GCA_039178835.1 Chloroflexota bacterium
CGTTGGCGTATCAGTGGCCGTACACCCATCAACTGGATGTTGGTGGTAATCGGGTCGAGCGTACTCGCGGCTTTGATGCGCCGTTTGTTGGGACGAGTTTTAATGCCTCTGAGCCAGCCAGCCTTCGCGCAGAGGATGGATGTGAGCAGGACTGTGCGTGGTGGCAGCTGCCACAGGAGCCATATCGCTGGGCCAAACCCGATGCAACTATGTTTCTTCCTGGGCTTGGTGGTGGTGATTGGGATGTCAGTATTCGTGCGCGTGGTCACCCGGTCGAAACGCCGACGCTGAGCGAGTGGAGCGATGGCCATACGACAACCACGGTGGCGCTCGTCAGTGATCCGTTGCGAGTGTACCATATGTTGGTGCAGTCCGACACTCGTGGCGATGTGACGCTACATTTCACCACACCACGCTACGAGCCAGCCAACAATGATCCGCGCTCACTGGGCTTTGTGGTCAGTCAGGTGGTTATTGCGCCAACCAGTGGCCTGCGCTGGCCAGCACTCCCGCAGTTGGGTTTGCTGGCGGTAACAGTAGCTCTGGTGTATGGCCTTTCGCGACGCTTAGATGCCCCGCGCCTCTGGGTATCCGCTGTGGGGGTCGTGCTGGTACTGGCTGCAATGGGCATGCTGATGGTCTGGCGGTTGCACTTCACTATTTATACTCCAATGCTGGCCTCCATCGCCGTCGTATCGTATGCTATCGCCGCACTGCTTTTACGCCTGCCACCTATCGACCAGCGTGTTGTCACCACCCGAATCTGGCCAGGTATGCAGGTGCAGCAGGTGGTTATCGCCCTGATTGTGCTGGCCTTTGCCCTGCGTTTGGGAGGTATGGTGCATCCATATACGCAAAACAGCGATATTGGCCTAAACGTCAATAACATGGCGGATCTCACGATGGGGAAGGTGTACTTTACCGAAGGGCTCCCGTCTGAGACAGGCGGTGGGCAGGCGCCGTATCCGCCTGGCCAGTATATCGCTTTTGCGCCACTGCAACTGTTGCTCCCCATGAGCCAAGAAGGTCGGCAGGTGCTGCTACAGTTTGGGAATGCGCTGATCGATAGCCTTGTGGTTGGGATGCTGTGGTATGTCTTGTGGCGTAGTGGGGTGGGCGTGGGTGCGTCGCTCCTTAGCGCGGCGTTGTATGTGAGTGCTCTAACGCTGCTCAAGTCGTTCTCGATTGGTGAGTTTGCCAATATCTTTGGGCAGGGTATGGCTCTGCCGTTGCTGGCACTGCTGGCCACGGAGGCGCGTTCTCTCAGACACATGGCTATGTGGGGCGTGGCGCTGGTGCTGATGCTCGTGGCCTTTCTGGGCCATCTCGGCGTGACGATTTCGCTGGCACTCACGCTAGGATGGCTGTGTATCGCGTGGGTCGCTGCCCGTCGTGAGCGGTTGCCTGTCGGTGCGCTGGTGGCCCTCGGCGTGACAATGATTGTGTGGGTGGGGCTGTTCTACTACTCGGCGTTTGCCCATCTGCTCTTCGCTCCGCCAACTGCCCAGACTGCTGCGGAGACTTCCACTGGTGGAGTGAGCCAGATCATGGGGCAGTTGGGGCGTTTGCTGCGTGTCGATCATCCGCTCAGTGCGTTGCTGGTCGGCCTTGGTGCGACGGGCACCGTGCTGCTTGGCCTGCACCACAAAGCAGAAGAGAGGTCGCAACGGACACTCTGGTTGGTGTTGTTGGCGTGGTGGGGCACCACACTCTTTTCGTTGTCTGTTTTTCTGTTTCGTGCTCAGGGCCTGCGCTGGGAGCATTTTCTCTATCCGGCGCTGTGTCTGGGGGCTGGTCCAGCGTTGGCAGCATTGTGGGTGCGTGGCTACATTGGCCGGTTAGTGGCGCTGGTGACGTTCGCATTTCTGATGTGGCGTGGGATTGCGCTCTTTATTATGCAGCTTATTGACTATCGCTAGGGTTCTCCCATTTATCTCCGCAGTATCTTCATTGTTGCTTCACAATCTGACCGTATGCTACAGACATACAACATCACTAATCGAGTATAACGATATGCCGAGGAGGTAATGCTATGTCTGGTACACCGATGAGCACAAAACCCGAGACGCTTGAAGATCGTTTTATGTGGCTGCTGAATCCGCTTATGCGTGGGATTTTACGCAGCCCATTGCATGGTTTGCAGAGCAGTCAGACGCTCATTCTCACGTTTACTGGCCGCAAAAGTGGTAAACAATACAGTACTCCACTGAGCTATACCCGTCATGGAAATCTCTTACGCTGTTTTACGTCCCATGAAAATAAGTGGTGGCGGAACCTGCAACGCGACACACCCGTTTCATTGATCTACAAAGGCCGGCGTGTACAGGGTACTGCAACCGTGCTCGTCGATGATCATCAGCATATCGCCGACCGACTGGCCGAACATGTGCAGCAGGTGCCGCGTGATGTCAAGTTCCATGGTATTGGCTGGGATGCACCACAACGCCCGAACATGGATGATGTTTTACGGGCGGCACAGAGGCTCGTTATGATCACAATTGTCATTGAAAGTTGACATAATGTCTATTCGGTTGTGCGATAATGCTCGGCTGGCAGACTCCGCAACCTTTCGGCGGCCTGTTCTGGTGTAATATCACGCTGTGGTTCGGCGAGTAGCTCAAACCCGACCATAAACTTGCGAACAGTGGCCGAACGCAGCAGCGGTGGGTAGAAATGGGCATGTAGATGCCACTCGGGATAAGCACCGCCATCAGTGGGGCGCTGGTGGAAGCCCATCGAGTAAGGGAATGAGACCTCGAACAGATTATCGTAGCGTGTGGTGAGTTGCTTGAGTATATTGGCAAGTGCTGCACGCTCATCTTGCTCAAGATCAGGCAGTGCTCCGACTGGACGACGGCTGATGATCATCGTCTCGAATGGCCAGACGGCCCAGAAGGGGATCAACGCCACAAAGTGGTCGTTTGAGCACACTAACCGCTCTTGTGCTTCCAACTCAATCGCAAGGTAATCGCCTAGCAATGTCCGTTCGTGCTCAACATAATAGTCGTGCTGAGTTTCCAGTTCGCGGGCGGCATTCAGTGGCAGATGCTCGGTCGCCCAGATCTGGCCATGGGGATGCGGATTGCTGGCGCCCATCATCGCCCCACGGTTCTCAAAAATCTGCACATAGTTGACCAGTGGTTGGCCCCCAAGTTCCTCATACTGCCCAATCCACATCTCGACCACCGCCGTGATGCTTTCAACATCCATTAGTGCCATCGTCAGATCGTGGCGCGGCGAGAAACACACTACGCGACATGTGCCGCGCTCACTCTCAGCGCGGAGGAGACCACCAACGTTGGATAAACTTGCCGGACTATCCGATAGCAGAGCGGCGTAATCATTGGTAAACACAAAGGTTTGTTCGTAGGTTGGGTTGACGACTCCACCAGCGCGAGTATTCCCTGGACACAAGTAGCATTCTGGATCATAGACTGGGCGTTGCTCCTGTGCAGGTCGCTCGGTCTGTCCCTGCCAGGGTCGTTTGGTACGGTGTGGCGAGACTAAGACCCATTCGCGTGTAAGTGGATTATAGCGTCGGTGGGGATGATCGCTCAAGTTAAACATAGTTGCCGCCTTCAAATACTCACTGTATGGGGTCTCCCACACACGAAAAACGATTGTCGAATCATGAGACATATCCATCGTACCGTAGAGACTCTGACCCGTCAAGCCGACCGTACTGTTGTGGAATACGTCTCAAGGTAGATGACGCGGGTTGAGCAGTCTGGTATAATATTTGTCAACTCTTTACCGCATAAGCATTGAGACGAGTATGATACGCATGTAAGGCTTGGAACATCCGCCATGGAAGGTACTGCTGATCAACACAATACGCCGATTGTACCGATGAGCCCCGGCTCGCAAACAGCAGATATTGCGCGCAATCTTCCCCTTGGAGATTTGTTGGCACTGGGCTCGCAGCTCAGTACCGATACTACCACCGAGGAGTTATTACAAGAGCTGGCCGATGTTGTTCATACAGTACTTGCTTATCCGCAGGTGTGTATTCGGTTGCGTAATGCCGACACAGACGAACTGGAAGCGTATGCCTTTGCTGGTCTTTCGGAGCAGGTCATTCAGGAGCTACGTGATCGCCCGACGGCCCCAGCGTTTTATCAAGCGTTGCTCCAGCCACACTATCAGTTCAGTGAGAAGACGTATCTGATCCCGGATAGCCATGGGATTGCCTGGACTTTTCGGAATGTTGAAGAAGCGCCCCCCATTCTGGCCGAAACGGAAGCACTTGCCGACGATCAGATTAGTAAAGGTATTTTGTTGGTACCATTGCGGGGGCGTGGAGAACGGTTAACGGGTGTTATCTACATTGCATTGCCTGAAGACTCCGAGGCCTGGTCTCCTCAGCGGGTGCAACTCCTCGAAGTGATTACCCGTCAGGCGGCGTTGGCGCTTGAGAATGCGCGTCTCGCCGCCCGTAGCGCCCGACTGTTGGCCAAAGAGCAATTGCTGGCCGAACTCGCACGCGATGTCAGCACAACACTGGATTTTGATGTTATCCTTTCACGCTGTATCGAGCGGATGAAGGTCGCATTTCAGGCTGGAACAATTGCCCTGTTCAATGATCTCAATGAATTGGAGATGGTCGCTTCTATTGGCCATATTGATGAGGTAGCACGTAAGGTGCGTCTTAAACCCGGCGAGGGCATTTGTGGCTGGGTAGTCCAGCAAGGACTTCCCTTTCTTTCCAATGACTTGTATGTCGAAACGCGTATTCAATCTGCTGCCCATCATATTGGTTCAAACCGCTCGATACAATCGTACATTGCCGTGCCGCTCTGGACAGGTGGCAGTATCATTGGCGTGTTGACGGTTGACTCTGACCAGAAGAATGCGTTTACCTATGAGGATGTGGATCTTCTTGAGGCGATAGCAGCACAATTGGGTGGTCCGATCAGTAGTGCACGTCTGTATCAAGAAGGGCAACGTCTGGCGCATCAGGTGAAACGGCATAACGAACACCTGACTGTGCTCAACATTATTGCTCGGATGGTGGTCTCAACTGTTGATCTTGAGCGAATGCTGGCGGCAGTCACCAAACAGATCCAAGATGGTTTTGGGTATAGCCACGTGGAACTGTTTCTGGTCGATGAAGAGAGTCAAGAGATGGTCGTTGCAGCCCAGGCGAGTCGTTTTTACGTACGTGAGCTAGGCTATCGTCAACCATTGTTGAGTGGTGTGCTGGGTCGGGCCTATCGCACCGGGCAGACAGTGCGCGTGGACGATGTGCTGGAAGATAAGGACTATGTTCTGTACCGTGGTGTCGAAATGCGTTCGGAACTAGGTGTGCCAGTCATTGCAGGCAAACGAGTATTGGCCCTTTTGAACCTTGAGTCACGTCGTGTTGCAGCCTTTACCAATCGTGATGTGGCGGTGCTCGAGACAGTTGCCGATGTTATCGCCAGCGCGATTGAGAATGCGCGTCTCTATCAGCGTTCTCAGGAAGCGGCTGTGCTTGAAGAGCGGAGTCGGCTGGCCCGCGATCTCCACGACTCGATCTCGCAACAACTCTTCAGTATGACCTTGACGGCTCAGGCGGCCCGTGCACAGATTGAAAAAAATACAACTCGCGCTGCCTCACAACTCGAACGACTCCAGGAGACCGCTACGGCGGCTTTAGGCGAGATGCGTGCACTCATCTTTCAGTTGCGCCCTCCGGCACTGAATGAGCAAGGACTGATTGGCGCATTGCACCAACAGGTTGCAGGGATGCGTGCTCGTGAAGGCTTGACCGTCAGTTTGGTGGTTGAGGGCGAGGAGTCACATGCGCGTGGTACTGAACAGTCCCTGTATCGTATTGCCCAGGAAGCGTTGAATAATATTATTCGGCATGCAGGGGCTTGTGCAGTCAACATTACTTTAACGCTTACGCCAGAACTGATTACTTTGCATATTGCAGACGACGGTTGTGGGTTTGAGCCGGACAAAGTACGACCAAGTAATGGTCGACATCTGGGTATGATCAGTATGCGTGAACGTGCGATTGAGCTTGGTGGTACGCTCGACGTATATTCACACTTGAATCAGGGAACAACAATTGTGGTTGCGGTGCCAGGTCGCGCAGCACGCACAGGGCAGCCAACACATCAACCACTGGAAGGAACACACCATGGAACGGATTAGCGTACTTATGGTTGATGATCATCGTTTGGTACGACAGGGGTTGCAGGACTTTCTCGAATTACAGGACGACCTTGAAATTGTTGGAGAAGCATCGAGTGGTGAAGAGGGCGTTCAATTGGCACAGGATGTACTGCCTGATGTGGTATTAATGGATCTGGTACTGCCTGGCATTGATGGTGTGGAAGCGACCCGGCGCATCAAGGCGGTTAGCCCATCAACACAAATTATTGTGCTCACCTCATTCACCGATGACGACAAAGTGTTTCCTGCTATCAAGGCCGGCGCGATCTCGTATCTGCTCAAAGACGTGCAACCCGAAGAACTCGCCCGTGCGATCCGTGCAGCGCAGCGTAACGAGGCCGTCTTACATCCAGAAGTGGCCGCCAAACTGATGCAGGAGTTTAATGTTCCACGCCCCGCCGATAATCCGGTTGAACAGCTTACCGAGCGTGAACTGGAAGTCCTCCGTCTGATTGCACGTGGCAAAAGCAATAAAGAAATTGCTGATACACTCATTATCAGCGAAAAAACCGTCAAAACACACGTTTCCAATATTCTTTCCAAACTGCACCTTGCAGATCGCACACAAGCAGCAATCTATGCTTTGCGGCAGCGTATTGTTCCTATGGATTGATATTATGACTCAGTGGTATATTCGCGACTATTTTAGGAGGTGGAGTGTTCAGTAATTATCATTTTCGACGATGGGCCTTTGGGTCGCTTATGAGTGTAGCTCTGTCAATGACTGCATGTAGTTCGGGTGCGCCGTTTGCTGCTCAGCCAACGCCGACGCCAACGTCTGAGCCAACACCTGTGACGATCCAACCAGCGACGTCTACACCGCAGCCAACGGTAACTCCGATACCCACGTCTACGCCGCAACCTTCACCTACACCAACCACAACGCCAACATTGACGCCCTCGCCAACGCTTGTTCCCTCACCGACACCAGTACCAACATCATCTTTCTTGTTGTACCCCTCACCAGCCCCCGGGAGTGCGCCACCGCCCGCTGAAGAGAGCGAATCGGCTTCTGAAGAGGGTGAGTCAGAGTCAACTGGGACGCCTGAGTCGGAGGAGGCCGAAGCAACCGCCACACCTGAGGAAGACGACGAGGACACCGAGGCGACAGCCGAAACGGATGAAGAAACAACGGAAGATGAGGATGCAGACACGGCTGAAACGCCTGAGTCGGAAACAACTGACTCCACATAACATCCTAACATATGGACAGGCACGACGAAAAGTGTCTGTCCAGTCTCCACGATCTACAGATAGCATAGTCCATCTACGATCCCTTGCTGATGCTGCCATTTAAATGTTTATACCCAGATGTAGAGCCATACTTGGTCGGTAATTGGTAGTGTATTTGTCTGCGACCATTGCTCTGAGCGTGATCGTGCCCATACGCGTATCCATCCTACGACGGACAGAGCAATACACCTCAAGACGGAGTATTACTGCCTAGTTTACCATTCCTCAAACACCCTCGTGGACGATATCGATTCACGTGTACTCCTCTATACTTTCAGTAACATCCCAAGCATACAAGAGAAACTTTTTGCTAAAGTATAACCAGGAAAAAAATATGTTACCGAAATTTGAGCACCAGCCGGAGTCCTTCGAAGATCTCTACGTTTCATATCAATGTGCTATTGAGACACACTTAGTGCGCCTGGTGAGCGATCCAGAGGTGGCAGCGGACTTGTCTCAGGACACCTTTCTCAAAGCCATGCGGAATTGGGACAAACGCGACTCATCGGCTAGTCCTGTTGCCTGGTTGTACCGTATCGCCACCAATACAGCCTATGATTATCTCCGTCGTCGCAAACGGATTCGCTTTATCTCCATCGACAACACACCAGGAACACTCAATACGGCTACAACTCCTGCGCCACAGGTAGATGAACAGGGGCCTGTGCACGAAGCCTTAGCCCAGTTGCCCAGTAAATATAAGTTGCCTTTGATTCTGCATAGTTGTGCAGGCCATACCGTGGGAGAGATTGCCGATGCGCTGGGGTGTACAGATAGTGCCATCAAGACCCGTCTCTTCCGCGCCCGTGAGTCGTTTCGCCAGGTGTATCAGGGGTAAGAAAAACTCGTATCAAGGGTGGGTTTTTCCAAAGCGTTCATACACACGCATTGTTGCCTCTGCGGTCTGATGCCACGAGAACCGTGATGCCCGCGCTTGTCCCACCACTTTTAACCGATTACGCAATGCATCATCCGTGAGTAGGCGTGTCAGTCCTTGAGCCATCGCCTCAACCTGTTGTGTATCAACACGCAGCGCTGCATGTCCTACCACTTCAGGGAGGCTTGAGGTATCGCCACACAGGACCGGCACGCCACATGCCATCGCCTCAAGTGGTGGTAGCCCAAACCCTTCATACAGCGATGGAAAGACAAATACCTCTGCACCACTATAAAGGTCTGCCATATCTTCCTCATTGACATTCGGCAAAAACCGGACGCTCTGTGTCAAACCACATTGTTTTACAGCTTCCTGTGCTTCTGGGTAACGCTTATCCCAGTGGCCAGCAATAACAAGGTGCAGCGGCGGATGTGAGGTTGATACTTGCTGGAGTGCCTGGCCCCAGGCTTCTACCAGACGCGGCAGATTTTTATGTGGTTTATTGGAGGCTAAAGAGAGCACATACCGTGGCGGTAATTGATATTTCTGCCGCATAGCTGCAATCTGTGTCGCAGACGACATGCCAAAGCGTGAATCTGCAGCAAGTGGTGTAACGGTCATGCGTTGTGGGGCAATCCCATAAGCGGTTGCAATGTCGTTTCGGGCACTCTCTGAAAGTACCAAAATATGCTGTGAAGCACCAATAGCAAGACGCATCAGCCGATCAAAGAGTAACTGTGATTGCACTGAGACATCGCTGGGAAAGCGACGGGGAATGATATCGTACAGAGTCACGACAGAAGGGCAGGGTATCCCAGCATAAGGCCGGACATAATAGGGGGCATGAAATAATTGTGCCTGTATATTGCGTAATATCTGTGGGATGCGGACCTGCGCTGTAGGGTTGAACGGCGCAACATTGGTTTTGACCAGCCTAATGGGGGTATAACGAGTTAATGACTCAATTGGATGACGTGTATTTGGCAATGCGGGATTGTAGAGCACCACAAACGTATGGTCTGAGTGTAGTGTTGCCAGTGCCTCTAACAGATTGTATGTGTAACGCCCAATGCCAGGGAAATGGTCGTTAATAAAACGGGCATCGATAGCAATACGCATCGTTGCGTAGCTCCTATGCTTCGCGTATTACACGCTCAATAAACTGCTGCATCTGCTCATAGTGTGATCCCTTCCAGTAGATACGATCACAGGAGTCGCAGGTATAGAACTCATCATAGTATTTGAGCGTTTTTGCGTGCAGACGATCACCGACGGTTTCTTTGTCGACAGGTGAAATCATACCATTGCAACGAACACAACGCTCCCCAGGATTGACAACCGGAACAAGCGTGTAGTGTCGCAATACCTCGATTACCTGGCGCTGCGGATTGGTTGTCCGCATGTAGTGACCATATATCACGATGCCACGTTTGAGCAGTCCACGGTCACGGGTAAGCAAAATACGGTTCTCGGTAGAAGAAATCTGGGCCAGTTCATCATCCGGGAAGTCATTGCGGTAGAGTGTATCAAACCCGAGCATCCGCAAATATGTTGCCAGTTGACCCAGATGGGTGTCAAGGACAAACCGTGGTTCCTCAGGCCGTGGTGGCCGTAACGGTTTGAGGGGCGAAACATCAATAGCGGTGAAGGGAGGATACACATGAATAAGGTCCCCGTCCTGCACAATGTAGGAAAAATCTTCAGAGCTATCATTCACGATAATCGTTTCGATCTCGGTGTGTGGCACACCAATCGACTCAATCATATCTTTGATCGAAACGCGTCCATCAAATGTATTGGACAAAGGCGTGTGGCGGCGAAAAGGCGGTAGAAATGTGTTCAAATCCGGATAGAAATAAAATGTCGCACAACTCATAGGAGACTCTGTACTGTCGTTTGTATTGTCGCGGAAGTATACCATAGGTCTGACATTTGTGTTCTAATGCCTCAATCGGTTTTGTACCATCCCCATACGTATCCTAAAGCACTTACGTAAGAAGCAAGTGCCTTGAGTGGTTTGAAGCCGGGACGCCACGAGGGAGCCGCAAAGGAGTAGGGTAGAAAGATGTTGGGGATGATGATGGCGGTACGGAAAAATAAAAAGCCAACGGTATGCAAGGGCGTTTTGAGCATTCGTCCACGTGCTCGGGTTGGATCATGGCGTACTTCCTGGGCATGACCCAGGCCATAGAGAAATTGTTTACGCATAAGTGCCCATACCGTTGTGGGTGCGGGGTGGTAGGTCCAGGTATGAGGGACGAGTATGAAGCGATAGGGTGGTTGCTCTGTGTTTGCATGCATACGTCGTATACGTACAAAGAACTCGGTGTCCACGCCCCGCACCAATGACTCATCAAACCCACCTGACTGTTCAAATACCTCGCGTCGCATCGCGCAACAGGTTGTGGTAATCTCACAATAATACGCAGGCGGATCAGGATTAGTTTCAAGTGCTGTCTGGACTACCGGATGGACCACGCGTGGGACTTCACGTGCCACCCACCGTTGAAATCGCCCGGCATCTGGTGGCAGTAGCTTGGATGCCCCGGTCACACCGATGGTAGGGTCGGTTAGGAGTGGTGCTACCAGGTTGGCAATGACTTGTTCATTCCCCAGCATGGCATCATCATCAACAAAAACCAATATCGGCGCGGTGGTGCGTGCGACACCCTGGTTACGCGCACGGCCATTGGGGCGTACACCACGCACAATTTCTATCTCAACAGGGGGGAGTGTTTGACGCCGCGCAGTCTCAAGCAAGGGTCCAACCTCTCCATTGAGTGAGGGAATAATAAGCGCGACTGATGGGGTTTGGGTATTGTGCATACTCCTCACCGTGTTCTATACCAGAAGTGGCTGGTATGCTTCATATAACTGTTCACCAATCTTTTGCCAGTCATACTTTTGTTCCACAATAGCACGCCCATTGGTTCCCAAACGGGTACGTAAGCCTGTATCATCAAGTAACCGTACAATGGCTGTAGCGAAATCCTGCGTGTTTTCGGCAAAGAGGGCGCTCTGCTCGTGTCTCAATCCGATTCCTTCCGCTGCCAGTGCGGTGGTGACAATAGGCAGACCACAGGCCATGGCTTCAAGTAATTTGATTCGCACGCCACTGCCCCAGAAGATGGGTGCCACGATCAGACTGGCTCTTGCATAATATGGGTGGAGATCGTCGACTGTGCCGGGGACACATAGGTTGGAGGTGGCCAGTGCGGTAAGCTCTGGTGGCGGTGTACGACCGGCCAGAGTCAACCGAGCATTGGGGCGTATCTGCCGTACTCGTGGCCATACCTCGCGTGCCAGCCAGAGCGCTCCTTCGACATTGGGTGGATGCAGATAGCTCCCGACAAACAACACTTCGTTCTCGGATGTAGGTGTGAAACACACAGGCCACTGATCGAGATTGATGCCTGATGGAATGTAGATGACCGAGAGTTGTGGCAACCATCGGCGCAGTGCGATGGCGTCGCTTTCACCAAGAGCGACAACGAGGTTGCAGCGTCGAAGTGTGAGTAATTCATACCGCCACAGACTCAGTGCACCTAACCACCGACGTACTCGTCTAAGTGGGTTTGATTCTTGCTGTGCACGGCGTACCTGAGCCAGAAATGCAACATTGAGTGCAGTACAGACGACGGGAATTGAGTATTGTTGTGCCACTGTTACATACTGGGCCATACTGGTAAATTCAAGCTGTACCAGATCTGGCGGATGTGTTGCCCAGTGTTGTTGGAGATGTGCATGCAAGGTTGGGGCATACTCCTGGCGTACTGCTGGTGGATCAAGCGACAGTCCATGTGGTTGTATACGCCCAAAAGCACACATCTCACCACAGTACTTCTGGAGTGGCCCCCATGTCACGATGGTAGGATCGGTAGCTAGGGTATACAGATCGATGTGGTAAAAGCGTGCCAGTTGCTGGATAGCTTGATGGAGGTGGGCAGTCCCGCCAGCAAGCGGCGGATGCGGCGGGAGTGGGCTAACAATGGCCAGTCGCTTTTTATCTTTACCGGACCTGCTCATACCCGTATTTTCTCTTTATTCGTGTTATGTCTCATGTGCCAGAACCAGAACTTCCATATTTGATCCCCCCAATATCTGGTCGGTCAGCCGAGTCGGGAGCCAGGCGGCGGCACGTACAAAGGGATGCAGCAAAATACGATGAATTAATGCCACCCGCTCTGAGTTAAGTGTGCTGTTGTCCAGCGCAAAACGCAGGCTGTGCAGAGCAGCGATATAACTCCCTGATGAGTAGCGACACACCAGTCGATCAAAGCCAGTTTGACGAAGCATTTGGGAGAGCGTTTGTGGAGTGAGCGAAGTCATGTGGCGCGGCAGATCGTAGCCTGACCAGAAATGTCCACAGCCCTTCGCAACATAACTTGCAGCATTGGGCACACGTACAAAGAGCGCCCCGCTTGGTTTGAGAATACGCCGGAGTTCGCACAGACTTGCCACCGGATTGTGGAGGTGTTCTAAAACATCCCAAAGGGTAATGGCATCGAATGTGGCATCTGGAAAGTGTGCAGCCTCTAGTGGGCCGGCAAAGACGGGAATCTCCAATCGCCTGCTAGTTGCCTGAGCCGCTCGTTGATTAAGCTCAACCCCTTCCACCTGCCAGCCAGAATAGTGTTGCATAGCCTCGAGAAAAAGTCCTGAGGCACACCCGACATCGAGCAGTCGTTTGGGGTGGTGAGATGCAGTTCCAACCGCTTGATGCAGTAAACGACAACGGTGATTTTGAGCACGCCGGATGAGCCAGCCAGCCAGACCGGGGCGTGCATACAGCCCTGCGTGCGCGCTACTGTACGAGCCATACTGATTAGGGTAATAGTGATCGATCTCGTCGAGTGATGGGCGCGGATTTTGATAGAGCAGACCACACGATACACAACGCACAAGATAGAAGGTCCCTGGAAGACGCAGAAAGTAGTCTGCCCCTTTCAGATATGGTGTGGCATGTGTGCTACCACAGAGGAGGCAGGCGGTTTTTTCGAGTGCTGGCTGCTGCTCAGGGATGGATGGTTTCATCACGATGCTCGCTTTGCATAACACAACAACTCATCGCCCCATCCGGCCTGGTCAAGTGCCGCAATCGGTTTTCGAGTCAGGTTTGCCATCCAGTCAGTCGTTGGTTGGGCTCGTTGGAGCAGACTGACCCAGGCATGCTGAAGTTGAGCAGGATTGGGTGGCGGCGTTGTGGCTGGTGATGTGCTGCCATTCGATCTGCCGGGCACCTGCGCTTTGCGTTGGGACACCCGCCGTCGCAATGTATTCAGGCGGCTGCCGGTAGCGCTCAACAGGTGTTGATATGGGTTGTTGCCATCGCCACGCAGTGTGGCCACGTGGATTACTTCAAAACCTAAACGGGCCAGTAAGCGGGGCAGTGTGTGCGGCGAGAAGTACCACAGATGAGCAGGTGGGCACAGCCAGGGCCATGCTCGTCCGGCGATGCGGGCACCGAAACTGGTGATATTCGGAACGCGCAGCCCTAATACGCCACCTGGCTGCAAGAGTGTATGAATGCGCTCAAGTTGCGCGACCGGATTGTGTGTGTGTTCGAGCACATGCCACATAATGACAGCATCAAAGCGTTCGGAGAAAGTGGCATCAAGCAGATCGGCAGTAGCAACATTCAACCCAAAGTGGTCGCGGGCATACTGCGCTGCGGTGGGTGAGAGTTCGACCCCCGACACATGCCAGCCACGTTTCTGCGCTACCGCTAGCGAGTGTCCATAGGAAGCACCAATCTCCAGCAGATGGCCGCGTTGAGACACCCAGCGTTCTAGTTCTTCAATACGACTTTCATTACGGATGGTATTACCTGCATAGCGCTCGAAAGGTACTGCATATGCCTGATCATAAAAGTGTGCTAAGTCTTCGGGTGTGGGAGTTGGCGACACAAATGCAAATCCGCAGTTTCGGCATGTGTAGACATGGTGGCCGTTGAGCGTCAGTGTGTGTCGTGCGCGTCTCCCTTCACATACCAGGCAGGTTGTATTGATGTCAGTTGTTTGTTGTGTCATTGTTGTCTGTAGAGTGCAAAAGTGTGCGCTAACATTTGTTGTTGATTAAACCCTGTGATGACGACTTCACGGGCTGCCTTGCCCATACGATGGCGCAGAGCGGGATCGTTCAGCAATTGAACCATTGCATTGGCCAGTGCTTTAGCATCGTTGGGCGGCACAAGTAGTCCGGTGTGCCCATCTTCGATTACTTCAGAAGTGCCATCGACTGCTGTCGCCACAATGGCCTGTTGGGTCGCCATGGCTTCGAGGACGGCAAACGACAAACCTTCGTATCGTGAGGATAACACAAAAAGATTGAATGTGGATAACACTCTGGGCATATCCTGTTGTTGTCCCACAAAATGAATACGACCATTGGTATCGATCTGTGCAGCCTGTGTTTGTAACTCTGAGCGTAATTCACCATCTCCCACGAGCGCTACATGAGCCTGTGGGAAGGCTTCCCATACTTGCGGTAGTGCTTCAAAAAGCACCGTGTGGCCCTTTTGATAACTGAGGCGACCCACCATGCCGATCAGTGGCGCATCCAGTGGGACATGCCAGCGTGTCCGTAGATCGTGTGCCGGGCTGTGTGGTTGGAACTGCTGCACATCGACACTGTTGGGGATGAGCAACAATCGTTTGGGGGGAAAGCCGTACTGCTCTATAAGTACTTGTCGGTTGCCTTCTGATACTGCGACCCCCTGTGTGACAGTGCGAAATTGGATCTGTCGATTCAGTCGGCGAATCCATCCCGTCATGAGTCCAAACTGTGGAATGGGCATCACCAGTTGAAAAGTAATCAGCCGTTGCGGAACACGGGTGAGCCATGCCGCAACTACGATCTCAGCACAGCGACGCGGGGCGGCGAGTACAAAGTGCACAATCGAAGGGCGTAGCCAACGCAGGACAGCCATAGCACGCACGACCACAGCGAGATTTAAGCCATCGTGATGAACTGCATCGAAAAAGATGACTTTGATACCATGTGCACGAGCCAGATCAACGAGTGGTTTGGTGGCCTGTCGTTGTGGCAGCATCAGTCCGACGCGATAGTGTTGCTGATCGGCATGCAATAGGAGTGTCCGAAGATACCCCTCTGCACCGCCAAGCCCTTCTGTATCGGTAATGTATAAAAGGAGTGGTCGTGTATCTTTCATCGCTTTGGTTTTATCGCATAGGCTTCGAGACCGATGTGCAGATCGCAGCCAGGCCAGCGTATGTGGTACAGCCCTCGACTCATATATGCTCCCAGACGCCACGCGAGGCTAAAGCTCCACCACAACGGTGTACGTCGGTCGGCTCCGTTGCCAACCCGATCACGTAAGAGCAGTAGTAATCGTTGCAGCAGATATGGTTGGGTTGGTGCGCGGGGCGTGGCGCGTACAATCGCGATCTGTTCCAAGCCGCTGCTTTCGAGCATGCGACGCAGGGTGGCTGGTGTAAAAAAGCCCAGGTGGGCAGGTGGCTTGTATTCACGCCAACGGTCTGGCTGATGCACGGCCACCCAGTAGTTAGTATTGGGGGTTGAGAGCGCCAATGCACCACCTGGTTTAAGGAGTGCTACCAGCCGTGTGATTTCGTCTTGTGGGTCAGGAATGTGCTCGATATACTCCCAGAGTGTTACTGCATCCAATGACTCTGGCTGAATACCTGAATCGGCGAGTGTTGGTGCAATTCGGTGGCCCAGTAATTGTGTGGCGTAGTCGGCCATTGAACTCGATAGCTCAATCCCTGCGGTTTGCCAGCCGTGTGATTGGGCAACAGATAGAAAGAAACCGGCAGCACATCCGACGTCAAGGATCGTGCCTCGATCTGGGTGCATCTTTGCGATGCGTCGTAAGCGGCCCCGTGCCAGTTGCTCATGTCGGCGGCGATCTCCCAGATAGTCAGCATAGCCGAGATCGCTTCCTTCATAGTAGGCTGGTTGTTGGTAGAATGCTGCTAATTCCTCCTGGGATGGTAGGGGACTCACAAATAAAAAGTGACACTGATCGCAGCGCACAATACGATAGTTATCCACTCGACGATAGTCGGTCTGCTGTGATGAACGACAGAGCGGGCAGTCAGAGCGTTTATGATGAATCGCGTTTTTGGGCGATAGCAAGGTAGTTGATGGTTTCATCTGTATCGATCCATAGACGATCAAGGGTGTCGAAAACAAGATTGTTGGTCAGATAGATGAGATAGGTGGCGTAAATATGGAGCCGGGGACGTAGCCAGTGATGCACGGTGTTGTTGATGATCTGACCAACCGTCATCCATACCCCGCCCTGCGCGACAATTTCCCTGACGTGTAAATGATTTTCTTCCAGCAGATATTGCAATCCATACCGTGTGTAGCGATAAAAATCATAGGGTTGCTCGTGCAATCGCCATGTTTGTGGCGCAGTCAGAATGAGATGGCCACCAGGTTTGAGTACACGGGCCATTTCCTGAACGGCTGTGTGTGGTTCTTCAACATGTTCGAGTGTCTGGTTGGAAAGCACCGTATCAAAGCATGCAGATGCGAACGGGAGTGGGTAGGCCAGGCTTCCGACGGTTGGGTTGCCAGTTTGATGATTGACATCGATACCAATGTAGGTGTCGATATTGGGAAAGAGGTTTTCGTATGGCCGCCCTCCACATCCGACATCAAGCAATCGTCCATGGGCATAGGTGCTGCTCAGAGCGATGCCACGGACAAGTTCGCGCATATGCATATAGTCGACATGCCATGGTTGACGCTGTATGTTGCGTTGCCGCACGCTATGGGTGCGTGGTGGTACGCTGTTTTCTCTGCTGCTTGTGATAGCTTCGTTGTTCTGCATTATGTCTGTCGATCATGCGCTCTAGTTGTTTGGATGATCCTGTACGTCGACTCAGAAGATGCTGGCGTATGGTAAGCGTTTGACGGAGATGTACCATATTCCATCGCCATGCTCCTACCAGGCCCTTGCCTCGCCCAATGATGAGTTTCACTAGTGTTTTTACCATAAGTTGTGCGGCAAATGGTACAACACGTTGCCAACGCATCAATTTGAGATAGGTGTACAAACTGTTTTTGGTACGTTCGGCATCCCACTGCTGATCGCCAGCACTTCCACCGCGCTCATGATACACGATTGCTTGGAGATCGGCCAACACTTGCCCTCCTAACAGCCAGCAACGCCAGCAGAGTTCGACATCTTCCCAGTAGAGAAACATGCGCTCATCAAATCCGCCGAGTTGTTGCCATGCCGCTTTGCTCATCGTCATGGCGCAACCAGGCACCGTGGCCACCTCTTTCACTGCTGTTGATGTGCGTTGCGGGATTCCATCGGGGTAGAGCGTTGTGGGACAGAGAATGGTAGTATTGTGATACGCAGTGAGATGTTCTACCAAAATAGACAGCCAGTCGGGTGTCACCCGTATGTCTGGGTTGAGAAACACCAGCACCGCACCACGGGCTGCTTTGGCTCCCTGATTGCATGCGCTCCCAAAACCGATATTGTGCTGGTTCGCCAGCAGTCTTACATGGTTTTGGGCTGATGCAAGGTAGTGGCAGGTTTCATCCTGGGAGGCGTTATCGACAACGATGATCTCATAGGGAGTATAGATAGTGGTGGTGAGTGTCTCGAAGAAGTCTGGTAGTAAGGACACACTGTTGTAGGTCACGACGATCAGTGACACGAGTGGTTGTGGTGTTGCACTCATTTACGCATGACCGCCGCTAGTGCTGCACGTGGTTGACGCGCCATCTGGAGCATCATACGTATTTCGTGTGGCTCCAACACCCGTAGTATGATCAGGGCTATGCCGTACAGCATGAGTAAGAAAAGTTTGAATGGAATATCAAAGAACAGATCGCCGGTTTGGTAGAATATGCCGATGGCCATAAACGCTGCCTGAGCCCCGAGTGCAAGCACGACTTTCGGGATTTCAAAGGGGATCGCGTACAGGCGTTGCGATGCCAGATAGAGCATCACCGGGACAGTTGTGTAGCCGATGGCCGTTGCCCAGACTGCGCCCCACACACCAAAAGGTGGGATCAGAATGATGTTCAGCAATAGATTGATGGCCGCACCGATCAGCGTTGTCCAACCCAGTGCAGCCGTCTGTTTCGTGACATACGCGCCCACACTTACGGCCACACCGGCTCCATTTGCAACAGCAACATAGGTGAGCAACGAAACATACGGTGAAGCGGGAATGTAATCGTTTTTATCGATCAGGATGGCAAGCAGGAGAAAGATTTCGTGGGCAAACAGTCCTAGTACCAGGGCCATCCCCAATCCTCCCGCGACAAAGTAAGTGAGTACCTTGCTGTATGTATGACGAGCCGATGAGTCGTTTTGCATCGAGAGCGCTAGTGGTAACCATGCGTTCTGGAACGGGACTATGGCAATGGCGAGCATGGATGCCAGACGGTAGGCAATAGCATATAATCCCAGATCGGTCATTGATGTATTGTAGAGTGGTAGGATGAGGCGATCAATGTATGCCATGGCCCAGAAGGCCAGACTGCCGGGGATCAGCGGAAGGCCAGCCAGTACCAGTGGTTGGGCTAAGGTTCGTGCTGGCCAGACCCATTCGTCCCGTGTCAGGAAAAAGCCTACACATGTAACAATGACGGTGACAATCACGGTTGCCATCTGAATGCCTAAAACTCCCGCATTAAGACCGAGCACAAAAAATGCAATACATGTAAAGGTAAGGACGAGATAGAGTATCGCCAGGATGTTGGCTTTGGTAACTTCCATCCGTAGTCGTAAGGCGGATTGACACATTCCATAGAACACGGCAAAAGGCAAATTAAACGCCGATAAGTATAAGAGGATTGCCCATTGCGGTGAACCAAACGATATGGTGGCCAGCGGTTGTGCCACCAACGTGATTACGAGCGAAATAACGACTGAGCAACCGACGCTGACGAGGGCTGCTGTTGAGAGGACCCGTCGTCCGTGCATCGCGTCGCCATCGTAGAAGAATGCAGCGACTGCATGATTGAGCCCTAAAATACCCAGCATCATCATGAGGGTTCCAAATGTGATGGCAAGCTCCAGAATGCCATAATCATCTGGCTGAAGTACCTTCATGTAGAGGGGAGTCAGAAAGATAGTGAAGATAGGGCCAATAAAACTCGCGATACTGTAGCCTGCTGTGAGTCGTACCAGTTCGCGTAGACGTGAGCGGAGTGAGGATGTGTTCGGGGAGTCGTCGGCTGTCATGGTTTGTCCACGATGTCCTGGTAAAGTTGTGCTGTTTGGGTAGCAATCTGTGGCCAGGCAAATTTTTGAGCGACCTGGAACGATGCGTCTCCCATATCAGAAAGATTGGAATGGTCAAGCATACGTGAGAGGGCTGCTTGCAGCGATGCCACATCGCCAGGGGTGAAGAGAAACCCTTCTCGTCCTTCGTGAATAAGTTCAGTGATCGGGCCAAACGCTGGTGCGACAACTGGACGTGCATACGAGAGTGTCCAGAGCAAAATGGCTGAAGTCAACATTGTGCGATACGGTAACACAATCGCGTCAGCGGCAGCAAGATAGTACGGTAATTCTGCATCAGGAATAAACTGATTCTGCACAATCACGTTTTTCACTGTACGTGCACGTTCCTGAAGTTCTTTGGTGTACTGCTCATCTTTGGTGGCACCTATGATAAGCAATGTTCCTCGTTCTGCAACGGGCAGTCTTTCAAAGGCATCAATAAGCATCTCGATATTTTTGTAGCGTCGCAGAGCTCCGAAATTCAGGAAGAGAGGCTGATGTTGGGCAAGACCAAGCTGGTTTCGGCTTTCACATTGATTGCGTCGTGGGCCATACAGATCAATATAATTGCCCTGTGGAATGATCATGCAATGAGACATCACACCATAGCGGGCTTCAAGCATGGTTTTAGCAGCATGACCATGAGCGATAACAGCACTACTCCAGCGACCCACGAAGCGATAGACCAGAAATGCCCAGAATGCATAATGAAGTTCGTGTGGTTGGATATTATGTGCTGTCCAGACAATGCGTACGCCACGCAACCGGAGCAATACAAGCAGAGCGAGAAAGCTCAGGCTCCTCAGGATCGTTTGCCATTGAGAAGGATGCTGTGTAAGCTCATCGAAGAAATGCAGGTGTAATACACGCTTTCCGCGCCTGAATAACAGTTGCGGAATGGCATGCCGAGGTCGCAATCGATGGATATGAATGGCATCGCTCTGCATATGGTTATACAGCTGATCTAAGTATGGGTTAGTTAACAGTTGTGGTGGAAGTGGATATACTTTGATAGGATCTGGAACGCCATGAGAGTGTGTCATAGTTTTCAGCTAGTTGTGTTATCTTGCTTCTTTATCACCCTTGACCTCGCTCTGTCATCATCCATTCGATGCGTGCAACGACCATATCGATAGCGATAGCATTGAGGCCACCCCGTGGAATAATGATATCGGCATAGCGTTTAGATGGCTCAACAAATTCTAAGTGCATAGGACGCACCGTTTTCTGGTATTGTTCGATGACAGAGTCGACGCTACGTTTGCGATCACGTATGTCGCGCCGAAGACGGCGAATAAAGCGCATATCACTTTCTGCGTCAACGAAGAGTTTAATATCCATGCGTTTACGTAAGGCCACATCAGCAAAGATTAAAATACCCTCAAGCAAAATAACAGGTCGTGGCTCGATGACGGTTACCTCCGGTAATCGCACATAATGAGCAAAATCATATATTGGCGACTCAACTATGTGTCCGTGCACAAGGCTATCAAGATGCGTGAGAAATAAGTCATTGTCAAAAGCATCGGGATGGTCGAAATTGACCCTACGCCGCCCTTCGAATGATAAATGCGATAAGTCGTAGTAGTACGCGTCATGTTGAAGAAAGGCGATCCGTTCACTGCCAACTCGGTCGAGAATGGCACGAGAAACAGTTGTCTTTCCCGAACCGCTACCACCGGCAACTCCGATAACAAGCGGTTTCTGCATGACACACTCCTCTTCGATCTGCCTGTGCCTGATAGTATAGTGTGGTTTATGAAGCTTCCAACTGATCAATAACAGACAGATATTGTGCAATGGTAGGGTAATTGTAGATGGGGATAGCAAAGTGTGCAAATTGTACAGTCCCTCTTTGATCGACAATAAAGCTCCCCCCAAGTTGCTTGATAGATGATCCCATACTCGTCATATAGGGCATGTTGCCGCGCAGTGCTTGTGTTACCTGTCGTGCAAGAACATCCAACCCCAACGCATCATTGAGCGTTCCCTCTGCCAGGGTAAAAGCCCGATAGCTATTTCGGAGGGGGTCGGCGAACACCCGAAATGGCAGACGATTCTGATGTGCAAACTGGGCTGCACCACGTGTATCGGCGAGAGTCATTGCTATCACTTCTGTACCACGAGCCCGAAATTCATCGTAGCTATCCCGAATACTATGGAGATGACTACGACAGAGTGCACACCCAAAGTGCCGTAGAAAAAAGAGCAGAATGGGTTGTTCTTGCCATACCTGTGACAGAGATATGGCTGTATCATCAACAGTTTGCACACGAATATCAGGTGCAGCCATCCCTACCTGGAGTGTCGATAATGTGGTCATCAGGGTCCACCATTTCTTGCAGTAGTTATTGGTTGTCTGTATAAAAAACGAATATCAACATAGAAATTATAGGAAAATGAGTTGTAGGATGTATGCGATTTACAAACTTTGCCTATGGTACAATACCAGAGTTCACATCCTCGAATAATAATATTGTATCGCAAAGGAGGGATACCTATGGTGACTATTGAGCAAATTGTGGGATACACAGAACGTGTCATTGCAGAAGATCGCTTGTCTGGTAATCGTACAGGTTTGTGGAATACGCAGCGTGCGGCAGCGTTCCTAATGGCTGCCGCTGAAGCAGCTGGCGATAAAGAAACAGCGCGGAGATTCCACGTGCTGGCTGCCGAAGCAGCCAATAAGCACGAAGAGCTTGGTGGTGACGATACTTGATACGGAGGGCTTCACATTCTAGAAGGCCAACAATGGTGTTGTAAACAAAGAGGTTTAGAATGATAGAAGCTGGAGCACATTTCATGACCCCAACCCTTGCCGATATTCAAACAGCACGTCAGGAATTACGAGACGTTATTATCCAAACACCGGTCTTACCAGATGAGCGACTCTCAAATGAGATCGGGGCACGGGTCTATCTGAAAGCTGAAAACACACAGCGTAGCGGTTCATTCAAAGTTCGTGGTGCCTATTACAAAATCAGTCGCCTGTCTGAATCTGAACGTGCTCGCGGTATTATTGCTCATTCCGCCGGTAATCATGCTCAGGGAGTAGCGTTGGCGGCCAAACTTTTTGGCATCCCTGCAACTATTGTGATGCCAGAACGCGCACCTCTGACGAAAGTGGTGGCTACACGTCGTCTGGGTGCTGAGATTATCCTGCATGGGGCCACGTTTGATGATTGCGCCATGTTTGCCAAGGAACTACAACTCGAACGCGGCTTTACCTCTATTCATCCGTTCAACGACCCAGACATTATCGCAGGGCAAGGCACCCTTGGCTTAGAAATCATCGAAGCTATACCAGAAACCAATCTCGTAGTTGTGCCTATTGGTGGTGGTGGCTTGATCAGTGGCATTGCGCTGGCAATCAAAACACTCATGCCAGATATTCGTATTATTGGTGTGCAGTCGGAGGGATGTGCTCCTGTACCGACCTCACTGGCCACCGGTCGTCCGGTTACGGTTCCAATGGCTCGTACTATTGCTGATGGCATTGCCGTAAAATGCCCTGGTGATCTCACATTGCCTATTATTCAGGATTTAGTAGATGATGTGGTAACCGTGACAGATGAGGAGATTATGCGAGCCATCGCGTATGCTGTTCAGAGTGCTCATCTGGTGGTCGAAGGTGCTGGTGCTGTAGGTCTGGCCGCACTTATGAGTGGCAAAGTGGTACCGCGCAGCAATGACACGATCTGTGTGACATTATGTGGTGGAAATATCGATGGTAATCTGTTAGCGCGTATTATTGAGCAATCCTTGGTTCGACAGGGCCGCTATATCCTGATCCGTACCACTGTCGATGATCGGCCTGGTAATCTTGCGCCACTTATTAGCCAAGTGGCCAAGGCCGGAGCCGGAGTCGTTGATATTTTTCACCGTCGAGCGGTATGGCTTGCCCCGGTAGATCGAGCAGGGATTGAGATGGTGCTGGAAGTTCGTGATGAGCAGCACGGCCAAACGGTGGTACAACACCTGATTGAGGCTGGCTATCAAGTGGAACGTGACTGGCAGGGTTTGTGGCCAGAATAGTTTTTGCTGTAGCATATTATCGAGTTTGGATACGAGAGCAACATGCGATTAATTGTTTCCGACATTGACGACACCTTAGTTCACAAGGGTATGTTGCCACCACGCAATCGTGATGTTCTGTCACAGGCATTAGCACAAGACGTGCGGTTAGTGCTCGCCACTGTTCGCAAGTATGATTCGGCGATGCAAGTGGTCCAAAAACTTCGATTACCTTGCACCCTGATTTGTCAGGGTGGTGCAACGATGTATGATGAACAGGGCAAGCAACTCCACCAGACCACCATTCCGCTGGAACTGGCCCACCAGATTGCTGAGCTTGCCGATCAGGAACATTTACCGCTTCTTACAACAATCGATGAACATAACTACTATTCTGCCGGTTCGCATCCACGTCACTATATTAAGGCCACTGGCACTGATATCACAAGTCATCGAGCCATTTTACAAAAGCCCCCAAGTCGGTTTCTCATTCGAGGTGAGCGCGGCGTTTTATTGATGGAGGAACATTTTGGTACAGCACCACTTCACATGGTCCGGCACTACAATGCACGTGGCCATATTCACGATGCAGCCATCACACACATAGATGCGACAAAACAAAAAGCGGTTGCTTGGTTGTGTCATTGCTGGGGCATCTTACCTACGCATGTACTGGCCATTGGTGACTCAGAGTCAGATATTGGCATGATTACCTGGGCCGGTATGGGCGTTGCTATGGAAAACGCCCATCCGTCGGTACGGGATGCAGCAGACTGGGTAGCTCCTTCTGTACAGCAAGCTGGATTGGCCAGCGCTGTAACCTATTTTCTACGAGGTAGCCTATCATGATTATGTCGGGAACAAAAGAAGCTCACATTCATCAACTTCAGCTTGTTGATATTCATGGAACACGTTTCTACGATCTTAGTTACACCCACGATGAAAACCCAGAACAGGTTCTGAGGTCACGGATAGGCGTCGAGAGCATCTATGAAAACCCCCAACCTGATGATGCAATCACTATTCAGTATATGATGAATGTCCCTGTAAACATAACACGCCGCTAATAGATTAATGGGGAAAGGAGATGTATGTATGAGTGAGTCATATCAACCACAGGAGCCCTCTTGGACCTCGCCAGAACCTCGGCGATCAGGTTTTCCTGGTTGGGCCACTGCCCTCATTGTGGGTGGTGTGTGCTTTGTGTGTTTATGTGCTGGTCTGTCCATTGTAGGCATTGGCGCACTGTCTGTACTTGGTACCCAGACAAGCGATGTTTTCAGCGAGATTGAAAGTGGTTTAGCCGAACTTCCTACCCTCGAACCTTTTGATACAAGTGGCGCTGTGGCATTGGGTGATACAGCTGTATTACGCGACCTGCACATCACTGTCATTGATGCAACATCATTTCGCCATGCCAATGGCACCCTTGGCCCAGATGTTGGTAATGAATACTGGTCAGTAGAGGTGGTATTCGAAAATGTTTCTGATGAAGTCATTCAACTCGGTATTTTCACTGGAACCATGCAAGATGCAGATGAAAATGTGTACGAATACAGTTTTCTTGCTGAAGATGCAGCTTCTGACATACCCTTGGATGTTGTACAGCCATTGCGGCCTGGTGAGACAGCGACAGGCTATCTTTTCTACGAAGTTCCCGAAGATGCAAGTGCGCTCTTTTGGATATACGATAGTTTTCTGAGTGGCGAACAGGCGGTCATTCAGGTCAAGTAGTGATCGGTTTGGTAACGAGGGTGTAAGAATTAACGACTATACTACCAAACATCAAAAGTTTCGTCGCTCTTCCTCTCCTTGAACTGAATCTGACGACGATATCTGATATGGAGGATCTCCGTGAATCATCGACACATTGAGTCATTCTTGCTGAAAATCGTCATAGAAGATCAATCGACCGATCTCTCGCCAGATGTGCGTGGCCGTGTCCAACATATCGGCACAGGTCATGCGTATCAGTTTAATCACGTACAAGATCTTGTTACTCATCTACAACAGCAGTTTAATAGTGACAGGGCTGTTACACAAACAAATCAGCAACTTCCCTCTTCGTAGCCACAACAATGTTTCTTTCCTCTCACCAGCTAAGACCATCGTTCACAATACGAACGATGGTCTTGGTGTGCTTATGACATTTTGATTTGGGAACGGGGTATTAAACCAGTGTGTTACGTTTATACATCTCGTAAGGTCTCATATAATGCAGTGGTTTCGGGCATTGGCTCAATACCCAGCTCCGAACGGAGTACCTCAACGCAGCGCGTATACAGCCGCAGAGCAGTGCTGCGTTCACCAAGGTAGGTGTGTGCACGAACCAGCAGTCGATATGCCTCTTCGTACAATTGGTCATTCTCAATCACACGCCAAGCCAACCCAATTGCTTCGTGGATGGCACCTTCTTCAAACAACAACTCACCAAGACGAATAGCGCTGTCATTGAACTGCATTGCCAGGCGTTCTCGTTCTACAACAGCCCAGTCCTCATAAAGACTATCAGGTAAATACGGCCCACGGTATATCTCTACTGCTCGACGATATGCAGCAACAGCTACCTGTCGATGACCATTGTATTCGGCCCGCTGTCCTTCGGTCACCGCCTGATCGAAATCAAGAACATCCAGTTGATAGTCGCTGTCGAGATTAAAGCTGTATGTATCAGCCTGAGAGACAATATAAAAGGTGGGAGCCCCTTCTGGTCGTTCAGGTTCAACTGCTTTACCAAGACGATTAAGCGTGACTCGCAGATTATTGGCAGCCGCTTCCACTTCCAGGTCTGGCCAGAGTGCATCAAGCACACGGTCACGTGGAATGGTACGACCTCGTTCGGTGATGAGCATTTGAAAAAGTTGGCGTGCTTTGCTACTCCGCCAGTCACGATCACGTACTTCGTGATCGCCTCGTCGAACGGTGAATGCGCCCAAAGTGCGTATGTGCAGGGTGTAAGATGGACGGTAGACTAATCGTTCCATCGCATCTTCAGCAGCGAAACGCACCACGGCCTGTCGGTCTTTGAGCAGAGGTCGCAATGCTGTATAGGCGTTCGCATCACCAATATCGCCAAGAAGCCTGGCTGCATGGGCACGGACAAATGCCGATTTTTCAGATAACATACCGCGTAATAACTCAAGGGCGTCGCTGGGTATCTGTTCTCGTAACACAGCGCCCACCGCATCTGGGACAAGCCCTTTCCGTAAGGCTTCTGCGGCTACATGTAAAATTGCTACCGGTGGTAGGGTTGGTAGATAGTGAATGTCGTAGGTCGCGACCATTTCCCAACCCAGTCCAATCAATCGTGCATGAAGGTCGGTTTGGTCACACAAACTTGCAAGATATGCACTATATAAGTAGGTACATGCAAGCCAGAGCTGATAGCCCTGTTGCTCCATCATGAGTGCAATGTCTTGCGCGTATGCTAGTGCTCGTTGGTGTTCGCCACTCTCGCCAAGGATAATTACTAACAATAGCCATGTTCCTAGATCTGGAGCAAGACCTTCTGTTTCTCGTAATCGTCGGAGCACAGTTTCAGCAGCGGTGCAAGCATCGTGTACCTGCCCGCGACAAAAGGTGCCATAAATTTCAATAGCCTGGAACTGTGCAAGCATTGTGGCATCGCCAAGTTTGTGTAATGCTGTACGAGCCTGGGCCAGGTAGGTCATGCCTTCATCAATGCGACCTTCAAGTAACAACAGCCATGCCAGTTGTCCTGCACTGATACCGGCACTATCATTGTGAGCATAATTACGTAGTTGACTGTATGATTCTTGTGCTGTCAGTAGTGCTTCTGTTACCTGTCCCAATTCGTAGGAAGCTAATGCCCGCAAACGCATCAGGTTTTGCAACAAGCGATCATCAAGATCGACCAACGGCAAACTCATAGCTGCATCGAGCGTTGTCATGGCCTCACGTGGTCGTCCCAGGCTACAGTTGATTGTCGCAACGAGCATCGATAATAACCAACTCCATCTAGGGGATAAAGGAAATGCTTCAGCTTGGCGAGCAACACGTAGTGTGGCAAGGTTACGACCTTTGCTAAACAATATGGCAGCTACACATACCCGTGCAGCACCACATGACCAATCATCGCGTACAAGACGCGCAATTTGAATAGATTGCAGACAAACGTGAGTAAATGCTGTCAAACGAAGCTGTAGTACATGGAGCACTGCCAAATCAGAAAGAGCCCGCAACTCTCGATCAAACTGGCCATTGTGATGGTAGAGTTCGCTTGCACGGATGATTGCTTGTATGGCATGGTCGGGATGCATGGTGGTCTGGCTCATTCCCCATACATGCAGGAGGTTGGGATCTCCCTCAAGGATAGAGTCAGGTAATCGCTTCAACCAACGACGTATAACATCCCGCTTAGGTGATTGTAGTAATGCCCATGCATGTTCACGTAAGACGGTAATCAACATCTCAGTACTATCAGCTTGTTCATAATGCTCAAGTGCTGCCTCGATATCTCCAGCCTGCTCAAACGCCTTCCCAAAACGAAGGTGCAAGGCAGATCGTGCTGTTTGATCCATAGGCTGTTGTTGGAGAAGTAATTCACGCCAGAGTGGGTGAAAATGTAATCGCTCTCCATGTTCATCCTTCGGTAAGATTGGTAACCCAAGCGCTTGAGCCCGTTGCAGCAAATATGTAACGTCATCACGTTCAAGTACCGAGATTAGGATATCTGCATTGAAGTAACGTGGGAACGCGGCCAGACACAAGAAATCCAAAAGATTGGGTGGTAAATCAGCCATAACCTCGGTTGCAAGGTACTGGAGGATCTGTCGTTGGCTGCCTGTCAGTGCCCGTACAAAAGTATCCCGTTGTTCTATTGATTGTGAGGCCAACACACGTGCGGCAAGTTGGACACTGAGTACCCATCCCTCGGTACGCCGGAACAGCAGATCGAGTTCCTCTTCATTAAGCGTAACATCTTGGGTGGCGAGTATATGATGAATCTCGTCCAGTGAGAGTAACAGATCGCGCTGTGATACCTCAACCAACTGTCCCTCAGCCCGTAAACGAGCTAGGGGGGCAAACGTGGGGGTATGACGTGATGCCATAACGATATGAAGGGTTGGTGGGGCTGCTCGCAAAAAATACCCAAGGATCTGGGTGATGACCGCTGAGTCATTCACCATGTGGACATCATCAAAAAATAAAAAAGTAGTGGTGGTGAGATAGCGTTGAAGATCTCGACACAAAGCACCAGCGATAAGCGGCCAATCACGTTCTAAATGGGCCGCATTGTGTAAGGTACGCCATGCATCCCCTCCTATATGTGGAAATGCCTGTTGGATCGCACCAATAATGTAGGCAAGAAAAAGATCTGGGTTGCGTTCGCTACTATCAACAGTCAACCAACATACCGGTGCTCCAGTACGTGTCAGATCTTGTACCCATTGCGAAAGAAGGGTGGTTTTACCATAACCGGCAGGGGCGGTAACGAGTGTTACCGGATGAAGCCGAACTTCTGAAAGAAGCGCTTGGAGATCAGAGCGTAATAGCACCCCTGTACGGGGTGGCGGTGCGCTCATTTTCAATGGTAGAAGCGCTTGTTCGGAACGCTCGAAATCAGGTAACGCAGGTAATGTTGGTACGGAGAGCATAATGTGGCTACCTGGTATAACTGTGTGTGGATCCAGACAGAATGATCGTTGTTTGAACGTATCTGCCGCGTCCAATGACGCACAAGGATTATAGCATGTCAGATCTGTCTTTACAGGTTACTAAACTCCATGGTAGGATGACATGCCGGTATACTCTTTACGCATTAGAAAAAGACATATAATTCATATCGTAGGATTAGGCGATAGGCGGTGTGCTATAGAATCGTTACTATTCTGACTATCTTTACCGTAAAATCGACCGCAACCAAATTATATGACGGTCGGTAGGACGTGTATATTTGAAGGAGAAACCGTGAATACGACCCCTAGTATCCTTTTTGCAATCTCTGACACTGGTGGTGGCCATCGTTCTGGTGCAACAGCCATCTGTGCCGCAATAGAAGACCTGGTAGGCTCAGACGTTGAGTGTCATATTGTTGACCTGTTAATCAGTACAGGTATTCCGTTAGTGCAGAATGCTCCTGATATTTATGATCATTTATCGACTGATTGGCTGATGCTCTACAACACCTTATTTCAGATGACGAATGGTCGTCGACGTATGGATTTGCTTACACGCATGGTCTATTTTCAGGCACACCGCAATATTGTACGTGTACTGGAAGAAACACGACCCAGTCTTGTTGTGTCGGTGCATCCGCTCATCAATCGTTTGATCGGCAATGCTCGCCGTACATATCGCCTCTCGTTCCGTTTTGCTACTGTTGTTACCGATTTGGTTACCTTGCATGCTGCCTGGGCCGATCCGGCAGTGGAGTTGTGTATCGTGCCAACAGAAGAGGCCTACCAACTCCAGCGCAAACGCAATCTATCTGAAGACAAGCTCATTCGGACCGGCTTCCCAGTGCATCCCAAGTTTACGAACTATGCAGCCAGTAAACAGAAAGCACGCAATACACTGGGTATCAAAAGCACACCCTTTACGATTCTCTTAACAAGTGGTGGAGTTGGCTCGGGAAACATGCGTGATTTGGTTCAAGAAATACATCAGGCCTATCCTACTTATCAACTGCTTGTTATTACAGGCAAAAATAGCGAATTGCGTGAGGAATTGGAACATTTGGACCTGGGATCGCTTGTCCACATTTATGGGTTTGTGCATAATATGGAAGTACTTATGGCCGCAAGTGACATTGTTGTCACCAAAGCTGGACCAGGCACCCTGATGGAAACATTAGCAATGCGTCGACCTGTTATTGTCACTGAAGCTGTTGGTATTCAGGAGCAAGGTAATATTGATTTTGTGCTTAACCACGAGCTCGGTGCATTTTGCCCGACACCAGAACGTATTGTTCCTGCTATAGCCGATTTAACCGAACCATCTGTCTATGAAGCAACTATGGAACGGTTGTCTGACTCTGTGCCGCGTGATGGTGCCATGCAGATTGCTCATATTTTACTCGATCAACTCCATCTGGATCCACCGTCACGACGTCGACGCTTTCGTATGCCCAAAGTCAGTTTAAAGCGCTTCAAAGATGCCAGATTACGATTGCCGACGCGACATATATTCAAGCAGCCATACAATACCAAACAGCTGCTACGCCTTTCTAATGTGGGACGAATATGGCGTCGGAACGGTCAGGTAAACACAACAAGTAAGGAGCGCGATGGATAGTATATGTACTACAAAATTGTAAGTGTTTTTCATCTGTTCCTCATTGACAGTGTCAGCCATTCTCAAGTATAGTAGATAGGTGTGTGACAAATGTACGGATATGTTTGGAGGAATGTGTGTCTGCCGATGAATTTCTGCGCGAATATCCAGCAGCTCGAAACTCAGAAGATCCCTACGTAACGCAGCCGTTACAGGCCCAACCCGGCACAGGAGAAATCAGTGATACTCCTGAGTCGAGTGAGTCTGTGACAGAATCCCATCAAAACTCTGAGCATTTACAGCGATCTCGTGCTTCGATAGTGATCAATACACTCCTTATCTTGTTCACGTTGATTATTGTTGGGGCTGGTGGCGGTTTGTACTATCTCGACCAAACATACCAGGGCGTGATCTATCCCAATGTGACAATTCAGGGTGTTGTAGTTGGTGACATGTCTCCAGAGGAGGCTGAAGCTGCACTACGTCAGAAATATCAGGCTTTCCTCGATCAACCTGCCACATTGACTTTTGGTGATCAAACTTGGCAACCAACAGCTGAAGAACTTGGTATTACTTTTGACTTTGCTGGAACAGTTGAAGAGGCCTATCGTTCGGGGCGAGGTAATGGTCTGATTGCTAACTTGCAGGAAGTTGGAGCAATTTGGCAAAATGGCCTTGAGATGCCAATCCAGGTTAGTTTTGACCAGAATCAGATGCATGCCTATGTTGCTGATATTAGCACCAAATTGGAGAAGACCCCAATTGATGCAACTGTTGATATCATTGGCACAACTGTCACAATGCAGCCTGCGCGTGAAGGTCGCCAAGTACTGGTAGATCAAACCGTACAAGAATTGACGGACAAGCTCTCATCGTTCACCCCACACTCGGTTGCTATTCGTACGCGAGATTTGTCACCACGCCTCAGTACTCAAGAAGCGCAATCAGCACAACAAACACTCAAAGCAATGGTCCAGAGCCCATTCACGCTCACCGTGAACGAGACAGAGTATGTTTGGACCCCTAAAGAAATTGCATTGATGACGGAGATTGCACGTATACCGCAAAGTGAAGCAGTTGATACGTTAGATGTTTCGCTTAACACTTACCAGGTTGATCGTCGTCTGCGTAAAATAGTTGATGATACTGGTCGTGGAAGCGTAAACCCTCGAGTCAACTGGAACGGTGGTAACTTGCAAATTATTCGAGCAGGTGAGGCAGGATTTCGTGTTGATCAAGATGGCGCACGCCAGCTTATCTATGACTCGATTGATACGAATGAGCGGGTGTTGGCGTTGCCGGTGCAGAGTGTAGCACCAGAAGTCACCGAAGCAAACCTCAATGACCTTGGTATTAAAGAACTCATTGCGGTTGGTAAGAGTGATTTCACTGGCTCAGAGCCGTATCGTGTTACTAACATCGGTGTCGGTATGGATATGCTGCACGGTATTTTGCTTGCGCCGAATGAAGAGTTCTCCTTCAATGAAAGTATCGGCTCAATTGATGAGCGCAACGGATTTGTTCAGGGCTATGCAATCATTCAGAATCGTACTCAGCTTGAGTATGGTGGTGGTATTTGTCAGGACTCAACGACCATGTTTCGCGCCGCCTTCTGGGCTGGCCTACCAATCACCGAGCGCCATGGTCATTCTTTCTACATCAACTGGTATGATCGCTATGCTCTTGGCCCTCAGGGTGATGGCCCTGGTATGGATGCGACGATCTTTCTGGGTGGGCCGGATCTGAAGTTTGTGAATGATACCGGACACTGGTTGTTGATCCAGTCCTATGCAAACCCAACTACTGGTCTTGCAGAAGTGGCTATGTATGGCACGAAGCCGAATCGTCAGGTGGAGCTAACGCAACAAGTATATGGTCATCTTCCGGCACCAACCACACCTGTCTATATTCCAGATGCGAAGCAACCACGTGGTGTGATTAAGCAAACTGATACTGCACGTGGCGGTATGAGCATCGATGTTTATCGAATAATTACGGAGGATGGGGTGCGACAGGAACCAGAGTTGTTCCGCACGACCTTCAAGCCGTGGGCAGATAAGTTTGCCGTCAATCCCGCTGATCTTGGACCAGATGGACGCCCTGTACCACCAAAACCAGCCGATAATCCTGATGCTGAGGAAGGTGAGGGAGATCCCGCGCAGCCTGCTGATCCCGCAGCGCCAGAAGCACCGGCACCACCTGCCGACCCGGCTCAACCACCAGTTGAGCAGGCACAACCAGCACCTGATCCAGCGCAGCCTGCACCAGAGAACGGTTAAGCGAGTAGGATGATAGAAATGTGCCAGGGCGGTCACCTGACCGCCCTTTCTGTTTGTAGATATTACTACAGGACTTACGCAAAAGCCATCTGCACCGCAGGCGATTTCAAATGTTGACGCAGGTACTCCGACAACAATCCATGCTTGATCCGATAGATTGTGGTGTCTGCGTCGTGAGCAATTTGTTTCAACCGGACCCAGACCAGCA
>JBCDFA010000038.1:0-32656 GCA_039178835.1 Chloroflexota bacterium
CCAATCCCTGGAATGCGTAAGAGCATGTAGTAGGGTGCTTGATTGATTTCTAATGGGAAATAGTCAGGATGCGCATCGGCCCAAGCTTGCTTTGGCGTGCGGTCTCGCAACAAAAATCCCTCCTCACCAAAGGCAAACTCATCAAAAGTAAAGCCATAATCGCGGAGCATAAAATCGGCCTGATAGAGCCGAAATGCACGCATTGAGTCTTCCGCAGGCATTTCATTAAATGGTGATTGTTCTATCGGATGGAACGCACTAAAATAGGCACGTTTGAGACTCAACTCATGGTGTGCTCGTTCTACTGTCATGAGCAGTTCGCGATCACTCTCGCCCGCCGCACCGACCACAAATTGTGTTGTCAGGCTCCGTGCGCCTTGTCGCCCCTCACGTCGTGATTGCTCGATCAGGTTGGCGGCCCAGACCATACGTTGCCACATGCTTTCGGCAAACTCTTTCCCTGGTGCCAGGATCGCCAGTCGTTCGGCATTTGGTGCTTCAAGATTGAGCGATACGCGGTCGGCCAGTTGAACGGCACGCTCGATGTACTCCTGATCTGCTCCTGGTATCAACTTGATATGGATGTAGCCTCGGTATTTTTCGCGCACACGCAGTTGCTCAACGGTTGCAAGCATTTTCTCCATTGTCGTGTTTGCATCTGGCACAATACCCGATGAGAGGAACAGCCCTTCGGCCCGCTTGGCACGATTGAGTGAGACAAAAGTCGTGGCCAGTTCATCTGGCTTGAAGGTTGTTCGCTTGCGTTGGATCGCGCAGGAGGTAAAACAATATCTGCAAGCATACCGACAAGCGTTTGTTTGCAGGACTTTAAATAATTTAACCTTGCTGCCACGTTCACGACTGGCGCTGTACAGAAAGCCTGTGTCGTGTTTGATGCCCTTGCGGATACTCTGCTCTGATGGTGCATCCGTCACCTCATCAGTTGCCTCATCGCTGAGAATATCCAATTTTTGTTGTACGTCAGGCTCAATGGTAATGGTTGGCATGGCATGCTCACTCAAACAAATGTGCTTGTATTGTAGCACATACGATCAAGTGTGAATTACAGACCAGACAATTATGCTTGTCTTTTTTACCAACCTTCGGTAATGTTCGTTGATGAGTATGGTACGTTTTTGTCTTAATTGTACATCTGCCATACAGTGCGCATGATTAATCCCATTTTGCTCTTACGTGTGACAAAGGCTCGCTGTGATAGATTGTCATACTGGTTGGACTCAAGCGTGGTGAGAATGCCGGCATACGTGTGTGCCGCTATTGCAATGGCTAGTTTCCCTGGTTGATGTAGTCGTGCAATGCCACGATTCGCCTCACGATACCACGCACGGGCTAAGGCGATCAGTTCGCGCAAGAGTGCCTGATACTCTGGTGTGACCTCGCCGCGTTCAAGGGTAGACCGATTCAGATTGTGTTGTGTCAGAGACTCGATGGGAAGGTAGAGTCGACCACGTTGCAGATCCTCGCCAACATCGCGCAAAATGTTGGTAAGCTGCATCGCACAGCCAAGCTGCAAGGCATAGGCAAGAGTCTCGTCGCCCCCATCATATCCACAGATAGGGGCAATCATCAATCCGACCACACCAGCAACTCGATGACAGTACAGCTCAAGATCAGCCATGGAGATAAAGGCATGTTCTTGCAAGTCCATCTGGAAGCCAAGATAGAGTTCTTCAAAAGCTTGAAGGGGAATGTCATAGGTTGCAACAGTCCATGCCAGTGCAGCCCAGACTGGATGGTCGCTCGGAGTCCCGGCGTAGGCGGCCTGAATGTCCTGCCACCACGCTGTGATCATTGCTCGTCGTTGCTTCACACTCCCGAAGTGGGGCTCATCTGCCAGATCGTCTCCGGTGCGACACACTGCATACACTGCCCATGATGCCGCACGCTGCTGTTTGCTGAGAAATCGTGATCCAAGATAGAACGTTTTGGCGTGTTGACGCGTTATCTTACGACATGCTTGAATAGCTTCCGTAGGATATACTGGTGTAGGTGGGATTGACAGTTGAGTCATTATACCTATCTCTCTAGTACATAATTGGGAGATCAGTCAATGCAGGCTGTTCTTCTTGTGCTGCCAGAATCAGATCGCGTCGGTGCTTCAAGTAGAGTGCAATCGGACGATCACCAGGGATAAACCGTTCACCGACATCGAGATCGGCCTTCTTGGGTGTTTGCGAAACAATAATTTCTTCATCCTCGTGCAAAACATAACGGTTGTATATATTGCCAATATGCGCGAATAACTTCCCTAAAGTAGGATTCTTGACCATCTTCTGGTAATTTCGCACATAAATCATCGTGTGCTCATCATCAATTGGTGCAGCGACGATAACCTGACTCAAATTATCGTTGAGCCACAACTGCCACACATTTGGGTAATTGAAGCGTAATCCGGGTGGTGTAGTAGGTGGTGGAAGCTCCGTTGGTTTGAGCGCTGGTAATCCCACGTCTGGCTGATTAGTGAACCACACACGAATCTTGTTGTCTTCTAATGTCGTGTAGGGGCCATTGACCAGTGTCTTGCCATCGCGTCCAATGGTTTTCGCATGAACAAAGGGCAGATGTGAAACATCAAGCACACCTTGAATAACACGGGTATAGTGGGTATGCCACTGCTTTTGAAAGGTGGCATAGATATGTTCTTCTAACCCATCCACAAAAGGTATTGGCGGATACTCTGTACGCGGTTCGCCCGTCCAGATCCAGATGAACCCATAGGCTTCTTGAGCGGGGTAGGTCCAGCACTGAAAAATTCTGGGCTTGGAGCCATTACGACCGTTGGCCGGGACGAGTTCACATCCACCGTCTCGGTTGTATTGAAAGCCATGGAAGTGACATTGAATGTTCCCATTGATGATCTTCCCTGGACTCAGTTTCGCTTGACGATGCGGACAAACGTCATGCATCGCCACAATCTTCCCGTGGTTATCGCGCCAGAACACCAGCTCTTCGTTGAGGCGCTTAAAAGCGTAGGGCTTGTCTGCTTTGACTTCATGGGACTCGAGTACCGCATACCACATATCAGGAATCATCACAAACTCCTTACTTTATCCATAAGCATGATGATTAAATCTGATGCTACCAAATAGTTGGTAGTTTTGAGGAACAAAAAAAGACACTTTCGCTTTTACCGTTTTCGTATACCATTCAGCATGGCGTCGATTAATTCGTACGCAAGTAACTGTCGTTCTTTATCAAGCGCATAATCAGGAATAGCATGAAACCCTTCTACCATGCCCAGAATGCCACCGGCGATAACCCCAAGATCGTGGTGCTCCACCTCGCCGCGTTGTTGGGCTTGTTCAAGGACTTGTTCGATTGGCCGTAGCATCGCCTCAAATGTCTGCTCCATTAACCGCCGCGCCTGCTGTTTATCAACGGATGGCATATCTGAATGTGACATGCGGATCAAATCCATGGGCGGCTGCGAAAGAAGCCAATCAGCTATGGCGTGCAGTTGAGATCGCACATTCGATTCGGCACCGGCAATACTTTCAGTCAAACCCGTATGGTGGTGTTGTAGATTCCGTTCAGTTACCTCGATGTAGAGAGCTTCTTTGCCACCTGGCACATGGTAGTACAGTGACGTGTGACGAATGCCGACTTCCGCAGCAATATCGCGTAGGGTTACGGCGTTATAACCCCTCTCTGAGAACAATTTTTCGGCAGCTCTGAGCACCCGCTCACGCGCATCACTTGTGTCGTTTGATCCAGGCATATATTTATCTACCAAATGTTCGGTAGTAAGTTTACCATAGAAAAATAGAAAGTCAATACACTATATATTTTCGTTTGTTTGGTTATGATGCTGGATTGGTCTCTATCAGTAGTTGTTCAATGAATGCATCTTTCTCGTGCCAGAGTTGCTGAATCCGTTCTTGGAATTTTTGTCGAAAAATTGGATCATTCGTGTAGTCACCATGGGCGAGTTCTGGTGGAACAATAAGTTCTTCGATATGGACAATAGCACGTCGCACACGCCCACATAGCAAGTCCCAGAAAATAACATCACCATCAGGATAGAGGATGGTTACATTGAGGATCGTCATATCCAGATTGTGCATAGACGCGAGCATGGTGGCCACACCGCCCGCCTTGGGCCGCAGTAGATTTCGATAGGGCGATTGCTGGGCGGTATGTTTGGCAACGGTGTAGCGTGTCCCCTCCACAAAGTTAAGTATCGTGGTTGGGTTGCGGCGAAACAGTTTGCCAGCCTGACGAGCAGTCTCCAAGTCTTTCCCCCGCTTTTCAGGATGTTTTTCCAGGTATGCACGAGAATAACGCTTCATAAAAGGAAAATCGAGTGCCCACCAGGCAAGACCAAGGAAGGGAACCCAGAGTAACTCCTGTTTGATAAAAAATCGGATAAACGGAATACGTTTGTACAATATCATCTGGAGCAGTGGAATATCAACGAGTGAACGATGATTACTGCAAATGAGATACCATTTATGGCGCTCCAGGTTTTCCAATCCTGTAATCTCCCACTTGATTGGTGTAACCATACGAATCAATCTATTGTTGACTCTGATCCATTGCTCTCCAATACTAGCCAGAATGTGCGATAAACCTTGGCGTATTTCTGGTATGGGTAACAAGAATTTGACGATTGATATGATAAAGAGAGGTATGCACCAAAATATGGTATTCAGGGCGACACCAAGAAATGTGATACATCCGCGCAGAGAAGCAGGCAGGAAACGAAGCATAATAGGTACTTTCAGCTATGTGAGTCTCTATACAGCATACCGTCTCGATGACACTTTATGCAAATCAGCGAGAAATACGCTTGTTTGGTAATGTACAAATCGAACATTTGTGCTATAATAAATATGGTGCTATCGGCTTGCCGGAACACCTCATCGGGTCGAGTTATTAGTAAAAAGGGACGAGCATTATTATGGAAGAGGTCACTTTTTCCCGTGGGCCAGCGCGGCGCCCGTTGCCGCGCGTCGTTGATCCATTGTTACAATGGTCTACTGGTTTGCAGACCAATGACCGTCGTGTGTATGCCGGATGGCTGGCGGTAGTAGGGCGTTCACCGGCGTTTGACGAGGCGATGGAGCGTGCCGGATTTTCGCAGGTAACGATTCGGCATGGGAGTGGCAACCTTGTCACTCATTGGGAAGTAGAGGTTGCTCATCTGTTTGTTATCTCAGATGGTATCCAAACCATGGCGGAGATGCAGCAAACAAATGAACGCGTTGGCTTGGCTTTTGGTTGGCGTACTCTGCCGAGTGGTCGTCAACAGTCGCAATTACGTTTCCGTGCATTCCTCCGCGAGTTGCTGGAGATTGGGTTTTATGAGCCGGTGTCAGTCACCGTGAAAGGCACGCTGACCAGCGATGTTATCACCGCCTTAACACGGCAATATGATGTGCTTGACGCTATCGATGCTGTGCGTGAGTCATCTGGTAAACCACCACTCAATCCGCCATTTTACGCTTGTAGCATTCCGTTGGGTCCTGGCGAAGAGGTGTCACGTGGCTCTGTCCAGACCCGTGAGATCAGCCCGGTGGTCGCCCAGATACCGACTCCGGTCACTCGTGATTACATTGTGCAGCATTGGATCAAACGTGCGTGGGTGCCCATGATCGAAGGTTTGATCGACCAGACAATCACCTGGTCGGTTGCTGTTTCGGCGTGGATTGCCACCGATGAAGAGGCGACGACTCCTGCATCAAGCGAAGAAGAAGATGACTCGGGGCGTGGTCAGCAGCGCGTCGCCGCAACTCATAGTAATGGTCAGAGTGGCCGGCCGTCGCTAGACGACGACTTGCTGTAGCATTTCCTCATTTCGTATAGATAAGGCCGAAGTGTGAGAGCCCCTCGCGCTTCGGCCTTCTTATTTGCATAGTACCCTCAATCTGTGTTTACCTTACCACAACAAAGTGTTGATGTTGCGCTACATTTGCGATCCCCCTTAGTCGATAATCTCGTATTTTGATCAGCATACTGGCTGAATTGCTTGTACAAGTACGACACTTTTACTTGTCAAGTCACTTCTTTTTTGCTAGCATTAGCCTATGCAAACAACAACCCAACCAATTTTTTCCGCCCTGCCTAAATTTCTAGTGAGATCGCCTTTGCTCAAATACCTGAGCATAGATACGGGGCCGATTATGCGATATAGTGATCAACTCTGTCACCGCTACCAGCATGCTGTTGAAGTCATCTGCAAACGCTGGACGGGACTTATTCTAAAATTGTTAATGGAGCAACCACTACGCTTTAATGAATTATCGGATCAGCTAGAAGTGGTGAGTGACCGTATGCTTTCTGAACGACTAAAAGAACTTGAACAGGAAGGTATCATCGAGCGGCGGGTATTTACCGATACACCAATCCGTGTCGAATATAGCCTGACTGAAAAGGGTGTGGCACTAACTCCAGTGATTGAAGCTATTGAACTTTGGAGTAGTACCTGGATCAGCCCTGCGTCAACATTAACGAAGGATGTGGGGGCTTCGTGAAGCTATCAATACAAGGGCAGTTAGCCCAAACTCTCCAGCAAGTACAGCCTATACTGACTGCTATCGAGCATGCTGGTGGATATGCCCTCATTGTTGGTGGTGCGGTACGCGATTATCTGCTGGGCTATGATCCCAAGGATGTCGATATAGAGGTGTACCATCTTTCCGCAGAGCAAATAACAAGCGTACTAGGCCGCTTTGGTCGTGTGCATGCGGTGGGGCGTTCCTTTGGAGTGCTCAAAATTCGGTTTGCGAATGGTGAAGAGCTTGACTTTGCCATGCCGCGTCGCGAGAACAAAACAGGTGTTGGCCATCGTGGTTTTATGGTTGAGCCAGATCCACATATGACGCCGCGTGAGGCAGCCACACGCCGTGATTTTACCTGGAATGCGATGGCTCTCACCCCCACTGGTGAATTACTTGATTTTTTCAATGGGGCCGAAGATTTGCAGTCCGGTGTTATTCGCCATGTTTCGGAGGCGTTTGCGGAAGACCCGCTGCGGGTACTGCGAGCAATGCAGTTTGCCGCACGTTTTGATATGCATCTCGCTCCAGAGACAGCCGTGTTGTGTCGTTCCTTACTGGCTGAGGCATCGACACTCTCGATTGAGCGTATCTGGGGTGAATGGCATAAATGGGCAGTGAAGGGCCAATGCCCCTCAGCTGGTTTGCGGGTGCTGTACGAAACAGGGTGGATTGAAATCTTCCCCGAATTACACGCGTTGGTGGGATGTCCACAAAATGCCAAATACCATCCTGAGGGCGATGTCTGGACCCATACACAGTTTGTGTGTGATGCGGCAGCACAGATCGCAGCACGAGAACATTTGGAAGAACAGGAACGCTTGGTATTGCTCTTCTCTGCTCTATGCCACGATCTGGGAAAACCATGCACCACTGGTCCTGATGCAGAGGGTCGTATGCGGAGTCCTGGACATGCCAAAGCAGGAGCCCCGCTGTCACAATCGTTTCTCCAACGCATTGGTGCCACAAAACAGATCATCGCACAGGTGGAGCGACTGGTGCATCGGCATATGGCGCATCTGCGACTGCAGGTAACCGATGCTACAGTACGACGGCTTGCGGTACAACTCAAACCGGCAACTATTCGGATGTGGGCGCATGTGTTGGAGGCCGACTACAGTGGACGACCACCTTTTCCGCCGGGTAAGCCTGCGACCCCTTTTGTGGAGTTGGCGGAGCAACTCGATGTGGTTGATGCCCCTCCCAAGCCGTTGTTGCTGGGACGCCACCTTCTAGAAGCGAGTGTTGCTTCGGGGCCCGGTATTGGTATCTTGCTTGATCGGGTGTATGAAGCTCAGATTGATGGGACGGTAGCGACCAAAGATGAGGCGTTAGCCTGGGCGCTTGAGCGTGCTGATGCCGATGATCTGGGGGATGAGTAACAGGTCTCCCAAGGCAGGCATCGTTACTCATTGAAAGGTGCCGCGTAGATACGTGCACGAAATTGAGCAACACGATGCATAAATGCAATTCGTGACTGCGGTCTACTCACCACCTGTTGGTGCATCAGCGCGGTAATGTCATGCTTAAAATTGCTGCGAGGATACCGCGTTAGTATGGCTGTTCTAGTTGTTGGTGGTATCTCCTTGAAGCGAAAGCCGAGCACATCCAGTGCTGCCCCTTCGTGCACGAGATGTGCCTCCGCGCCATGTGTCAGGGGAACCTGAATATTGAGATGCAGCGCAATGGCTTCATTCACGTGCTCGGCCTGTTGTGTATCCCAACCATGCTGACAAACAAAATGAGCTGCTGCCCGTCCTCCCTCTACTGCATAACAATGGCTGGTACTGTCATTCTCGTTATATTGCTCCGTTAATCCGAGATCGTGGAGCATTGCTACCACAAAGAAGAGTTCCTCATCATACCGAATATCGTTCTGCTGGGCGAGGATCGCTCCCCAGAAATAGGTTCGTAGACAGTGGTAAAAGAGCGAGGTGACAGAAACTTCTTCACACAACTCCATCGACCGCTGTGCCATGGCTGAGTCGGGAATACGAATGGCGTCAAGATCGATACTCCTGTGGGCTGGCACAGGAGCCGTGCGTTGAAGCATTAAACGAATCTGGGCCACGACAACTTCGGTGAGTAAGCGCATTTGGGCGGTGATGTTGAGTCGACCGCCAGTGTACTGTGCCCAGCGGAGGGTGCCAATCCGTTTTGTCATACCCCTCGTCCTTTGCTATTGCTGGTCAAGGTGCTTCATCATATGCCACGCAAACTGTGCTGCGCGTTCGAGGGGCTGTGGTTCGATGTTCTCTATCGTATCTGTGCGCTGGTGCCAGTTGCCTAAGTAGCCATCGCTGTCCAGCCCGACGAGTGTGATACCACGGAAGCCACGGCGCCGCAGGGTGGCCACTTCGTCATAGAGCAGCGGTTCACTGCCGGTCACCTGTAACTCGGGATGCCTGGCTGCAACGGTTTGGGCAAGATGCAGGGTGTCGGTATCGGGCTGGCATTTCACTAAATAATTCAAACCGTGATACTGTTCAACAAAATGAGTGCTCCCCTTCCCGACCATCTCAAAATCAATCCAATATGCGTCTTGAAGTTGTGCGCCGTAGTGATCCAGCATGACATTCAGCCCATCGTGGCTCACCTCTTCTGAGCCGGTGAAGGCCAACCAGACCTCAGTGGAGGTGAGCGGAGTTGCCAGTGCTTGTTCACCGAGACCCAGCACACAGGCCACAGCGGAACCATTATCGTTGGCCCCTTCGACGTATGGTCCTAGCTCATCGGCGATCACAGATGCGAGGCTGAAGAGCATGTAGGCAGTTGTCATCAGGCGGCTACGTGGTTCGTTGAGTAATGATGCGATGGCATTTCCCAACATGGCGACGTGTATTGATGTTGATGCGAGTCGCAGGGATCGTTTTAGCTTTGGCGAAAAGGTGGGGCGATGTTTATTCGAGTCAGTATGACCTATCAGAACAACAGTACGTTTGGGGGTCTGAGCAGCCGGGATACGTGCAACCAGTGTGCCACCAGGATACTGCGGGTACAAACGATAAAAAGGTTGGTAGCGCATCTGTCCATTCATGGTTAACCACGACTGTTGCAGGCTCAGGAGCGAAGCCGTAGCACGCAGATAACGATTGGTGTGCGGAATACATTGTGGAAGCAGTGCCAAAATCAAGGGGGCAATCAGGCCATAGCCCCATGTGTTGGTCGTTGAAAAGGGAAGATGTGTGGTTTGGTGGATGCCGTGTTGGTGGAGATAGTCTTTGAGTGCTTCGCGTGCCGCAGTTTCATTGGGGCCGCCAGCAGGGCGTGGGCCAAAGGCTGTGGCAAATCGTTGTACATGGTCGTAGAGACGCTTCCCTTCAAGCAGCGACATAGTGGAACTCCTGATCCTGCTGTCGGAAGCAGAGGTATGCTCCCGACAGCACTATAGTATATGTATGATCCTAGGTTGTTCGTGTAAGTACTTGTGCGTACAGACTGCCTTTTGGTGATAGGGTGATGGCTGGTTGGAGGGCAATTTCCTGCTTTGGTAGGGCTTCGAGTTTGTAGTGCTGGACGATGCTGGCGAGAATAATGGTGGCTTCCATTAGCGCAAAGTTGTTTCCAATGCAGAGTCTTGGGCCGCCGCCAAAGGGAAAGTAGGCATATTTAGGCAGATCGGCACGTATGGTCTCCCATCGCTCTGGAATAAACGCTTCTGGATCATCAAAGTAACGTGGATCACGGTGGACCGCCCACTGACTCATCTGGAGTACTGAGCCTGCCGGTATAGTATAACCTTCGATTTCGACGTCTTCTGTCGCCTGACGTGAGATTGACCATACGGGTGGATAGATCCGCATAGATTCATCAAGCACATGGCGCGTGTAGGTCAGATGTTCCAGATCTTCAAGCGTAACCGTGCGATCTCCCAAGACACGGTCTACCTCGGTTTCCAGTTTTTGCACAACATCAGGATGTTGCATCAGGAGATGGAACGTCCACGTGAGTGTGTTCGAGGTCGTCTCGTGACCGGCTAAGAACAGCGTTTTGACTTCATCCCTTAGTTGTTGGTCAGTCATCCCGGTTCCATCCTCATCGCGTGCTTCCATCAACATCGAGAGAAGATCGCCTCGGTCACCGGGGGCCTTACGACGTTCTTCAATAATCTGTTCTACGACATTATCGATGTCTTGCATCGCGTCCAACAAGCGCTGTTCAGTCGGCGTCGTGATCTGAAATGGAAGAAAGCCAAGTACATGATGAAACACACTCGTCATAAGATTGCCATACTCTGTAATAGCAGCTTCGAGTGCATCACCAACAGTTTGGGCATTCTCATTCATATCAGCGTCGAAGAGCGTTTTGCTGACAATAGCTTGTGTAAGATAGAGCATATCGCTATGGATGTCGCGCACTTGCCCATTCCGCCATTTGTCCAACATGTGGTAGGTATATGCCACCATTACATCGGCGTACCCTGTGATGCGCTTCCGATGAAAGGCAGGCTGGGCAAGACGACGTTGGCGCCGCCAGAAATCTCCCTCACTTGTCACTAAACCATTGCCGAGAAATGCGGCAATCAGGCGATCCCCGTGATACCCTTTGGCAAAGCGGCGTCCAGTTTGCACCAGAACATCCTCAATCGTATGGGGATTGCTGATGAGGTAGCTTGACGTACCATTACCAAACTGGAGTCTGACGATATCACCGTAGGTACGTGCACAATAAGTATAAAACTCAAGTGGATTGCGCCCAAAGTCGATCATGTTGCCGACGATGGGCATTGCAGGGGGGCCTGGGGGTTCTGTCCGTGTTCGTAAAGATGGGTTTTTGTATGTTGTTTGTTGCATGAGTAATTCCTTTGCGAAACGACTGACCGTCAGTCATACTTCTATAAATTATAAGGATATCTATTTCCGTGTGTCAAGGTCAACTGACAAATAAGCCATGCTACGTATTCAGTATTTGCCCTGAGTTCTACTACAGTACTTACATTTGTGTCATCTACTAACTCTTTTGAACTAATGACTGACAGTCAGTCATTAGTTCATGTAACGTAATTATAGTTACTTCTATTGTTACTTGTCAAGGATCAATTTCTGATTGTACGAAGGTCGATTATCTTATGTGGTTGTTTAAGGCCCGCTGGACAAAGCGTGTAGCTTCGGCGATATAATCATCGGCGTTGATTTCAGGACGATAGAGGAAACAATCGTCAGCGGCCTTCTCGACCAGACCAACAATCATGCGGGCAGCGAGTGTTGCATTTACGTTTGGATCGAGTTCGCCAGTTTCCTGTCCCTGTTGGATGAGTTCTACAATCATGTTGTAGTACGGCTCATAGAGCTGTTCCCAGTATGCGACAGAGTGGGTCAGACCAGTACGCATTTCGACAATATCGAGCACATCACAGTATTGTTCTGCCACTAAGAAAGCAGCACGGACTCCTGCCTCAATAGCTTCGTTGATGGTAGAGGCTTGGGTAACTGCTTCATTCACGGAGATCAGTGTTTGTTCGAGCATTTCTTTCGAAAGTGCTTCAATAAGGGATGTTTTGGAGGGAAAGTAGAGATAAAACGTTCCTTGTGCTACTCCAGCACGGGCGACGACTTCTGAGATGGTCGTTGCCTCAAAGCCTTTTTCGGAGAGTACTTCGCGGGCGGCACGGAGAATGTCTTTTTGTCTATTTTGGGCCACGTAATTATGTTGTTCCTTGTGCTTTGTTTGCAATCAATGTATACCCGACTTGTGTAATAGCTATGCTCAGGCAGCATTCTTTTCATCGTGTTGAGGGTCAGGCACTTGTTGCAAATAGTTATCGCCCCAATCACGCATCAGTATCAGCAGTGGTTTTAGGCTTTGTCCAGTCTCAGTCAATGAATATTCTACTTTGGGAGGTACTTCAGCGAAGACAGTTCGTTTGACAATCCCATCGTGTTCTAATTCGCGTAATTGGCGTGTCAGTATGCGATGTGTTACGTCGGGTAGTAGTCGTCGTAACTCACCGAAGCGCATAGTTCCCTGGAGCAGATAGAATAGAATGACACCTTTGTATTTACCACGAATGATGTCAAGGGTAGCCTCTACCGGGCATCCATACCGATAGTGATAGTTACGTTCTCGTAAGGCCATAGATGATTACTCCCAATTGGTATCACAAGTGATACTATAGCACATTTTTGTACGTTCTTGAAAACAGTTCAAAACAGAAGATACTAAAACATGTTGCAAATACACTTTTTGTTCTACCGTGGAGGAAGCTATGAAAGCTGTTCGTATATATGCTTATGGAGATCCTGATGTATTAACGTATGAAGATGCCTCTGTTCCTACCTACAACGATGATGAGGTTTTGCTTCGAGTATATGCTGCTGGAGTCAACCCTGTTGATTGGAAAACGCGTATTGGTCGTGGTATTGCTGGAAACATCCAGAACTTCCCTGTTATTTTGGGATGGGATGTATCTGGTGTAGTAGAGCAGGTTGGTTCTCGTGTCACTGAATTGAATGTCGGTGATGCTGTATATGGAATGGTGAGTTTCCCACAAATAGGTGGAGGTTATGCGGAATATACCGCTGCCCCCGCAGTGCATCTGGTACCTAAGCCAGCATCATTAGACCATATCCGCGCTGCAGCAATCCCGTTGGCGGCACTTACCGCATGGCAGGCATTGTTTGATGTAGCTGAGTTAACCACTGGTCAGACGGTATTGATCCAGGCTGCTGCTGGCGGAGTTGGACATTTTGCTGTCCAGCTTGCTAAATGGAAAGGTGCTCATGTAATTGGCACTGCCTCATCGAGCAACATGGCCTTTTTAAGTGAACTAGGTGTTGATGAGGTGATCGATTATAAGAGTACCCGATTTGAGGAGGTGGTACGTGACGTTGATGTCGTGTTCGATGGTGTTGGTGGCGATGTGTTAGCACGCTCGGTATCTGTTCTTAAACCAGGTGGTATTCTTGTCACCACACTCCCTGAAAATACCGATGCTGCTAAAAGCCTTGCAGATGCCTGTGGAGCACGTGGCACTTCTGTCAGGGTGAAGCCTGACCAACAGCAACTTTTGCAGATAACAGAGCTTATTGATAGTGGTCATATTAAACCAGTCGTAGAGACAGTACTATCACTTCAGGAAGTACGTACAGCACACGAGATGAGTATTGGTGGTCACACCCGAGGCAAAATTGTGTTACAGGTTCGATAAAGTGATGGTTTTCCCAATGATAGATTAGTAGAACATGAATAGGAGCATAAGCATGAATACACATTTGACTATTGTTGCACGTATTGAAGCTCAGAAAGTATAGTGTGGAATTGGTAAAGTCCGAGTTGTTGAAATTAGTTCCGGTGACAAGCAAGAAGCTGCACTTCGTATTGTGATCGAATGGTCATCCAAGGAAGCGGCCGTCGGCTTTATGAATGATGAACGTTATCTTCCTCATCTAAAAGAACGTACGGCAGGTTCGGTCAGCCACCACTACTTAATTGAAGCTAAGGACGATTTGGCCTAAATGACAATAACATACCACCAATTCAGAGTTTCCAGCAATCAACAAAGCGTACAATTCCGTATTCCGTGCCAATCGATTGAGCCTTGGGTTGGTGGTGCCAATCGAACATTATGATCGTGGGCCTGTGCCAACGATGGAGCGGCATGTCGAACGTGTGCAACTAGCGGAAAAGTTAGGTTTTAAGGCCATCTGGCTGCGTGATGTGCCATTTAATGTCCCTTCCTTCGGGGACGCAGGTCAAACTTATGATCCGTTTGTGTATCTGGGATTTTTAGCCGTACACACCAGGCAGATCGCTCTTGGTGTTGCCAGCATTATCTTGCCATTACGCCATCCGGCACATGTTGCCAAGGCTGCTGCAAGTGCGGATGTACTATCAGGTGGTCGCATGATTCTTGGTGTTGCCTCTGGTGACAGACCACAGGAATATCCGGCATTGAATCTGCCATTTGAAAATCGTAGTGAGCGATTTCGTGAGGCGTTTGATTATATCGAGAAAATGTGTGAGTTTGCGCCAGTATTTGAGAATGATTATGGTAGCCCACACGGCGGTATGGATATGTTACCAAAGCCTGCATCGGAGAGACTACCGCTCTTGATTACAGGAGGTAGCCAGCAATCCCCCGAATGGATTGCCCAACATGGTGATGGCTGGATACTCTATCCACGAAGTGCAGTTCTGCAAGCAAAGATTATTGGCGAGTGGCGAAAACGCATTGAAGAAACTGACAGGTTTCCCAAGCCCGTGATGGAGCCACTGTATATTGATTTAATTGAAGATCCTGATGCTCTGCCGGAGCCAATCCACTTGGGTTTACGACTGGGAGTGAACTATCTACGAGATTATTTGAAATCACGCGAAGAAATTGGTGTAAATCATATCGCGTTAAATTTGCGTTTTAACCAAGCTGATATTGAAACCACAATGAAACGTTTGGCGGATGATATCTTGCCAGACTTCACCGAATAAAGGAGCACATATTGTGTCCAAAACCATTTTGATTACCGGATCAACGGATGGTATCGGTTTAGAAACTGCTAAGATGCTGTTTTCACAAGGCCATCATGTTCTGCTGCATGGCCGCAACCCAACAAAATTAGAGAAAGCGGAAAAGGAGCTTGCTGCACTGGTTGGTGCAGGTGCTAGCGAAAGCTATGTCGCAGATTTGTCCAATATGGCTGAGGTGAAGTCACTTGCAAATGCTGTTGTCAAGGAACATAAAACACTTGATGTGCTAATCAATAATGCTGGCGTGCTTCGTGTGCCAAATGTGATAACACAAGATGGACTTGATGTCCGTTTTGTGGTGAATACGATTGCGCCGTACTTACTCACCAAGCAGCTTCTGCCATTGCTCGGTGCCTCTGGCCGTGTTATTAACCTATCCTCTGCTGCACAAGCTCCTGTAGATGTCGCAGCACTGGCTGGCAAACACGGTGCATTAGATGATATGGATGCATATTCGCAGAGCAAGCTAGCTATCACTATGTGGTCACGCAGCATGGCGCATGCATTGAAAGAGAACGGCCCTACCATTATTGCCGTTAATCCTGGTTCTATGCTGGCCAGTAAAATGGTGCGGGAAGGCTTCGGCGTTATAGGTAATGATATTCGTATTGGTTCAGACATTCTTACCCGCGCTGCTTTATCGGATGAATTTGCCGATGCGTCAGGGCAATATTTCGATAATGACTCCAAGCAATTCACCAACCCACATCCTGACGCACTTGATCCACAAAAATGTGAAGAAGTCGTTCAGGTTATTGAGAAAGTTTTAGCTATATAACCACGTAACTTCAGGAAGTATGTACAGCACACGAGATGAGTGTTGGCGGTCACACTCGCGGCAAAATTGTTTTACAAGTTCGATAATTAGGAGCATACGCATGAATACACATCTGACTATTGTTGCACGTATTGAAGCTCAGAAAGATAGTGTGGAGCTTGTCAAATCTGAGTTGTTGAAGTTAGTTTTGCCTACACGAGAAGAGTCTGGTTGTCTCCAGTATGATTTGCATCAGGACATTGATAAACCAGAAGTGTTTATCTTTTATGAAAATTGGGAAAACCGAGAGTTGTGGCAACAGCATATGAACAGTGAGCATATACGCACGTATTTAGCAGCAACTGATGGAGCTGTTGAAAGCTTTACCCTGAACGAGATGACCTATGTGGCTTAAGTGAAGATATAAAAAGAAGCTCCGTCAGGCGTACTTTTACTGTGTATCTTTCATATGTATTTGATGCAAAATATTAAACAGGAATGACGCTAAGAGTGGTCGCATCGAGTTGGATGAAGAGATCGGTTGTCTTATTGAGCAATGCCCCATCGGGTAGCTCAAAGACAAGGGTCTGACCAGAGGTATGTTGGACGGTGAGTCGAGTGCGGCTGCCCCGAAACGAGCGTTCGGTAATCTGGACGGGGAATGTATTTGGTGCGGTTGTGTCGGCCACAACCTTCGTGGCTTCTGGCCGTACAACCAACCACACCTGCTGGTCACGCTGAAGCGTGGTGGTCTGTGCAGCGACCTGAAGTATCCCCAGGGGTGTTTCACAGGTCAGCGAGTGATCGGTAACTGTCTCTATTCGGGCTGGTACGAGATTATGTAACCCCAAAAAACGTGCGGCAAAGGTGCTCTGCGGATGTCGATAGACTTCTGTCGGAGTCCCCTGCTGCTCGATCTGCCCAGCCTGCATCAATACCAGCCAGTCGGCAATAGCAAAGGCTTCGGTCTGGTCGTGGGTCACATACATGCCGGTGACACCCACCTGCTTGAGAATGTCGCGTAGCTCGTCGAGCAACCGCTCGCGTAATGCCCGGTCAAGTGCGCCCAGTGGCTCATCGAGCATTAGGACAGGTGGGCTTGGGGCGAGACTGCGGGCCAGCGCCACACGTTGGCGCTCGCCACCAGAAAGCTCGTAGACCCGCCGTCGTTCGTAGCCAGCCAACCCCACGAGTTCAAGCATTTCTGTAACACGTGTGTCGATCTGTGGCCGTGGTACATGGTGCATTCGTAGCCCAAAGGCGATATTTTCGGCGACATTGCGGTGGGGAAAGAGCGCATACTCCTGGAACATCAAACCAAAACCGCGTCGATGCGCGGGAATATGGTTGATCGTCTTGCCAGTAAAGGAAATCGTGCCACTGTCGGCCTGCTCAAGACCAGCAATAACACGTAGTAGTGTGGTTTTTCCGCATCCTGATGGGCCGAGCAAACACACGATGCTGCCCTCTTCGATGGACAGATCGACATTATGTAGGGCTGGAATAGAGTTGTAGTGTTTGGTGATGGACTGAAGTTTGAGGAAGGATGTGTTGGGAGCGCGTTGTTCAGCCCTCCCAACAGGTGTCTCTATTACATCAGGACTATTCGCCATCTTCTTCTTCATCAGTGCGTCCGGCGAGTTCACGATCTATCATAAGAAGCCCCGTACCGTCGTTGCCAACAAGCTTGAGATGCTGGATGACATCGTCGGCATTTTTCTCTTCCTCAACCTGCTCATCGATAAACCAGCGCAAGATATTCTGAGCCGGAAGATCATTTTCTTTGATAGCCAGATTGTACAGGTTATGGATCGACGCGGTGACTTTCTGCTCGTGCTTCAGCGCGAGTTCCATGGTGCTGAGTGGTGAGGCAAACTCGATCTGCGGCTCCTCAATGGCCTGAATCAGCACACGCCCGCCACGGTCGTGTACAAAATCGAAGAGTTTGAGCGCATGTTCACGCTCTTCCTCACTCTGCACTCGCATCCAATGGGCGAACCCCGATAGATTAATGGACTCAAAATAGGCCGACATCGAAAGATAGACATGGGAAGCGGTAAATTCGAGCGTGATTTGCTCATTGATAGCTTTTTGAACGGTTTCGCTCATCATAATTCAACTACCTTTTCTCTTTTACTACATCGACACTTTGTCATTTCGTGAGTAGCTAATTTAGAATTGTTCCAATTATAGCATATATGTCTCAATGGTATGTTGCACGCCATTTCTGCCAGACGGCCAATGCTCGTCGCTGTGAAGACCACTTAAGTTCAGGAATGTCATCGAACGACGCTACCCGAATATCGCTGTTTTCATGGTCAACCTGTAGTTCACCACCCGTAGCGCGTGCGCGATAGCAAAAGACGATATAGAACATAGCTGCATCGCCGTAGGATGGGCTGTGCTCGAAGTCGAGAAAGACGGGGTCTTCAAGAATGAGGCCGGTCTCCTCTGATGCCTCACGTAGGGCCGCTTGTTCTGGTGACTCGCCAAATTCGAGATGGCCAATCGGCAAATGCCAGATTCCCTGGTCTGGTGGAATGGCCCGACGAAGCAACACAATGCCTCCCTGATACTCTACTACAACCGTTGCTGCAATGTTGGGGTTGGGAAAAAAGGTCCAACCGTCATCAGGACAAACCAGTCGTGTGCGTCCGTGATGTGTGCACTGCTCCAGAGGTGTGGCACAGAGCGGGCAAAAACGAAACTGGTATCGGTCTGGGTAGTCAGCAATTTCAGGCAATGACATGGTGTTCCAGTCTGTCAAAATTGGGTCTCAAATGATGATTGCTATCTAGAATGATTACAAAGATGTAGTGTTGTGTTTGACACGTGTGTACATATAGTACTCGTAAAAGGCATACAATGGATGTTCCTGTTGTGTTAAAACTCTCCAATATCTCGATAACGTATACGTTCGAGGAGCAGAAAGCACAGGACGCTGATGATCATCAGGATGGTGCTCAGGGCTAACGCCTGTCCATAGTTTTCAGCACCAGGTTGTCCAAGGAAACGATAGATTGCAATCGGAATGGTCGGGTAGTCTGGTCGTGAAAGGAGCAACGTGGCACCAAATTCACCAAGCGAGACGGTAAATGCAAATACTGCTCCAACCAGTAAGGCTGGAAAGAGAAGGGGAATATCTACCTCGCGGAGGACCCGCAGTGGTCCTGCTCCCTGAATGCTCGCCGCTTCTCGTAATCGCGGATCAAGACCTCTGAGCGCCGGGAGTAGACTCCGCACGACAAAGGGAAAAGCCAGCAGTGTATGGGCGACCGGTATCAACAGTGGGGAACGTAACAGATTGATTGGTGGGCTTCCCAGCGCGACGATGTAGCCCAGCCCAAGCGTGACGGCGCTTGTTCCAAGCGGCAACATAAACAACGGATCAAGGAGCCACGTAAAACGTGCACCTGATTGCCCATTCTGCGTGCGTGAGCGTTGTCGGGCAATCAGGTAGGCAGCGGGGACACCAACGAGCAAGGAAAGGAGTGTGGTTGCACCTGCAAAGACGAGCGAGTTGACAATGGCTTGGGTTGGCGGCACAAAGAAGAATGAGCCCGTGCGGTTGATATTCAGCAAACGATAGTAGTTCAGTGTCAAGGCTGAGTCGTCCGCAGTGAGCGAGGTGATCGAACGTAGCCCAAGGGCCAGCATGGGGGCAACCAGCAACACCAAGATAACAACTGTATTGCCACCGATAATGAGCCAGTCCCCCCTTGTGTGCGCTGGTCTAGTATTGGCGGCACGGGCACGTTGATCGAGTGGCACGGTAAAGCGCGTTTGCAGTTGAGTGTACAGCAAAGTCATCAACAGTGTAGCGCACATCTGAGTGAGTGCTAGGGCTGCGGCAATATCGAGTCGCAGTAGCTGTGCCGTCTGGCGGTAGATCTCCACTTCAATCGTTGCCAATCGTGGCCCACCCAGAATCAAGAGCACCCCAAAGCTCGAAAAGGTGAAGATAAACACCAACAAGGCGGCCGCACCAATCGATGGCAACAACAGAGGCAATGTTACCTCGCGAAAGACTCGGAAACGACTGGCGCCCAGAACGGCGGCGGCCTGCTCTAACCGTGGGTCGAGAGTGCCCCAGAAACTCCCGACTATCCGCAACACCACGCTGTAGTTATAGAAGACATGGGCGAGAAGCACGGCTCCCAGCGTATTGACTATTTCCAGTGGTGGTTGTTCCAGACCGAAGAGCGATTGTAATGTCGTGTTGAGCATGCCGCGTGGCCCAAGCAACGCAACAAACGCAGTCGCCACGACGACAACTGGCATCACAAAAGGGACTGTGGCAACCGCACGCCACAGTGTTTTGCCTGGAAAGTCGTAACGTGCAAAGACATAGGCGGCAGGCAGTGCAGTGATGAGTGTGAGCACTGTCGAGAGCGCCGCCTGCCAGGTGCTAAACCAAAGCACCCGCACATAGTATCCATCGGAGACAAGCCGCGCCAGTCCACCGCTCGCAAAATCACCAAAGCTCAGCTGAAGGATTGCAGCGAGTGGGTAGAAGAAGAACACCGCGAGAAACAGAAGGGGCAGACCGTATGCAATTGTGCGTAGAGATGTCATAGATTGGAGAGACCCTAAAGGTTGGGGTATATCCAAACCCTAAAAGTCCCTGCCATCTGCTCCTGTTTGAACTATCTGATGTCACCAAAAACGTGACAGGGAAGCCATGAAAGGCAATCCTAAGGGTCTACTTCTCCTGTTAACGCAGCATCGCCTCCGTCCATGCCTCGATCCACTGTTCGCGGTTCTGTTCGATCTCTTCTGGGCTAATAGCAGCCGTTTCTTCAGGGACCTGCGCGAACTGCTCAAACACATCAGGTTGGGCCGCATCAGGAAGTATCGGGTACACAAACATTTGTAGTGGGATATCTTCCTGGAAAGTGGCACTTAACATAAAGTCGATAAATCGTTCGGCTGCCTCTCGTTGCTCTGTACCGCTCAGGATGCCGGCAAACTCGATCTGGCGAAAACTCCCCGCCAGCAGATTGCCCGTTGGTGGCTCGGTCAGTGCGCCTTCGCTAAAGAAGACTTCTGCCGCCGGGCTGGTTGCATAGGAAACCACTAGTGGGCGAGGTCCTGCACCACTTGAGCCGCTAAAATGTGTGTAGTAACCCTCTTCCCAGCCATCTGTTACCAATGTGTCATTCGCTCGTAGATCGCTCCAAAAGTTAAGCCATGTGTAATCACCCTCGGTGCCAAAATAGTCAATGGTAGCCAGCATAAACGCGAGACCAGGCGACGATGTAGCGGGATTCTGCACGATGAGTTTGCCTTCCCAGCCTGGTTCGGTCAGTACTTCGAGTGTTTCAGGGACTGCAAGCTCGTTCTCTGTCAAGTAGCTCTGGTCATAATTGATATTGACATACCCGTAGTCGATGGGCAGTAAGCGATATTCGGGATCGAGTTGGAACTCCTCGGGAATATTGGCGAGTGCCGGAGACTCGTATGACTCGAAGATATCGGCTTCGAGTGCACGGCTCAGGAAGGTGTTGTCAACGCCAAAGAACACATCTGCCAGAGGGGCATCTTTACTCAGAATAGCTTTGTTCAGTGCCGAGCCCGTGTCACCAGAGGGGAGTATCTCAACAGTAATGCCCTCTTGCTCCTCGAATGCCTGAATCACCTCCTCACTGACATTAAAGCTATCGTGGGACATAATGACAAGTGAGGCATCTGTAGTAGTATCTGCCTGGATTGTATCAACGTCCGTATCTGCCTGTGCTGCCTCTTCCGTCGCTACAGTCGGTTGGCTTCCACACGAGGCAAGCAGGATGGCAATAAACAACAACATCATACTACGTATCATAGTGTTTCCCTTTCACAAAAAAAGATCACTGGCCTGGGCTTGGTCAGCGATCTCTGGTATAGTGACGCTTTCCTACGCTGGCATAACCCAGGTCAGGTTCAAGGGTCAGTGGCATCGGTTGGGCCACCCTCTCAGCCAGACTCATCTGGCTCCCCTAGCGAGTACAGGTATATTGGTAATATTCGAACGATACCACGAGCAGAGATGGCTGTCAAACAATACATATCAAGAAGAATGTCTACAATTGGGAAGTTTTCCCTGTTGTGTTGGTACAATATTTGATATGATTGAAAGTATATTTAGTAGCTTCCATAATAAAATTACACTCGCTGTGTAGTAAATGAAAAAAGCGTGTGTAGGCCCTTATTATTGTTTTGAAAACGAGAGGGAGTTACCACCATGCCGCTACCTACAGATTTGTTACTCATTACTGCTGGCATTGTAGTCGTGATCATTTCTGGGCTACGCCCATATATTGCTCGAGGTCTTGGTGGCGTATCTGGAGTAGCCACTTTTCAACACCACAGCTACGTACAAAGGTACAAAAGCAGGAAAAAATAGCACAGTTTCTTGGTATTTTAAGGGGATGGGTTTACTGTTCCTTCGGAGCAGCATGCTTTTTTCATTCAGTAGCACTACAACAATATTTGTGTTCGGTGTATGGGGTATGGGGTTTCTGATATGCCTTGTAGTATGGGCACGCTTGGCATTCGCAAAGCAAGAGTTGTGAGCGAGTGAGGCTACACGAGATCAATCGGGAAAAATTCCCCGATCATAAAAGGGAATTTTCCTCTTACGCAAGTCATCGTTCACATATATACTACAAGTATCAAATGCGTAGAGAAAAAACAGTTGTGAGTTGAGTATCGTAAGCAGTGTGTAGTGTCTAAAGAGTAGCTTAGATAAAATTAAAATTTTTTGCATTGAATTTTTTTGTTTGAAGGAGTAAGATCAGCGAAGGCTGGCCCGAGGGAGCGTTGAAGAGGGGAGCGGTGGTTACCATTCGCCCAGGTGTGACGATGATGTCGCACCTGGGCGTTTCCAGTTTTATGACGATGTTGCCTTTGGTTGATTTGCTCCAGATTTCACCCGCTGGAGGAGAAGTCGCCAATTGGGAACTTCAATAGGTACTTCAAGTAGTGCTTTCACCAATAAGCCCCCAAGCAGCAACATACCATAGAACTTATACGAGACTCCCGCGACGGTCAGGACGCCCATAATCGTGCCATCGTAGAAGCTCCACTGATTGCCATATGCGATCAGGGCAAAACTGGTTGCCAGCAATGCCGCCTGTGTAAAACTCACCTCTCGATCCCGCAGATGGAGTAGCAATGCGGCGAAGGGTACAATCAGCAAGGTTTGATAGTGCATCCACGCCGCCGGGACGACGAGCACCATCAGTAAAAGATACTGACTGTACTGCAACGCATAGGTTGTGGTTTTCGTTGTCGCACGCCCAAGCGTCAGCACACACGCCAGCACCGACAGCAACACTGATAGCGCATTGGCTATCAGGATGGTCGTTTGATTATCAACCATGACTGTCTCTGTGGGCGAGATGCTCAGTCGCGAGAGGAAGCCGGCAATGGTCTGGTTTTCCACCCATGCGGTGGTGCCGCCGATCCGTGGAACCACGTCGAGCAGATAGACCCGGTGCATCTCCCAGCCCATCACCGCGATTGCTATGCCGTTGAACGCCAGCATACCCACCACGAAACCAACCAGCCCCATCCAGTGTCGTTTGATAAAGAAAAAGGCCAGGAGGATCACCGGATAGATCTTGAACAGCGTCCCCAGCGCGATGAGTACGCCCGCAAACAGATGACGTTCACGCCGCATTGCCCAGAGTGCCGCTGTGAGAACAAGCAAGAGTGCCAGATCGATCTGTCCGAAGGCGATGGTATCGGCAAGCGGGCGGAAATTAAGCAAAATAAGTAGCCCTGCGCCCATCACCGAGACGATCCGAATATCGAACATGCGGAGCCACAGGATGGCCGTTGCAGCCAGCAAGAGGACGTTCAGGATACGGTGAAATAAAAGAATGCGTAAGCCATCTTCAAAAACAAACGGCGTAAATAGCATGCCATAGAAGGGCGGAACTTTGAACACATGGCCAAAGTGGTTGGTGGTCACAGCCTCAAGGTCGTAGAGTGATCCGCCACGCACCCACTCACGCGCACCTTTGAACAGAATCCAGAAGTCGGGGCCGCTGCGTGTAAAGGCAAACTGGAGCATCGTCCCAAGGTGGACGACAGCTACAACGGCGAAAATAGCCAGCGCCCAGTGAGTGAGTCGGGCGGGGTTGGGCTGTGCGCCGTTGCGTTGTTGCAGGGCATACCAGAGGCCGACGGCAACCAACGCGATCAGCGTTACACCGCCGAGCCACATGGTAGCTGGTGCCGGAGTGACGTTTCGGGCTTCGTCGAGGGTCATCACAAGCTGGAAGAGCGGACCCATCCACCAGGCGATGGCCAGATAGATCGGCAGTTGGGCGCCGCGTATGATCAAACCACGCTGTGGGTCGCGCTGTATGGGCGCCAGCCAGCGTGCTAGCCACACCCCAACCATGCCCACACCAAGCAACCCGGCGATACGCTGCACAAATGGCAGGACCTCAAGGGGACGCGCTGCGATCCCCACGGCAACAGCAAGCGAGAGCAGTGACGCAATGCCAAAAGCCAGCGCCGGATGGACTCCCACGCTGCGTGGCAGAACATAAGCCAGCACACCGAGCGCGAGGCTCCACACCACCATCCACAGTGAGGGTAGGACCATTCCTTGGCCAATTGGCTCAAGCGTCACCTGGTCGACCGCCACACCGAGTGGGCGCGGGTCGTCTGGCAGCGTGATGGTGTCGCTTTGTAGCTGAATGCGGGTGGCCCAATCAAAGCGGATACCGCCCGGCACCAGAATCTCATAGGTTCGCCCACCTGCGGCGCGTGGCACGCTAAACTCCCCATGAGTCACGCCATCGACGGTGATACGCATCTGCGGATCGGGTTGGCCGTCTGGTCGGCTGTTGAGCAGGCGTAATTTTACCAACACTGCACGACCATCGGTTGAGCGAGGGAGCGAAATGGTGGCATCACCGCTGGTCCAGCGAATCGTTGTTCCCGCAAAATCCTCTACTGCGTGAAACCCCGGTGGTGCATTGTCTGTATCAACCTGGTTGACAAAACGCGCATCGCTGACGCCAATATCAAGGTCGAATGGCCAGACACGGGTGTAACTGATGACCAGAAACCACATGGCCAGAAATACTGCTGCGACAGCAAACCAGCGTCGCTTGATCTGGTTGTACCACGGGATGGCGCGTTTTGTATTCATTGCTGGGCCTCTTGTAGAACGGATGCAACCGTCTCAATTTCTGCTTCAGTGAGTTCTGGGTAGAGCGGGAGCGAAAGTATCTCGCTGGCTAGTCGCTCAGTGATCGGCATGCCGCCGGGTGGTGCATACTGCGCCAGAGTCTGCTGCTGATGGGCTGGCAAAGGATAGTGAATGTCGGTGCCGATGCCGTTCTCGCGCAACGCGCTCCGCAGATGGTCGCGCTCTGGCGTTCGTACCACATAGAGGTGGTAGACGTGGCCTTCCTGATCTTCGAGTAGGACCAGATTAGTGTGTTCCAGCAGCGTGCGATAGTATGCTGCAAGCTGGCGGCGACGTTTGTTCCATGTGTCGAGATGTTGCAATTTCACCGAGAGCAATGCGGCCTGCAACGTGTCGAGTCGAGAGTTGATCCCGCCGGTGCGGGCGATATGATATTTGCGCTCCCAGCCATACTCCCGTAGCTGGCGTAGCTTATGGGCGAGTTCCGCATCATTGGTGACGATGGCGCCACCATCGCCGAGTGCGCCCAGATTTTTGCTGGGGTAGAAACTAAAGCAACCACACGCACCGATACTGCCTGCCATACTTCCGTGATAGGTTGCGCCATGGGCCTGTGCAGCATCTTCCACAACAGGGATGTTGTGACGTTTGGCGATCTCCATGATGGCGTCCATGTCGGCCATGCGCCCATAGAGGTGCACCGGCATAATGGCTTTGGTACGTGGCGTAATGGCGGCTTCGAGAAGTGCAGGGTCGAGGTTGTGGCTGTGCTCGGCGACATCGACATAGACAGGGCGTGCGCCGCTCTGCACAATAGCGATACTCCCCGGTACACCCGCATTCGCCACGGTAATAACCTCGTCGCCGGGGCCAACGCCAAGCGCAGTCAGGGCCAGTTGGAGCGCCTCGGTGCCATTACCCAAACCAACCGCATGTGCGGTTCCACAAAACACTGCGAAGGACTCCTCAAACGCGGTGACTTCTGCCCCCAGAACATACCAGCCACTTGCCAGCACTCGTGCTGCGGCAGCATCCAACTCAGCCTTGATGGTTTCGTACTGGCGTTTCAAATCGCCGAATGGTATCATCGTTGCGTTCACTTTCCAGCAGCCTCATCACCAAAATAAAAATCCTTTTCTGCCTGATAGAATGCCAGCGTCCGTTGCAGTCCTTCGCGCAACGAGACTTTGGGACGCCATCCCAGTCGTCCCTGGATGAGGCGATAGTCGCTGTAGTAGTCGCCAATGTCGATGGGCTTGCGGTCGGCGGGATAGGGGATGAGTTCGTACTGTCCGCTGCCATGGATTTCGATCAGCAGTTCGGCCAGATCGCGCAGGTTGATCGTCTCGTCACTGCCCAGATTAAACACCTGCCCATCGGCGGTGGGGTTGTCTCCGGCCATCAAGAGCGCTTCGACGGCATCGTCCACATAGGTGAAATCGCGGATCTGGGTGCCATCGCCCCAGATCTGGATCGGCTCACCGTCGATGAGTTTTTTGATCCAGATGCCAAGAAAGGTCTGACGTGCGTCTTTGACCCGCATTCGTGGCCCAATGGTGTTGGTCAGCCGAAGCGCACAAGCACGAATCCCATAGACATTGTTGTAGACGATGTGGTACCATTCGCCCGCCATTTTGTTGACACCGTTGACATCGGTTGGGTGGAGCAAGTGGCGCTCATCGACAGGCAGATAGTCGGGCTTGCCATACATCTGGCGGGTAGAAGTGTAAACGATTTTGAGGTCAGGGTTGTGTTTGCGGCAGGCTTCCAGAATCGAGAGTTGGGCGCGGCAGTTGATCTCCAGGTCGGTGAATGGGTCGCGCATCGAGTCGAGGTGTGATGATTGTCCGGCGAGGTTGAACAGGAAGTGTTGCCCCTGCACCAGGTAATTCATCGAGTGTTCGTCGCGCACATCGGCGATATTGATCCGTACATGGTCTTCAATGCCAGCGATATTGCGCTGATTGCCACCATAGATCGGGATGAGCGAATCGACCAGTGTAACGTGTGCGCCGTGTTCGACCAGTCGCCGTGCGAGGCTGGAACCAATAAACCCAAGACCGCCCGTAATCAAAATATGTACGCCGTCAAACGTCTTTGCGTAATCGTTCATGCTTTCCATCTGATGCAGATTTGCGGATGCTGCGCGAACCGTGCACCTTACTCATCGTTTACTGATACAGTCTGAAGCTCCACACGCCGTGCCTGGGCCTGCCGACGCGCCGCAATCTGGCGCAGATGGTCGCGCTTGACCATAAGCTTCCACCATAATTGTGTTAATTGAATGCCGGTACGCCACAGGCGAGGGAAATTGAAGAACTGGCTTTTGCCATAGGCGCGGTGAAAGTGATGCACAGGCACTTCGGCAAAGCGGAAGTTGGCATCCTGAAGTTTCTTGACCATCTCAAGGCAGATCGTGCCGCTGTCCGACTCAAGGTCAATCGTGTCGAACACGTCGCGACGAATTAGTCGAAAGTCACAATCTACATCACGGAGTTTGAAATTGAACAGCGTCTTCACGATATGGTGGTACATCCGCCCGATGATGATCCGATGGATCGGGTCGTTACGGTCGATCTTCCAGCCATTCACGATGTCGATGTCATCACTGAGGGCCGGTAGGAGTTGCCGCACCTCACGTGGATCGTACTGCGCGTCGCCGTCGGTATAGAAGATGAGGTCTTTCTGACACTCTGCAAAGCCTATCCGCAGTGCACCACCATAGCCAAGCGGCTTATGATGCGAAATATACCGAAAGTGCTTGTAGTGTCGAGCCAGATTTTCCAGCACCGCAACCGTATAGTCGCTGCTGCCGTTCTCGACCACAATCACTTCGTAGTCATCAGTCAGCTCTTCCAGCGTTTGTAAAGCCATAATCACCATGCTGGCAATGGTGCCGCCGTCGTTGAAAGCGGGAAAAAAGGCCGAAATGCTCGGCCGGTCTGTCTTCATGGACCATCCTCAACCTATTGCTATATCCTGAGGCGAGATTATAGCACAGACCTGAGAAGTATGGCGGCACCCGATTAGGACGGGAGTTTGTCTTGCAGATGTAGTTCGACCAGTTTGGCAATATTTGTGAGCCAGCGGTCAAGATTAGCCCGGAAATTCGGCTTCTCGATGGCCTGAGCTACTGCCCACAGCCCTATGGACACACTACGCCCAACGATAAAGGTATCAAGATAAGCCATCTGATCGTGCGAAATGTTGCCGATGTTTCCGTACCCCTTGAGGAGTGCATCACGCCACATCGGCCACTCTGGAGAGGTTCGCCAGTCTTCCAGAGTCGTGGCAACATCATAGATCCAGTAGCCAAACCCGCAATCGTCGAAGTCAATGGCCCGTGCTTCGCCATCGGCAAACAAGACATTGCCAAAATGCAGGTCAGCGTGGATCAAACCAAAGACCTCGTTGCTTTCACCGAGCGTCTGCATCGCCTGCGCCATCTGGTCCGCCACTGTGCGGAAGGCGTCGTGGTACTGCGTTGGGAGCATCGACCAAACGGTTGCACCATCAACGCCAAAGCCTGCGTTATCACCAAATAGCCCCTCCCAATCCCAGCGGCGGCGGGTAAAGTGTGCTGGTGGCTGCCACTGTCGTGCGTGGTTATGGAGGTGCGCCATCAATGCACCAACTTTCTCCATATGGTATGGTTTGGGTGCGTCATACAGACGTCCGCGCAACCAGCGTAGTATCGAACAGGTGTGTGGTGTTGGTACGCCCGGCGCAGCAGACTCGATGATGAAACTATTGTTTGTTTGGACAAATAGCGGCTCAGGCACTGCCAGTCCAATGTCGTCGCGAAGGGCTTTGAGCCACACCTGTTCAGCGTTGATCTGGGCCGTTGTGTTGTGGCTGGCTCCATGAATACGTAGCAGATAGTGCCCATCAAGAAATGGCCCGTTTGTCAGGCCAGAGGGATTTGTCTTGACACGGAACGTGGTGTTTTCGCCATGCTGGAGAAATTTCAACGTGGCGTCGGCGAGGTTATAGTGCGGCAATACGTTGATGGCGAGCTGCCGCAGTCGCCGAACTTGGCCTTGTTTGGTGAGTTGGGTAAAGGGTCGCATAATATTGTTTCCTGATTTTTGTATTGCGCTCCAGTATACGATCCATTGGCGGTCTAGCATTCCGTCGCAGGTTGTAATCGTGGTGTCAGATATAAACTTTTAAGGTCTCTGAAGAAGGAAATGCCCATGAATCCAAAACGCAAAGTAACTTTTGAAGCCTACACCTTCAAAAACCAACAGGAATTGCAGACATTGCATAAAGAACTGGGTATCATTGATGAGATGATGGCCGAAGCCGACAGGAAAGTAGCAGAAGGTCGCACGCATCCAGACCGCAAGAGCTTGCCACAACTTCTGCTTTTTCTTCTGCGTGCAAATGTACAACTCGCCGTCAGGTGGATTCGGGTGAGGTTAGGTCGGAGATAAGATCGACACAAGACTCTCATCATTGTTCCAATTGATTTTACAAAACTAAGTATGTATAGCTACATCCAATATTATTGGAAACAGAAAACCCAGGCAATAACATATTACCTGGGTTTTTGATTATAAAGACACCTTATCAAGCATACGTTATGCTGATGGATTGAACTAAGGGATCGGCCCATTGTCCTGAAGAATCAGCAGATATGCTACAAGATCCTGAATTTGCTGATCAGTAAGGACATTTCCATAGTCCGGCATAACATCGTCGTAGCCTTCGACAACATGACCATTCGGTACACGAATTGCCGAATACAGATATGCTGGACCTGTAACATTCTCCATCCGTGTCTCTGCAAGTTCTGCTACATTGTGCAGGTTTGGAGCACCTTCGATTGACTCACCAGCTTTCACAGCGTGACACGAACTACAAGGTGGAAATCCATCGATCACTTGATTGAAGTATTCTTCGCCACGTTCAGGGTCTCCGACGACTCCTGGATTGACTACCTGTGCCTCCATTGTGGCTTCAGGACCGCTGACTTGTCTATCGCCGTCACACGCGGCCAATGCTACAAGCAAGGTACCCAAAGAGAAAATCTAAAAATGAGCGATACTTGCATATGTTTCGCTTACTACTTCGACAGATATCTATGTCTACAACATTGAACATGTGTGTACTGATTTTTTATTAAAGACCCATATTTGTCCTTGGTTCCCCTACCTCCTCCTGATAGGTAAACGTGATGCTATAGAGGTACGATCCATCACGATCCACACAGGCCGTTGTGGCTGTTCCTACTAAGGTCATACCCAACTGAGTTGAGAGCCACAGCAATGCACCTGCTTCGGCATTTTCTACAGCAGTCGCATACTCCATATCACGCCCATGAAAACTCTGTATCTTATATCCCACTACAACCTCCTGTAATATAATAATAATCTACTTATCCTGATTTACCGATTGCTCCCAGTAGGTGGTCTTCCCATAGTGCTGGTATAGCGTGGCCTCAAACTCGCGGTCAAGAAGTGCGTCAGGATCGTATTCTGGCCCGTTTTTGATGGTCTCCTTATCCAGATCAACGATGACACTGTTTTCCAGCCAACTCACTTCGCTGATCCAACCAGGTGAGACCAGAACTTTCTTCCCTGGCAACCAGTTGCGTGTTGCCACAACCATATAGCGTATAACCCACGTCTCATCGTCAACAACAAAGTCCGAAACGTGCCCCAGGTCATCATCATGGGCTTCGATGTTATACCCAATGACTTCCTCTGTGCTGCGAAGGTGTGGATCACCAGTCGGTACTGAGTCGGTCTCGGTCACAGGTGGCACAGGTTCGGCGGTCGCGAGTGGCGCCCCCATTTCGAGGGACCCCATGCTCCCCCAATAGATTGGGTAGCGATAGTAATCAGCAAAATCTGTTTCAAACTGTCGCGAGACCGGTTGATTGGTGGCTAATGGTGGGCTGTCCTCGATCTGTTGGCGAGTAAGGTTAAGTCGGATATTGTTCTCATCCCAGTCGACGGCCTCGACCGCGTATGGTGATAGCAATACTCTGCGGCCAAACAACCAGTTGCCCGTGTTTGCAACCAGGTAACGTACAGTCCATTGCACATCATCAAAAAGCATATGATCAACCCAGCCAATTGGACCATCAATTGCCTGAAGTGTTGTACCTTGTATGGCACGTATACTACGTAACGTCATTTATTCCTCCCGCATATGCATTGCCCAAGTAAATCTTGTAGTACGATATGCACAATTGATGCCAGATGCTACAATCAACTGCTATCAAGTTTTCAATCTCAGAAATCTCTTCAATCGATAACAAGTTTCTTTTAACCATTTGCAAATTATAGACAGGAATCACGTTCATCTTTTTAGGACATCTGAAATGCACATATAAGGAGAACGCTGATTATGTCGTCAACCATTCAAACACATCTCGTTCGACTTGCCATTGTAGAAGGAGCGGTATTGCTCATCGGAGTGTGTATCCAGGTGATCTGGATTGCCTTTGGTTATCGAGGAACTTGTGGTGGTTTATTGCCCTTCATCAGTTCACCACGTCCATGTTCGTGGCTGGAATATATGCAGGACATGCTCTCTCTGGTCGGTGGTCTGACGCTGGCAGCACTTATAAGTTGGTATGGCGTCATAGTTATGCTCATTGTGCTACTTATACCGGCAGTATGTTATGTGCTTGTGGGTCAGCGTAGCTTGGTACTTGCTATCGCACTTTCAGTCGCGATCTTTGTTGCTTTGAGCCTGACGTCGCAGATAATTATGTGAATACCGACTGATGTGTTAGCTGCTTGGCAACCTAGATCTACTTTCTCTCATTCTAAAAAGCTATGGGAGGGTGCTCAAACCCTCCCAGTCTATCTAATCAGTCCACCAGGATACTACACACTGGTTACATTCTGGTCGATTGAGTTGTCATCTCAACAGTCATTGTCCGGTTCGCTCTCGATCTCAAGAGCTTGGTCACCCTCATAGTCAACCGAAACACATTGGCCGACGGTAAGCGGACCATCGTCGGAGTCAAGGTGCGTGTTGTCGGTGGCGGTGAAGTTGCGGCCACTGATGACCCAGGTGCTGGCGGTGCCGTTGGGCCGGGACTCGATGAAACCGTAGTAGTCGTCATCAGTTCTTATGCTGTTCTCCTGGTCTGTTTCAGCACTGGTTGTTTCACTTGGGGCGTTATTATTTTGGTCGTTCACAGTGTCAGTTATTTCATTCGAATTAAGTTGAGCCGACATACTTGATTGTGCTCGATTTTCCTGTAATGCTATCAAAACAACCACTAGTAACGTAATGCCAATACCTGCAGTGATGAAATACAGTAATTTGAGAGGCGAAGTTGCTCTTTTCATCGTATATATTCCTTTTTAGTATTTACTATAGTGAGAACCTTATAAGACTATCTTCGTGTATATAGATTATCTACCAAAGCTGTAATTACGCTTAGCTTAAACTGAATATTGGCTGAGCGATTAGACTAGTTGGCATGCCTAGACAAAGGCAATTCGTGTTGCTTCATAGTTGTATGACTATAGGGAGAATGTAAATTGAGTTCTTTTTTGTAGAGTCCCAAAAGTGTTCAATGAGGACTATATAGTCCTCATTGACTGTTCTTTACATGTAATAGATTAGCAGTTTTATCGTATGATTAGAGGGAGATATACACTGAATCCCCCTGGGTTAGGTGGGTTGGGTGCATTGTCACAGTCGCTGGCGGGCTCACTTTCGATTTCAAGGGCCATGTCGCCCTCGTAGTCAACCGAGACACAACGCCCGATGGTCAGGGGGCCATCGTCGGGGTCGAGGCGG
>JBCDFA010000039.1:0-32166 GCA_039178835.1 Chloroflexota bacterium
GCAGCGCTGGCTTTCTGGCGCTTCCACTCAGGTAAATGGCAATCGGTGGTAGTCTAATCAATGTGCATATACTTTGCTATCACCATCTGAAAATCGTTGATAGAATCAGATTTGCGTGAGAGTGGTTTTAACGATTGTTTGTAACTACACATGCTCAAAGATAGAAACTTCCCTTGACCTGTTATCCTGTGTTCCATCCTGCATCGGTAACAATCACTGCGCCATAAGTGGTGCAAGACTTTTACAGAACTTATGTACCGGAGACGATTTCCTACACGGTTAATGCAAATCGTTGTGTTTCTGTTTTAAGGCAAACGCCTGCTCTTTTGTCCGTATGCCTTTGTAGATAAACCGACGTACAACAATTGGGAAGAGAAACCAATTCACTACCCGCTTCGAAAACCACACACTCATGCCATTTGAAGTGAAGACCCGCAAACCAGTCTTTTGTACACCTAAGATCTCTCCCCATCGGTACGAAGAAGGCTTGTACTTTTTCATTTTCGATACAGTGCCTGAGAGTACGGTACGAATGTTGTGTGTCACAATTTCATGACCATCGTTACGTGCGGAACTTCGATGAATATCGGAAGCGGCGATATCCCCAACCGCAAAGACGTTATCATAACCAGAAACTTGTAATGTTGATTCTACCCTCACAAACCCATTATTATCGAGCATATCTGGTGAAATGAAAGTGTTATTAGGTGACACCCTACCGACAGCCCAAATGACAACATCTGCATGAAATGATGACTGACCCATCTCCCATTCAACTGGCTCTGACGTCACCCTATCACACATAAACCCATCTGGAACCTTTGCTCTGTGGTTTGGATGTAAATGAACATTCAGTTTCAAGAGGTGCGTTCTGATCTGAGACTGAACCTTTGGATGATAATCTGGGAGGAGATGGTCTCTACCATAAAACAAGTGTATGCTTTTATCTTGATACCGCTCTGCTAGGTTGTTAGCGACACTAACACCCGTTGCACCACCACCAATAACTGCTACTGTTTGGGCCGTCGCGACCTGCTGGCTGATAGAGTCAATTTTTGCTTCAATAACCGGAAAGCTGTCGGCGTTGTTAGTCCTCCAGAATCCATTCTGAACACCAGATGAGATCACTAACACATGGTATGGCTCAACGTATTCTGTACCATCAAGGAGCCTGATAGTTACTAGAGACTTCTCTGCGTTGATCGATGTAACAAAGCCTCGCACAATACGTACATTATCTAATCGTTTGTACTGATGAAAGTATATGAGATTGCTTTTCTTCCATGACTCAGACCATGCCAAACGACCACCCACATCTTGTCCACTCACCATACCAGGTTTGGGTGTAATACCTACTACATCAAACTCCTTGCTAAGAGATACGGCTATAAGCAGTCCAGTATCACCAAGCCCTGCAATAACCACACGTTTTTTCACCTTATGAGAACCCTTTCACGTAATCTGCTACCCATATGACAAAATAGATTTCAGCTGTCGGTTCGAGGCGCATCCTGTACAAGCGTTTCGGAACATATCTCGGTAGACCTAAAAAATAGGTTCGGGTTGTAATTAATATCAAAACCGTCTAGACGGTTTTTATTATGTCAATATACTCTATCCACAAACAGCACCAACAAATGTTAAATGACTCGCCTACTCTTCAATCGTCTCTCTTTGTGACTTCGTCAACTTGCCGGAGTAATTCAGTACGTAAAACTTTAGTTTGAGCGATAACGTTGGGGGCTTCAGCAACAATAAAGCTGGAGATAGTCAATGCAATAATAAGCGCCTCAGAGACAGTAAAACCATCTCGCTGGAGACCATTGAGCGCATAGGCGTAGTACTGTTCTTCAAGATGTGCAATCTCGGGTGTAAGATTGAGAACAGGATTCAGGGCTTTCACTAAGACAGCCATCGGAGACTCTTTTGATAAACAAACCGTGATGAATGCACGTGACCAAGCACCTCGTTCTTGATTACGAATCATCTCCTGCTCAATCTGATAAGTTAAATCATCAAATACCCTCCTGATCAATCCGTTGATCAAAGCCTGTTTGGTTGCAAAGTGATGTAAGACGCCACCCTTACTTACCCCGGCCTCTTTTGCAACCAAAGAGATTGTGAGCGATGTAATCCCTGTTCGCATAACAAGGACTGCAGCGGCATCAAGAATGCGTCTTCGCATGGCATCGGATTTGGTAGCCTGCCAGGATTTCTGATTGAGATCAACCGCTTGTTCAACAGATTGAGAACTTCTACGTTGTTTCATAATACGCTTTGTCTCTCTGCATAAAACCGTCCAGACGGACTTTATTATAAAATCATCTAGATAGCCTGTCAATATTTATTGGGTTAGATCTATATTGAATTTAGGGCTTGCTCAATCTGTTAGCTTCCAAGAGCTGAGGAGCCTCCAACGCTCGAATGGAGGATTGGTTCATAGCCTGCCGCCAGGGCACATCGGATCGTGGGCGGGGTCAGCACCTCAACAATTTGTGCGTCAGAAAGGGGAATAGCGCAGTCGTAGCCTACGTGGGACCAGCGCAGAAGACAGCCCTTATGCTTAAGCCAGACCTGGTCAGGCACATCCGGTAACACGATCATACTCCCATCGGGCAGATTGCCAAGTGTATCTCTCCATGACACCTGCCCACGCATACGAGCCACACGTTCGCTGTGTAACATGGCATCAAGCTGTGTTGCACGGACACGACTCTGAGTGGAAACTGCGGTACGAAATGCCTCGAAGGCTGCTCGTCGACAGAGTGCACAGGGCCGATGTCCTGCAGCCAATGCCACCGCTTCATCCAGAAAGAACAGTTCGGTGTAGTGGCGTGGCTGCATCAGGGTGCGTCGTCGATCACCATGCTGCAATACACAACTGATCCAGGCACGATGTCGCCACCTCTGCGAAACAAGCTCACGCTGATCATTGTGGAGGCAGCCACGATTCCCCATCAATAGACCACGTGCCGGGGCTACTTCGATGCTTGAGTAGGGAGTTACGCGGTTTTGTAAGGGCATACTGGTCCTCGCGTCACATAACAGTAACGCTTCATACGATATCACAAAAATAGGAAATCACCAGCCTTGCAAATGCTGGTGATCTCCTATCAAGACATTAACGTATTCTTATACGTTTGTCGTATCTCTAGCTGATGCATGTGCCATTTGAACACCTCGTCTGGGACGACGCACTAATTCGCCACCACAATTTGGACACCTATTTGAAAAAACATCAGTCGCACACGTGATGCAGAACGTACATTCATATGAACAAATCATGGCTGTATCGGTATCGTGCGACAATATACGCTGGCAGTGTTGACAAGCATGTTTCATCTCAAGTGTCATCGAATATGGTTCTCCTTACAACATTTCAGAGCAACCTCAGGTTTCATTGCACATAACCTCTCATTCGATAATTTCAAGATCGATATGCTGTATTGTAGTATCATATCCATCAAAGTAGTACACACTTTCACCATCCTCCAATTCTTCTTGGAAGTATGCTTGTGTAGCAGGCTCAAGTCCTTCCATCACTGCCTCAAAGAGTTGCTGTTCGGAGATATGCCTCCATCCATGTGCATTTCCAAGGGTTTGTTCTGCCTTTCCAATAGCCTGTATCGCCGACGCACGAAGGAGGTAGTCAAGATGTGCTGGCTCATCGCATAGACGCTGAACGAGGATTTGATAATGGTGATTCGCCTCCTGCGTTCGCGGCCCTTCGGTAGAGGGGGTGGTTCTAACACAAGTATTAATATCAATGGTCACCCGAAAAGTGCGACTGATTGCCTTGGATGTATCATTCACTGTATAACTCCTTTCGCTTGAGCATTGTGTACAACAATCCTGTGTACGTTGATATCCTTTATTATCAGGAATGGTGTGCAAACTGCTCAATCAATGCGGCGATGGCGTCCGGTTCGTCCTCATACAAAAAATGTCCCGCTTGGTACAATTGATAGATTGGAGCACCTGGAAAACCAACCTCAAACAATGGAATTGTGTACTTGGGTAACGCTGCCCTATCATGCATCCCCACAATCATCATTGCAGGCTTTCTACGCAGTGCATCAATGGCTTGTGAGTTACCCGTCTCAAACTGTGCAGAGCCATCAACAATGCTACGTGGAAAACTGATAGCACCGACACTTTCTTCAGGTGATACAAATGGCATACTGTAGGCACGTATCCACGCTGGAGTAATAACATCACTTCGCTCAAATCCCTGTAACGTTTTCATCAGGCTTAACACGATAGTTCCAAATTCACTCAAAACAGGTTCCATCGTGTCGCTTTGATGTAACTTAGTCATCCACTGAAACCACACTGAATCAGCGGCATTTTGTGCCATTAACTCCTGTTCAGCAGGTAACCCCAATGGGAGAAGCGTATTAGTCACCACCAAACGATTAATTCGCTCGAGATGGCGTAGTGCGAAACCTCCACCGATAGGACCTCCCCAGTCGTGCATTACTAACGTGATATCGCGCAGATCGAGCTCCAGAAACAGTGCTTCCAGATTATCAACGTGTGCCTGTACAGTATAATCTCGGTCCTGCGGTGTCTCACTCTTCCCAAATCCCATATGATCAGGCACAATCACACGATAGTTCTGGGATAGACGCGGAATTATCTGTCGGAAGAGATACCCCCACGTCGGCTCACCGTGCAAAAGCACCACTGGCCGACCATTTCCCTCATCAACATAATGCATGCGAAAGCCAGGTGCTGTTGAGAAGTGTGGTGTAAACGGAAAGGTGTTATCAAAGGTCTCATTGGCAGGAATCATTACAATACTCCAGTTTCTTTACAGATGGTCTATAGATATTCAGAACAGATATTTGAGCAATACTAACTACCTAATTCACACGAGCAGTGGCCTCTACCTCGACCAGAGTCTCTGGTGATGCAAGTGACGCCACCCCAATAGCTGTGATTGCTGGACGAGACTCACCTAAAAAGTCAGGAACAATCGCTGACGCTGTACGCATGTGTTCACCAAGCTCACCACGAATATAGACACGTACGTGCAGCAGTTGATCGACCGATGAACCAGCCGCCTCCAGAGCAGTACGCAGGTTCTTGAGTGCATTTTGCAACTGGTCTTCAACAGATGATGTGGAAACTTCAAGTTGATGGTTCCAATCAACCTGACCAGATACAAAAACGAGGCCCGATGTTGTATCAATGACAGCCTGTGACATACCAAACACGGAGCTATCATACAATGCTTCAGGATTGATGTGTTGTTTAGTCATGATTGTTTTCCTTTCCTATAGAATAATTTTTGGCGCAGAGTCAGTTTCACTGCGCCATACACGGCGCAACGTATGTTGCTATTCATACAAGTCTCAGGAGTACACTAATGTCTTAGCCGTTGGACAGATGGAGGTGAGCCATGGGAACGACTCCACAAACGACGGAAATGACGGACATCTTCAAAACCGCACTTCAGCGCCACATCTTCAACGGTCAGTTCCGGATTTTGCAATAGATTCGCGGCTAACTCAAGTCGTAATTGCTGATGATACTGCACAGGTGTCAACCCAGTGGCTTCCTTGAAGGCTCGTGAAAAGCTCCGTACACTCATCTGTGCAACCTGCGCCAGTTGCTCCAACGATACCGGATTGTCCAGATGACCAATCAAAAGATCCTGTGCACGATGAACACCAGGATGCAGATGGGTTCGATACTGTAAGTAGATGCTCGTTTGTGTCTGCGAGCCATTTCGGCGCATATAGATCACGAGGTAATGAGCAATTTTTGCCGCCAACAGTGCACCGTAGTCCTGCTCGATAAGTGAAAGTGCCATGTCAATACCAGATGCAACTCCAGCCGTCGTGGTGATGCGTTGATCATGCACATACAACACATTATCAAGAACATGGGCCCGTGGAAAGTATACCTGTAATCCATCGGTTATGACCCAATGTGTGGTACAACGCCGTCCATCAAGCAAACCTGCTGTACCCAACAAAAAGGCACCTGTACAGATCGAAGCAATGGTTGCGCCTGACTGATACGCTTCGGCAATCCAGTGCGTAACAGATGGGTCAAAAGAGAGCGTATCTAAGCTCGCCAATGGAACATCAAACCCTGGGACAATAACAAGATCGTCCGGTCCAACCGATGGTAGTGGTGCCAGGTCTGCAAATACCAACCCCTGTGCACTTGTGACAACCGACTGACTTGAACTATACGTTAATGTGTAACGTGCCCCATGCTCCTTTGCCGAATGAAAAACCTGAACAGGTCCAGCAAGATCAAGTGCCGCAACATGCGGCAACAACACAAACACGACCTGGCGCTCAGGGGCATTCCGTATCTCAGACATTTGAGGGGGCATAGACAATTCATACGGTTGCATATCGTCTTCCTTATCTGTAATGGACATAGCATACTCATAAAAGTATTGCACGAGAATGGCGAATATAACGAATCACCGGACGGATCACGCCAGAAAAAAGATATCGGATGTCAGGCACCATGTTAGCCTGCATAAAGTATATCCTGCTCTCGTACATAGTGCACGAAGTCTTCTTTCTCTGGTATACTGAGCCTGTAAGTTTCCCATAGCAATAGCCAAGAGGAGCGTATTCTCAAATGGAAAGATTAGAATCAGGCCGAACGATTATTCGGGACTTGATCCAAAAATACGCTGTCTATCAACCTGAACGTGGCGAGATCCAGATCGAGGTGGTAAATCAGATATAAGGAGTGAACCATGGCCAAAGTCTTTGACTCAATCACACCCGAATTACACACGTTTATTGAAGCCCAACAGATGTTTTTTGTGGCTACAGCCCCTCTCGACGGTAACGGCCATGTCAACCTCTCACCCAAGGGCCTCGCGACCTTTCGCATCCTCTCGCCCAACCGTGTCGCCTATCTCGATCTGACCGGCAGCGGCAATGAGACATCCGCGCATCTCGTCGAGAATGGACGTATCACCTTTATGTTCTGCGCCTTCGACGGGTCACCGCGTATCCTGCGTCTGTACGGCCAGGGCTATACTGTGCTTCCCGAGGACGAAGAATGGAGCCAACTACACACTGAGTTTGAGGACCTCCCTGGTGCCCGCCAGATCATTGTGAGTGACGTTACCCGCGTACAAACATCGTGTGGCTTTGCGGTCCCGCAATATGAGTATGTCGAACAACGTGATACATTAATCAAATTTGCTCAAAACAAGCAGCTGGATGGGCTCGTGGCCTATCGCAAAGAGAAAAATATCATCAGCATCGATGGCCTACCCACACCTATCGGCATACAACAGGAACACTTGGAGATATAGATGGATCTGGCACCCCACAACCCATACGGCCTCACCATCAAACATCCAGTACTCACTGCTGCTGGATGTTTTGGCTATGGTGTCGAATATGCCCACACCATTGACTTCGCCCAGCTTGGCGCCATCGTGACCCGCTCGACCTCGCTCCACCCGCTACGGACGAACGAACCACCACGAATTATCGAGACGACCGCCGGCATACTCAGCGTGGAGCAATGGCCCAATCCTGGGCTAGAGTACGTACTCAATCAGTATGCACCCACCTGGGCCACGTGGTCAACTCCGGTCATCCTGAGCATTGTGGGCAACGCGCCCGACGATTATGCAATCATTGCTCGAAGCCTCGAAGGAGTCGAAGGTATTGCGGCGCTCGAACTCAACGTTGCCGCAATTGCCAAACGTGCAAAAAACGTCACAAAAGCTGTCCGTGACGCCACACAACTGCCATTGCTTGTAAAATTACCATTGCTTGATGAGACAACGTTTGATCAGTATGTTGATGAAATAGTTGATGCTGGGGCTGATGTACTGACCTTGCTATCCCCACCACGTGGTCTACATATTGATCCACACAGCGGGAAACATATGGAGGGTTGGCTTTCTGGGCCAGCGGTTCGACCAATAGCGCTTCGCTCCGTGGCACGTACGGCTTCCCGCGTTTCAATCCCGATAGTTGGGTGTGGTGGCGTCATGTCGACTGAAGATGCCCAACAGTTCTTTGCAGCTGGAGCTCAGGCTGTGCAGGTTGGCACAGCGCTCCTCACCGACGCGTTTGCTGCTACTCGTATTGCCCACGATCTTGCAACGCTGGAAGAATCAAACAGGGCAGAATGATAGCATTCTACCCTGTCCCAATGTTATGTATGTCGTGAAACTAACGGCGTCGTGGTCGTGAGCGATCATCTCGATCACGAGGACGAGAACCGCCACCACCGCCATCACGAGGGCCGCGACCACCATTCCCGTTGCGGCCATTGCCATCACGCGGGCCACGACCACCGCCGCCACCGCTCGAACGACGCTCTTCAGGCGACTCACCAGTCAGAACAGCGCGTCGTGAGAGGCTGACCTTACCGCTACCTGACTCGATATCAATCACCATCACATTGATTTCGTCGCCCATACGGACGACATCTTCAACATTTTCGACCCGCTGGGTATCAAGCTCAGAGACATGCACCATGCCATCACGACCCGGCACCAGATTGACAAACGCGCCAAAGGGCATAATACGGACAACCTTGCCCAGGAATACATCGCCAACCTTGATCTCACGTGTTAAGGACTCGATTATCTCAACCGCTTTCTGAGCTGAATCGCCATCGGCAGTTGCAACGAAGACGCGTCCATCGTCTTCAACATCAATAGCTGCGCCGGTCTGTTCGATGATGCCACGAATGGTTTTACCACCAGGTCCGATCAATGCACCAATCTTTTCAGGATCAATCCGCAGCGTAATGATGCGTGGCGCATAAGGTGATAGCTCTTCACTTGCTTCACTGATCACTTCGTTCATCTTTTCCAGAATGAACATACGACCTTCGCGGGCCTGTTGGAAGGCCACCCGCATAATGTCGTAGGTAATACCAGTGGTCTTGATATCCATCTGGAGGCCGGTCACACCTTCACTCGTACCAGCCACCTTGAAGTCCATATCACCTAGGGCATCTTCAACACCCTGAATATCGGTCAAGACTTTCCACTGGTCATTCTCACCAGTGATGAGTCCCATCGCAACACCGGCAACCGGACGCTTGATCGGCACACCAGCATGCATCAGCGAGAGGCTCGAACCACAAACAGAGGCCATCGAAGAAGAGCCATTGGAGGAAAGTACCTCTGAGACCAGCCGCATCGTGTAGGGAAATTCATCAGAGTCGGGGATCACCGCTACCAGTGATCGCTCGGCCAGTGCACCATGACCAATGTCACGTCGTTTGGGTCCGCGCAACGCACGTGCTTCACCGGTACTAAATGGTGGGAAGTTGTAGTGATGAATATAGCGCTTGCTGGTTTCCACACCCAGATCATCAAGACGCTGTCCTTCCCCTGGAGAGCCAAGAGTCGTAATCGTCAACACCTGTGTCTGACCACGTGTGAACAGACCACTGCCATGAACCCGTGGCACCAGACCAACCTCCACCGAGATCGGACGTACTTCATTTAGACCCCGACCGTCGACCCGGAGATCGCGGGCAAGAATGGCTGAACGGACTTCTTCTTTTAAGATAGCCTCGAATACCTTATCAACAGCTTCGGTGCGTTCTGGAATCTCTTCCTCTGGCTCATCAGCAGTGAAGTGGGCTAACACATCCTCTTTGAGTGACAAAGTTGCTTCATCTCGTGCAACCTTATCAGGATGATTGATCGCTTCTTTGAGGCGACCGCCCATATAGGATTGAACTGCATCTTCCAGTGACGTATCAGCAACAGGTGGTATAAACTCGCGCTTGGGCTTACCTGCGAGTTCCACGAGTTGTTCCTGCAATTCACACAATTGCTTACAGATAGTGTGTCCTTCGATGACTGCATCTAACATCTCATCATCGGGCAACTCGTGTGCACCGGCCTCGACCATCAACACAGCTTCTTTGGTGCCAGCGACTACCAGATCGAGGCGACTATCAATCATATCGGCCATAAATGGGTTGACGACCAGCTTGTCATCAAGATAGCCAACACTCACGGCACCAACTGGACCAGCAAATGGGATGTCCGAGATGGCCAGCGCTGCCGAAGCACCAATGATAGCCATCGGCCCTGGGTCATTGACCAGATCGATAGACAGGGTTGTAACGATGACCTGGACTTCGTTGTAATACCCCTTAGGAAAGAGGGGGCGCAGTGGGCGATCAGTCAAACGCGATGTGAGAATAGCTGTTTCGGTCGGTTTCCCCTCACGTTTGAAGAAGCTCCCCGGAATTTTCCCTGCTGCATACATCTTTTCTTCATAATCAACCGTCAGTGGGAAAAAATCGATGCCTTCACGTGCTTCTTTGGCTCCCACGACCGTTGCCAAGAGGACGGTATCACCATAACGTACGGTCACAGCACCATCGGCCTGTTCTGCGTACCGGCCCGTCTCAATCGTCATTGTGCGGCCAGCTATCTCCGCACTCACTGAATGAACTTGTCTTTCTGACATACTAGCTCCTTCGCACAGGTCACGCGTAACCTGGCTGAGGCGTTAGGTACTGGAGGCTACCGTCTATCAGTTGTAGACATACGACATGGGATGCTCTCAGATGACAAACGACACTCTCCAATCCCTAACAGCCCCTCAACAATAGGTAATAGTTGTGTTTTACTCGCAAAGATAAACCCAGGAGACGCGCCTCCTGGGTTTAAGAATGTAGACAATAGACTTTACACCAAGACAGACACACAGCATATTTTGATGTACATTGGCAGGTTGGAGCTGTCTCATTGCAAGACCCATAGTGCTGATCAACTACGTCGCATAAAGTCACGCAAGCCAAGGCGATCAATCAGCGCACGATAGCGCTCTCGATCCTTACTGTTCAGATAGGCCAGCAGGCGGCGGCGACGTCCGACGAGTTTTAGTAGCCCTCGTCGCGAGTGATGATCGTGAATATGGATCTTCAGGTGTTCGATAAGTTGATTTATGCGCTCTGTGAGAAGTGCTATCTGTACTTCTGGCGAGCCTGTATCACTATCATGTACTTTGTAATCACCAATAAGATCGTTTTTTTCTTCTTTCTCGAGCGCCATGTTTATAACTCCTTATACTAATCGCGTACGGGTTTGGCGCAACCCGCCGTTCATCCCGTCGTAATGACAACGATCATTATAGCACAATCCACCCTGAACTGCATAATACACATTAACAAGGCATATCAAAAAGCTATGCCTCACGGCAATTCTGCTATGATGTGTGTATATCAATATAGGGCAGATCCACGTGTAGAATGCTGGAGATACCAGGGAAGTATGTTGTCAGGAGGATGCAATGCAGTCTACCGTTTCGGAACCTCAAGCGCTCAGTGTTACTGACATACTGGACACCAGTTTTCGCCTCTACCGCAAGCATTTCTGGACCTACCTCGCCATTATCATGATCATCGAGATACCCGTACTTATACTGTTGGGGATAGTAGCAAGTATTAGTAATAATGAACTGATTACGTTTCAAGATTTTTTCACATTCATCAGCCGGAATATGACCCAGTTCTTTTTCTTGACAAACTTGGTCACATTTCAACCGATAGCTGCATTGATCATCATCTTGCTCATGTTGCTACTCCAGATACGTATAGGCGTCCTGATCAACGCTACAGCACAGGTTTATCACACCGGTAGCACTTCTGCAACACAAGCGTATCGTGTACCGATTGTACCCATCATCGTCATAGGGGTACTTGGATTGATCAGCACTGTACTTTCCATCATACCCTTCCTTCCTGTTCTGCTTGCACTTCCTTTTGTGTGTGTCTATCAAATCGTCCTGCTCGAAAAACCTAACCCCTTCACAGCTATCGCCCGTAACTGGTATCTGATTCAGGGCTCAATACTACGGATTGTTGGTCTTATGTTCCTTCTTTTCATTTTAGAACAAGTACTCCAGGCTATACCTAGTTCTCTATTCGCATATATGTGGTCACTGGCTGGCTTGTGGGAGATATTGACCTGGGTCGTAGCCGCTTTTGGCTACGTTATCTCGCTGTTGCTTCTCTCTTTTTCGACCATCGTTTTCACCCTGCTCTATTTTGAGCTACGCGCACGTCGCGACGGATATGATCTCGAACACAAAGCCCAGCAGCACTTTGCCCGTAGCTAAACACCACAGCAGGGGCATTCCCCTGCATTTCTGCTATGATGGGGTTATATCACATAGAGTAGACCGACGTATAGAACACTGTGATTTGTGATTATCGAAGGATCAGAGAAGAAAGTTGTTAGGAGAATCCCATGCAATCCGCCGTTTCAAGACCTCGGGCACTGAATGTCACCGGAATACTGAACGCCAGTTTTCGCCTCTATCGCGAACAATTCTGGACCTACCTCACCATTATCATGATCATCGAGATACCTGTGCTTATGCTTCTTAGCATTTTCTGGAGTATCAACAATACCACACTTATGACATTCCAGTATACGTTCCTATCTGTCAGATGGGATATGACATCACTCTCCATCTTGGCACTCATACTCATGGCAGACCCGCTAGACACCCTCAGTTTGGTTGTTCTTGCAGTTGTGCATCAGATACACGCAGGCATCCTGATCAACGCCACAGCACAGATTTATCACACAGGCAGCACTTCTGTACTACAGGCATATAGTGTACGTATCATAAGTATTGCTATGATAGGATTACTTGGTCTGGTCAATATAATAGTTTCTACTATTACATTAGTGCCATATCTTGTATTTCTGGGCATTTTGCTCACACTTCCCTTTGTGTGTATCTACCAGATCGTCATGCTCGAGAACCCCAACCCGTTCGCAGCTATCGTCCGTAACTGGTACTTGATTCAAGGTTCAGTGCTACGAATTATTGGTCTTATGTTGCTCCTGCTTGCCTTGTATTGGGTTCTCTATGTTCTACCTATATCTTTACTGACATCGATACTATCATTTATGTCTGAACATATCTGGCTATATACCGGCATTCCAGACATCTTGATCTGGGGACAAGCCGTCCTGGGGTACCTCATCTCGCTGTTGCTTCTCTCTTTTTCGACCATCGTTTTCACCCTGCTCTATTTTGAGCTACGCGCACGTCGCGACGGATATGATCTCGAACACAAAGCCCAGCAGCACTTTGACCGTAGCTAGACACCACGACAGGGGCACTCAATCGAGTGCCCCTGTCGAAACCAATCCATAGACGGATGTTGTTACAGACCTACCTCAACAATGACCCGTCCGGTTCGGTCCTGGAAAAAACCCACACCATCCTGGATGAGACCAACGTAAAAGCCCATCTCGCGCTCCGGTTGATCGATCCGAATACGCCCGGTCACCAGTGCCTCTTCGCCCGGCATCAACACATCTTCTTCAAATGGGACCGCCCACTCCTCAGGAGGACGCGACGAGACAGCCCAGCGATATGGGTAGCGCTTCGCGCCACCACCACTGTTGGCATCCCAATCAACGCCGATACGCCAGAAACCGCCCGCCTTCGCAGCATACTCACCATCCTCGACGGAAGAAAAGACATCGTCTGTACTGTATGCATAGCCAGAGGGCGGCCCATAGGTCCGAATCGGCACCTCTCCGGTGTTTTCCACCCGCATGGTCACGGTAATCTCTTCGCCACGCATGACTGCCAAAGGCGCAATATTTGCGTAAGTAATAGTCACCTCGGGCTGACCACTGCTGGTCAGCGTAATTGGACCCTCGCGCTGAACGACATTCCCAAAACGATCCTCAGCACGAATAGTGTAGGTATAGACGCCATCCGGCAGAATCTGGTTGTCAATGGTTTTGCCATTCCAGTTGCGCCGCTGTGGCGCTGGTTCTTGCTCATCAGCAGTGACAAAGGGGTAGGTTGCGGTGCCATCGGGACTCGTGAGCGTAATATCAACGGTGGCGGTCACTGGCAGTTGGTAGGTAATTTGTGCCTCATCATCAACACCATCAGCATTGGGCGAGATAGTCTCGGGGAACACCACCAGATCCTCAATCAGTGGTGGCTGCACATCTCCAGCCTGCACCGTGATCGGTTCGGGTGCCTCAATCGTCACCTCACGTTGCTCATCTTCACTGGTGGCTCGCACAACGACGTTATAGACTCCATCGGGGATAAGTCGCCGGACCAGTGATGAGTCCTCGGCTTCGGCTCGCACTGTACCATCAAAACGAAGCGTGTAGGGGTCCGCTGCCGGTTGACGAAGGTCGCCATCGCGGAGTTCGTATTCGTTCCCTTCACCATCACGCAGATACACCCAAACCCTGGCCATTTCGCCAATCGAATAGTTAATCGAAATGGACTCGCCATTGCCGCGTGGCTCCAAAACCGAATCACTGATACTTACATCGCTGAGTAATGGGCCACCCACACAACTGGTGAGGGAAAACGCAACCAGTATCAAAGCAAGACAACATCCCATCACACGAACAGGGTGTCCGACGATCAATGCAACTGAATGTCTCAATCTACTCATTGGTTTAAATATTTGTCCTTGATTCCTGACTTGACTGTGGTCGATCATCAACGGTGATCTGGTCGTCTTCGGGTAAGGGCTCATCGCCGTGGCGCCGACCAAAGATGAACAACGCGAGAGCACCGAGTGATACACCAAACCACAATGTACAAAAACGAATAATAATGGTCGCGGTTGTTGCCGGGCCAATCGCCATGGGAATAAGCAACACCAGCAACCCAGCGCTCGACGCCTCTGAGACGCCTAACCCGCCTGGGAGGAATGACACCAACCCAAACAGAGTTGACGCTGCAAAAATAAAAGTAGCCTGCAACAGTAAAAGGCTGGAAGGCGGGATATCCAGCGCACGCAATACATAATAAAAAGCAATACACTCCCCAAACCAGGAAAGCACACTAATCACCGTCGAGACGAGTAACAAACGCCACGAAAGCAAGCGTCTGGTGCTGTCATACACAGTGGAAAGTTTGGGAGCAAGCTTGTTGCCAAGCGGTAAACGGGCAATAAAAGCCAGAATTCGTTCGCACAACGGACGAAACTGCAAAATCACAATACCGATCACACTCAGAACCACCATCGCTGCAAAGGCCGGTCGCGCAGGTGGGTAGAGCGTTAGTCCAAGCCCCATCAACAGCAGCATTGCCAGACCATCGGTGAGGCGTTCTGCCAGCACTATCGGCGCCGATGCGCTGATGGGCGTACTGTTGACGCGTTTGAGCAGATAGGACTTGAAGACCTCGCCGATCTTCCCCGGTGTGACCGCCATGACCATGCCGCTGGTAAACATAAGTGCGCTATCGGTGTAATTCACACCACGACCCATATCCATGCGACGCAGATAGTAGTCCCACTTGAGCCAGCGGAGGAAGTAGTTCAGTATTGTAAAGCCGAGAATGGCTGGAAGTAAGCCCCACTGAAAGGTCTCGAAGCTCTGACTAACTGCGCGGAAATCACTCACCAGACCAAGGATGACAATTACCACTAGGCCAATCAAAACCGAAATAAGCAGCTTATTACGTAGTTGTGCGAACACGATACCACCACCATTATGTATGCAACTGCCTGACATCACCAGACAGCGCCCCAATACGTCGTGCTAGTATACCTTAATGTGGCTTGGTGTGTTGCACCAGCTCAACCAATACACCCTGCGTACTCTTCGGGTGCAAGAAGGCCACCAGCGTATCGTGTAGACCAGGGCGTGGCTCCTCGTCAATAGCTCGAATACCACGTGCTTTGACTTCTGCCAGCGATGCGGCTATATCGTCGACACGATAGGCCACATGATGCATGCCTGGGCCACGGTCTCGCAGGAACTTGGCGAAGGCCGCATCGTCGGACGTGGGCGCAATCAGCTCGAGCAATGTGCCGTTGACGTTTGCGACTGCCACGGCCATATGCCGTTCGGGCATGTCAATATACTCCCACTCCTGAACATCGAATGCATCTTTGTACAACGTAACAGCTTCGTCGATGTTGGCCACCGCGAAGCCGACATGATCCACATGCGTAAACATATGTTTCGCCTTTCTGCCTTATGGCTTTCAGATAACACGACTCGCAGGACTGAATGCGCGCAGTGTAGCATTAGCAGCGGAGAGCGTCAATTGCGCCCTTACACACCAGACAGATCCTGCCAACCATCATGAAAACCGCTCTCTATAGTATGACGATTGAAGAAATGAAAACGTAGCGTTACACTTTTACAATTCATCGAAGGATTGATCATCTCGGGGACCACGCCAGTATTGCGAACCATCCCGTTTGCGCTCCAACCATTCCTCTTCACACAGCGCCCGTCGAATGGTCGCCAAATCACAACGCTCTCCATCAATATGCTGGAGAAGCAGGATATTGACCTGTCTTTCAGAATAGATTTGCTCTGGTTCAAACTTTGCTGCCAGATACTCCAAAACCAGCGATTTGTATCTCACTCTTGCAGGCCATTGGCTCAAACGGCCTGTCATATCAAGAAAACGTTGGAGTATCCGTGAGTTTTGCTCGCGTTTTCGTTGCAGGGTCGCATCAGGATAGTGTGCTTTACCAGCAGAGAGTTGCTCCATACAACGCACAGTCAGATCAAACTGAAGGGAGTTAAACATGTACGTTTGGCTGCTCCCCTGACCACCACACTCAACGAGGTAATGACGTAGGTGCTCCAGATGATGGAGCACAATTGGCTGAGGAAGCGCAAAATATGTCGCTATCTCCTGTAATGAGATGATATTCCTCTGTACGACCAGATCGATGATACGCAGACGAGTCTCATCAGCTAAAGCTCGTAAACGCATAGACATTTCCCCGGGACCAACTGGTGAAGAACGCAGAATATACCCAGGTTGTGGTGGTGGGGCAAAAAACACATAGAGCGTCGTATCAACCACCCACGTTGTCACCTGCCGTCCTACGTGAAGTGAAGGTACCAGCACCACTCGCGATACATCAACCCCTGGCCTCGGCAAATCAGGAACAGGTCGTCCGGTTACCATACGCAAAACTTCGGTAGCAATAGGCTCATTGTGTGCAAGATGTGATTGGAACACACGTACAGCGTGAGGCAGATGAGCAGCACGACCCTCGGTCAGTTCATACCATTCCAGCGCAACCATCTGCTCCCACAACTCCGTCACATGCTCCACAATCAGGTCGTGCATAGCAGATGGGTCGTTGAGCAAGGCGTGCGCCTCAGTCATAATCGCCGGATCGACATCTGTGATTCCACGCACCTGTGTTACACACGTCAAGTAAGTATCTCTGTTAGTTAAAAGATCATCTGGTTGCACCGAAAAAGCACTACCATCTAACGAATAACAGAGCCACTTGAGTGCCGCATCACGTAACGCAAAGGGGTTCTGAGTCGCCAGCCACACAAGGTAGGTGGGGAAATCAGGCCAGTCGTGATCGCGCACAAACACCTCGCGCAGTCCCTCGAACACTAGTCGATTACGCTGCTGTTGCTCAGGAGACACAGCCGCTATCGTCTGCTGCACCCATTGCCCATACAATGGCACATCTTCTCCCCCGCTCAAAAGCGCCATGCTGTGCAATACATTATAGATTGTTGCCAACTCAATATTGGCAGGAAGGACGTTCATTGGATGTAAATGCATCTCCACCAGGTCAACCTTCTTTCCACGTATACAAACGCCTGCATCATCAACCACTCGACACGTGTAACAATAGAGGGCATCAATTGATACCCTCACCATCGTTATCGATCATCATGAAAATCGTTCTCTACAGTATGACGATTGAAGAATGGAAAACGTGGCATTAGGCTTTACGATTCATCGCCAGATGAATGACGCTGGGGAGCGAGCCAGTATTGCGAACCATCACGTTCACGATCAAACCATTGGTAGTCATACAGCGCTCGGCGAATGGTCACAAAGTCGCGGAATGTCGGATGCATATGCTGCAGTAATAGCGCATTGACTTCCTTCTCAGAGTAGGTTTGTGCTGGCTCGAACTTCGCGGCCAGATACTCCAGTAACACCAGTTTGTCTTTCACCTTCGCAGGCCAATGCGTCACACGACCTTCGTTATCCAAAAACCGTCGTAACTCCAGTGGATACTGCTCAGACTCTTCGGGCAGAACCAGCTCACTGTACTGTGTCTGACCAGCAGAGAGTTGTTCTAGAGCAGATAATGTCAGATCAAACTGGAGTGGGCTAAACGTATAGACTTTGCTGGCCCCCTCCCCGCGCCGCTCAACCAGATACGGTCGCAACTGTTTGAGATGGCGCGACACGGTCGACTGGGTGAGACTCAGACGGGCCATAATCTCCTGCGCTGAAATTTCGTTGCTTTGCGCGACTAGTTCCAGGATACGCAGACGCGTCTCGTCGGCCAGCGCAGTGAGCCGCGTGAGCATCTCGGCATGTCCCACTGGCGAAGAGCGCAGCAGATTCTCAGGTTGTGGCGGCGGCGCAAAGAATACATGCAGCGTGGTGCCCACCAACCACGTTGTCATTTGGCGCCCCACATGCGGTGAAGGCACCAGCACAACTCGCGTCACATCAACTGCTGGTAGCGGCATGTCGGGGACAGATCGTCCAGTAAACACACGCAACGTCTCAGCAGCAGTCAGCCCTTTGTCGGCCAGATACGACTGGAACGCACGCATGGCCTGGGGCAGAGGCGCACCCTTGCCCTGAGCGCCTCTGCCCCATTCTGGTGCAACTGTCTGCTCCCACAGTTCCGTCAGATGCTGCACAATCAGGTCATACATGGCAGGCGGGTCGTTGAGCAGAGCATGGGCCTTAGCTAGGATCGCCGGATCGACATCTGGAACTCCCCGAAGTCGCATCACACACCTTGTGTATGTGTCTTTGTTCGTTAAAAGATCATCCGGTTGTATTGATGATATGCTGCCATCAAACGAATGACAGAGCCATTCGAGTGCCACATCGCGTAACGCAAAGGGGTTTTGTGCGGCCAGCCACGCGAGGTAGGTGGGGAAATCAGGTGAGTCCTGATCGCGCACAAAGACCTCGCGCAATCCCTCGAAGACCAATCGGTTCCGCTGCTGTTGCTCGGGAGACAAAGTCGTTATCGTCTGCTGCACCCATTGCCCACACAACGGCATGCTTTCTCCCTCATTCAAAAGCGCCATGCTGTGTAATATATTATGAATGGGGGCCAGATCAATACGCGTCGACAGTATTTTCATGGGATGTAGCTGCTCTGTCATACTCACCTCTTTCTGTTTATGCAAATATTTACATAAATCAATTACATTTCAAATGTACCACAACACACCTTGCAATACAAGCGTTTATAATCTTCACACGCGAAAAATCCGACAAAAGATGGAGCAAGACATGGCAGACTACCACTTTCCAGATATCACTGACCGACTCGACATACACTCAACCGCATTTATCTCACCCCATGCCTATGCGCGCGGAACCGTGTCGATTGGGGCCAACAGCAGTGTGTGGCCAATGACGGTCATTCGGGGCGACGAGGGCGTCATCACGATTGGAGCGCGTTGCAACATCCAGGATGGCAGCATTCTGCACGCCGACCCCGATGCCTACCTCACGATTGGCGACAACGTGACCATTGGGCATGGCGCGATTGTCCATGGCTGCACGGTTGAGGACGAGGTGCTGATCGGCATGGGCGCGGTGATTCTCAACCATGCTCAGATTGGCCGTCACTCATTGATTGCTGCACGTGCACTCGTGACAGAAGGAATGGTCGTACCACCAGGATCGGTTGTGATGGGCATCCCCGGCAAAATCAAGCCAATCCGCGAGGATCAGATCGAACGCATTCGCCGCAACGCTCAGAGTTATGTCGACCTGAAGGGGTTGTATGAAGAGGGTTAGGGGTTAAGTGTTAAATGTCTCGTCGGGGCGGCCCTAACGGTGGACAGGCAAGCTGACCACCTATAGCGGCCTCAACCATTCCTTGTGGGGGTGGCCCCTTGTGGCCGACTGCCCGTTCCCACCGACCCGTTGGGGCCGCCCCCTGTGGCGGCCTTGCACCATAGGTGGACAGGCAAGCTGACCACCTACAGGAGTGTTTATCTACTTGTCTATCTCTGCGTCTCCGTTTCTCTGGGTCTCTGTGTTCAATTTATCGTTTCGTACTCTGGATCGACCTGTTCTGCACAATCCTCGGTAGAACCACCATCCTGCACACACTCAAGATGTGCGGTAGTCAGGCGCTGGGCATCCTCGAGTGCTTCCTCCAGATTTTCGCCCTGTAATGCCTGATCGATGGCCTGATAGAGCCAGTGCCACTTGAACGACGGATCAATGATCGGGACACGTGCCACATCTGGTACCGGTCCACGCTCGAAGGCTTCTAAGTAGGCACTATACACCTCCTCTGCGCCCTCCGGCACCTGAGCCAGAAACTCCTCCGATTGAGCCATTGATTTGCGGGCCGGGAACGTATCGGCAACCAGTGGAGCCTGTGTGCTCAGATGCTTGATCCAGGTCAAGCATGCCTCTGTCGCTGGCACATCCGCATTCTCGGAAATAAACATCCCTATCGGGAAAACATCATTAGTGGTAGGAGCACGATCACCAAACGGTGGCGGTGCCATACGAGAGACAAACTCAGGACGTTCCTCAACGTGGCTGAAGCCAAAATCAAACATCATCGCAACTTGCCCTGCACGAAAGAGCTGACGTATATCTACCTGTTCTTCAATTTCGGCTTCTGTTGTTGCTACGAACTGCTGCTGGGGCGCAGTCGCAGCCAGAAGATCTACATACTGACGCAGCGCTGCGACGACCTGCGGATCGGTAAAGCGTGGACGTATGCCAGTCTCGCCCATCTCCACCAGCGATGTACCCAGATCATTGGCAAAGAAGGGTATGTTCAAATTAGGATCGGCATCACCAAAACCATACTGCTCACTATCACTCGTCAGTTGCTCGGCTACCGCAAAGAAGGTATCAGTGGTCCAGTCGATGGTTGGATAGGGGGCATCGGCGTCATCGAAGCGCGTCTCGTTATAGATCAAGGTCCGTAAGTACGCTGCCTGGGGCAGGCCATACACATCCAGATCCTGCTGCAACGGCTCCAACATAATCGCCGGATAATCATCAAGTGCAAAGCTCATATCAGCATCGATCAGTGGCTGGAGATTCTGCACCGCTTGCAGATCAGCTTTTTCTGGTATCTCGAACATCGCAAAGCAATCACTGGTATTGGCCTGGACCGCCAGATCACCAAGGCCCTCATCATTTAGTTGCACAAACACACCTGTATCAGCCTGATTGAACACATCGGCAATACGCTGAACCTGTCGTCCGTCTAACACACCGGGGTTGAAGGTAACGCGGGTTGCATTCTCCGGGACAATACTGGGGATAGGTGTCGCCACAATGATCTGCTGTGCAGTGACATCGGGAGTGGGGGTAAGCGCGGCTATAGCGACCTGCTCCTCGAAATTGTTTTGCACGTCCTGGAGGGCTTGTTCCAATGATTGAGTATCATGACTAAGTGTACGCATCGCTTGTCCAAAAGCTTGGTTGACGAGAGGATTGACCATGTCAGATGAAATATATGTAACTGATTGCTCGAGCACTGCTTCAAGAGAACTTCGCATCTCATCCGATAAAGAGTCCCAATATCCTGATTGCAGAGCAAGTGACTTGCGTGCCGGTATAGGTGCAGAATCTGGAAACATATGCGAAAGCGGGGGTGCCTGGCGACTCAGAAAAGAGAGCCACTGCCATGCCTCCTGAGGATATTGGGTCCCACTACTCATAATAAACCCATCAAATCTAACGCTCATCGAAGAAAAACCCGAGCCTGTTGGATAAAATGTTGTACCAATCTCGAATGGTGCTACCCAATCACTGGAATTAGGTGCAAACAGACCTTTTTCCCATATCGCAATCTCTTGGTTGGCAATCATAGCGCGAACATCACTCGGCGCATCAATGGTAGCCTGATATAGAAGGCCTGTCTCCCGATATTCTTTTAATCTTTGTAGTGCAGCAACAACCTCGGGCCGATCCCACTGGATCTGATCCATTGGTATCTCGGTCAAATGCACACCCTGTGCAGCAAGGTCGGCAAAGAACATGTCTGCATCATTTCCAATAAACCCATATCGTTCTATGGTATCGTCACGTTTTACAGTCAGTTGTTCAGCCGCAGTAACGAATTCCTCCCAATTCCAATCCGCCGTCGGAGGTGCCAGACCGGCCTCTTCCCAGAGCACTTTGTTGTATGATAGACGTGGTAGATTCACTGACCTTGGAAGCAAATAGAACTGTTCATTATAGCTGGATAGCTCCAGAAAACCGGGATAGAAATCATCGCGATCAAAGGCGGCGTCCGACTCGATAAAAGGAGTCAGATCACGCAAGCGACCACTCGTAATATCGTCGTGTCTGATATACCAAACAGCAGCCGTATCCACTGCACTTACAATACGTTGCATCGTCTCATCAGGAGAACCATTGTACGGGTCAAGAACCACTAATTGCACCTGTACGTCAGGATTTTCTGCATTAAATGCCTCAATCAAAGGTTCATAAAAAGAACGGTCAAACTCCGAGGCGCCAAAACTGATTGTCACAACATCGTTGGAGGGGGGATGCAAAGCCGTACAGGCAGTGATACTTAAGACAAACATGAATGTGAGACAGATGCGAGAGAATGGGTTCATGGGGTATCTCCTTACAGATCGACAGACAGGGACGAATATACGCGAGGAAGGTATTTCACCCCCCTTATAAGTTAAGACGTTTATACAAAGGGGGGCGTTTCGCAGGATTTTGATATGAGGATTAGAAGGGTAATACTCGTTCGGCAGGACCATATAAGCGGCTGCTCAGGAAAGGAGAGGGAGATATGAATCAGAACCAAACGTGAAAAACCAAGGGTTAGGAGAGCACCTAAGCTTTACAGCCCCCTCTTCATCAAACATCAATAAGTAACAGTGACGAAACTAATCTACATCAAACGCATCGTATCATAATACTGATGCTAGAGAATTATCCCCCCGGTAACAGGTCTATTATTGCCGGGGAGAATAGAGCACTCAAAGGAAATACAATATGGTTTAGCCTGGGTTTTCAGCAATCGACATAATCCTCACCTATTGTGTAGCACCTTTGTAAGGGTCTTTCATCTCTACCCCAAAAATCAAACATAACATAAACAGATCCCATAAAAGTGTCACCTGGTTCCGCAGGCAAGCTCATGTTTAAAGGATGTCGTGTGTCTTTTTGCGTCATGAAATTACGATACAAAATTAATTTTTGAGCAGATCCATCCTTGTTTTCGAGTGTTAGACCAAACTTGTACAACAATACATCTTCATTACATTCCACATAAGCATCAGCAATGACCTCATCGCCTATCTCGTGTAAAAATACACTGTACTTACAAGAAAAATCTTGGATAGAGGCTCCCTGTACAGGTTGCACGGTCACCGAACCGATAATACATAGAAGAAGACCCAAAGTTATCATTCCTACTCTTCTGCGCGTGAGTAATATGTTGAGGCAGTCTCTCATTGCTTCCTCCTTCTTGCTGGGATTTTGTAATTACTAATCGTTTAATCGTTTGGCAAAAAATAGCTAGTGATAAAGACAGCATACCAAACTATAAAAGCTCTCGTATATTGGCGCATCCGCCAATTGACAACTTGCACAACCACATACTCAGTAATCAGCAAGGTCAAGCCATCCTATCTGAAGCGCTTTCATCACTGCTGATATACGATTATCGACTTTCAAACGCTCAAATAATTTTTCCACGTAGGAACGTACGGTTCGTTCAGTAACACCTAACTCATAGGCGATACCTGCATTAGTTAGCCCACGTGCCATATTATGTAGCACATCTATCTCCCGTGTTGTTGGGAAATGGTGATAGCTTGCTTCCAACATATCCTGTGAATACCAACTTCTGTTGGTTTGATCATGCCAAACATAACCAGTAGACAACATTAAAACAGCGGGTATAAAAAGTTGTTGTATGTCTCTCCTCTTGAGATAGCAGACTATCGGTGTAGTAGACGTTAGATAGGGTTTGTATACAACTCTATCTTCTGTGATTATCAGTAGTCGTATATGAGTCGTGTCACAACTAAACAGGTACTGAAATTCAGACGACAAGCTCTTAGCTATTGTCAGACCTAAAACCAAAACATCTGGAACCGTAGTACGACAAACTGCCAACAGATCCTTTTGGCTGTGTACGACATTGGTAATCTCAACGTCAATCACATGTTGCAATAATAGAGAACCGTAGTGTTGTGCAAATGGATAATCATCTGCAATCACAATTCTGGGGATCATCACATTGACTCTCCAATCTCTTCTCTCACACTCATAAACCTCATATAACTATATAGAAGAATGTCCGTACAGTGGGCAATACCCCGTAATGTCTTTAGCAGAACTAAAATAATCACCTTTTCGGGTTGTAATGACCAAAAATTCTAACGCGCAAACAAAATAATCACCCTTTCTTATACATACGTTTATACAAAGTAAAGTGTTTCCAAGAATATTGACAAACAATTTTACTTACAACAATAACAGAGGGTACCTTCCTTTTCCCTCGGGATTGCTATTGTGGATTGTTTATTCCTATCGGGATAACTGCTGTTGAGAACCGCGTCCTGTGGTCCCTTCCGCGTGGCAGCGGCCCCTTTGACCGCCCTGAACCGCCCCCCTGTGGTGGCCTTAAACCATCGGTGGACAGGCAAGCCGACCACCGATGGGTATGTTCATCTATTTGTCTATTTCTGTGTCTTCGCTGCTCTGTGTCGCGGTGTTAAGCCTTCGCAACCGCCGCCGTACCCACGCCCACGGTCGAGCGAGTCGCCGCGCCTGGGCACGCTCAACGGTATGCTGGCTATACTCCACCTCGACAAAAGCTTCGGTCAGCTCAGTGATTTCTGCCTCTGCCTCGGGGAGATGCTTCACCAGTTTGGCGCGAAACTCGTGGGGAGTCTGGCCAGCCTGGCGCGAAATACCCTGTCCCGATGAGCGCCGCAAAGTCGAGCGATAGAAGTAGCGCACCAATTCGCGTGGTGCCAGATTCCGCAAGCGCCAGGCACGTGGGGGAGCAGGCTCTGTCGACGGCATCGGTGCCAGACGCGCCTGCACGACATCTATAGCCTGAGACAACCACAGATTGGTATTTCCCCAGATCATAGAGAACCAACTCATCAGCCGACGGAGTGGTCCCCAGTGCATAAAGGGGCGCAACAAACCGGGATGTCGCTGAAGCGTGACTCGCAGCGCATAACCTGCCAGCAACACCATACACGTCCAGAACACGAAAGCTGGAATAAGTTGTGGTTCCTGGACGACTTCCGGCGGTGGCGGCGGTGGTTCAAAAGCCTCTCGCGGGGGATTGGCCGCTTCATTCTCTGAGCCAAACAATGAGAGGAACCACGCCGGAATGAATAGCAGCATGCTAAACAACCAAATGACCAGATAACCAAAGAACACAAAGGCATACCCGGCCAGACCCAGAATACCCCGTAATGTATCGAGGAAGCCCAGACCATAGGCACGTGGCAACAGCAGTGCGAGTGCCACCACACCCACAATGATCAACCAGCTCGTCTGGCCCCAGCGCCGTGGTATATCATCGGCAACCGCAGCGCCATCAGCAATCCAACGTGATTGGAGCAGCACCAGACGGGCCTGACTGTACAGCAGGAAACCTGCGACGAGATACGTGAGCGCAGCTCCGGCACTGAGTGGTGAGAGCGCCAGACTCGGCCCGGCGATTTGCTCAATATTCACCACCTCTAACGCGAGACAAAAAAGCAACACCACGCCACCACCTACAAACCGCCCACTGATACGCTCCAACGCCTGGCCCCGCTCTTTGCCCAACAAAATATGCGTGCGAATATCCTCGACCGGCTTGCCGGCAAGCTCAGACTGACGGGGTGCGAGTTCAATAAAATCCTGCATGGCCACATGCGTCAGCCAGCCGATGAGCAGGCCAACCAGAATGGCGACAATAAATGCGCTATCGAACAGACTGAAGGGATCATAGAACCAGCCCTGTACCTGCTCAAACAGCGACTCAGAACCAACACCAAGACTGGTCACAAAGCGCATCAGGACGATCATCACAAAGATTTCTGGCACCAGATAACGAAACAGTTCAGCGGTCCACATGCGCTCTCGGCGAAACGTGCTATGGACAAAACTGGCCTCCAGCGCCACCAGAAAACTAGCCGCCACCAGGTAGATTGGCTGCCAATCACCCACAAAGCGCTGCACCGGTCCGGCAAATACCGCCACCAGCGATGCCATCATCAACGCATTCAGCACGGCCCCCTGCCGATTAAAAGTCATCGCACTGCCTCATCGATCCAGAAATTTATTGAGTGTATCAGTAAGTGTACCGCACAACAATAGTGCTCGTCCAATACAGACAAAGACCGATTGCGTGAGCAGAACCGACATGTTATAATCCCCAGCAATAACACTGATGGAGCATAGTACGTCATACAGGACTTGCAGAGAGTCGTCGGTTGGTGCGAGACGACAGGACCCTATGACTGAATCCACTCCTGAGTTGCCGGGGACGCCAATCAACTGGCCCAACCCGTGCCGGAGACGCCCGTTACCGCGTAGTGATGATCCAATCATCATGCCAACAAGGTCGCACCAACACGATGCGACGAACGAAGGTGGCACCACGAAGGCATAGCCTCTCGTCCTTCACAAGGCGAGGAGGTTTTTTGATTCTTGGGGGCAAATATGACCAGCGACACCACAACCGAAAACACCATGACGCCCTGGGAACAACTGCGTGCCGAAGCGCTCGAATGCACACGCTGCCCGCTCGCACAGGAACGCCAACAAGTCGTTTTCGGCGAAGGGCCGGTACCATGCGATCTGCTCTTCATTGGTCAGGGGCCTAGCGAGAGCGATGATGCCACCGGACGCAACTACAACGGACCATCAGGCGAAGTGCTCGACAAAGCCCTGACGCAAGCCGGTTTAAGTCGTCCAAACATCTATGTCACCAACGTCACGCTGTGCGCTGCATTTGAAGGCAGCGGCAAGCCACGTAAGTTACGCCCACCCAAAGTCGCGGAGGTCAGAACGTGTCGGCCATGGCTCGATCAGCAGCTTGCGCTGGTCAAACCGCGCATCCTCGTCTGTTCGGGGGCCGTCGCAGCACGCGAGGTGATCGACCGCAAGTTCAAGCTTGCCGAGCAACGCGGCCAATGGTTCGATGGTCCACAGGGCACACGTGTGATTGCGACATGGCAGCCCGCCTACCTGATGCGTTTGAGCCAGCACGACCGCCCCCGCGCAGTCGAGGGGTGGCGCCAACTCGTGGACGATCTGCGACAGGCTGCCGATGCGATTGCAGCAACATAACAGACGTTTAAAACCGGATGAGCAGGAGATCATGAACAAACAAACGAAAGAAACCATTCTAGGTCAACTCTATGCAGCAGCACTACAAGCACGTAAGCTTGTATGGCGAATACGCAAACCAACCCTTATGGGTGTACGGGCCCTGGTTGTCAGACAGAACGAAGTGCTGCTCATTCGCCATCGCAGTGGCACACATCCCTGGTCATTGCCGGGCGGTGGCGTTGATCGTTATGAACGGATGGTCGAAGCAATCCGCCGTGAAGCATATGAAGAGGCCGGTGTCCGTATTCGTGTCGAACGCTTGCTGGGAACATACGATAACTTTCAGGATGGGGTGAGCAACTATGTGGCCGTGTTCGTGTGTACGCCGTTCAATGCACCGAAAGTGCCCTGCTCACTTGAGATCGCCGACGCCCAGTTTTTCGCGTTCGATCACCTGCCATCAGGCATTGACCATAGTTCCCACCAACGCATCATTGAGTACCGTGCGGGCGGTCAAGGGCTGACCGATCTTTGGTAAACGGGATGATATTGAAATTGAGATTCGTTTTTTGGAGAAATTATGCCTGCATACACACCAATTCTCGCCACACTTGGCTATGTAATGTCGCCCGATGGCACATCGGTCCTGATGATCAACCGCAATGCGCGTGAGGACGATCACCACTATGGCAAATACAACGGTCTGGGCGGCAAGGTTGGCGCCGATGAGGATGTCGTCGCCTGCATTCGGCGTGAGATACACGAAGAGGCCGGGATTGAGATCGAGGAGTTGGTGTTACGTGGGACGGTGAGTTGGCCAGGATTTGGTAAAAATGAAGAGGCTTGGTTTTCATTTATTTTTCGTATAGACCGCTGGAGCGGGACACCGCTGACTAGCAACCCGGAAGGTGTGCTCGAATGGGTGCGCGTAGCGGATATCGCAACGTTGAATTTGTGGGAGAGCGACCGCTTATGGCTCGACATGGTGTTTAGCGATTCAGACCAGACCTTTCATGGTATTGCACCGTTCAAAAATGGCAAACTCGCGTCGTGGAACTATACCCTATTGTAAATTCTTTTGCTACAATGATAATCTGATACCAGGAGCACAGCATGCTTGACATCAAACGTATTCGTGAACAACCTGATTTCGTCAAGGAACAACTCGCCCGCGCCCACGCCGAGACGGCCCAGGTCGATGAAGTGTTGGCGCTCGATGAACAACGCCGTACACTGCTGCGGGAGGTCGAGACCCTCAAAGCCACCCGCAATACCGTCTCGAAAGAGATTGGCAAGATGAAGGATGCCGCCGAGCGCGATGCGAAGATCGCAGAGATGCGCGGCGTTGGCGACCAGATCAGCGCGATTGATCGGCAGGTCGCCGAGGTCGAAGAAAACCAGCAGCGCATCATGTTGGAACTACGCAATTTGCCACATCCCAGCACCCCCGACGGCAACGACGAAGATGATAACGTAGTCATAAGCCAGGAGGGCGAACTCCGCACCTTCGACTTCGAACCAAAACCACACTGGGACTTGGGCGAAGACCTCGACATTATCGACTTCGAGCGGGGCGCGAAACTCTCGGGTTCGCGCTTCTATGTGCTCAAGGGTCAGGGCGCCAAACTCCAGCGGGCGCTGATCCAGTGGCTCCTCGATCTGCATATCGAGCAGGGCTATCACGAAGTGTACACACCTTTTATCGTCAAAGAGCACTGTATGTGGGCGGCAGGCCAATTACCTAAATTCCTCGACAACCTGTATCGCGACGCGGAGGAGGACTTCTATCTGGTTCCCACAGCAGAAGTCCCGCTTACCAATCTGCACCGCGACGAAATTCTCAACAGTGATCAGTTGCCGCTCCACTACTGTGCCTACACACCATGCTTTCGCCGTGAGAAGATGAGCGCCGGGCGTGATGTGCGTGGCATCAAGCGGGGTCATCAGTTTGATAAGGTCGAGATGTACAAGTTTGTGCGTCCCGAGACGAGCTACGATGAATTGGAAAAAATGCGCGAAGACGCCGAGGACACCTGTCGACAGCTGGGGATTCCTTTCCGCACTAAGGCGCTCTGTACCGCCGACATCAGCTTTGCATCGACCAAAACATACGATATCGAGATGTGGGCACCGGGGCAGGATGAGTGGCTGGAGGTCAGCTCGGTCTCGAATGTCGAAGACTTCCAGGCCCGACGCGCCAATATTCGGTTTCGACCAGAACAGGGCGCCAAACCAGATTTTGCACACACCCTGAATGGATCGGGCCTGGGTATGCCGCGCACAGTTATTGCTATTATGGAGAATTACCAACAGGCCGACGGCAGCATCGTCGTGCCAGAAGTGCTCCGTTCATATATGGGCGGGGTGGAGAGGATAGGTAAGAGGGGCTAGAGGCTGGAGACTAGGGGCTGGGGTTAGGGGTTAAGGGTTAAGGGTTAGATTCCCGTCGGGACGGCCCGTTGGGGCGGTCCTCTGTGACCGCCTAAGATAAAGAGCCCATCGCACTATTCATCGGGGCGGCCCGTCGGGGTGGTCCCCTGTGACCGCCCAGCACACGACCCGTGACCGCCCAAGAATCAAAGCATCTTAGACAATGAGTGACGTCGATACAAAACTTAAACGTGGATTCCAAATCATCGGGCGAGCCAAAAATGATCCCGATCTGCTTGGCGCGGGTCTCCTGTCGATCCATCGCGGCCTGGAGGAGCACTTTCGCACGGTGCTGTTGGCCCGCCCAGACCTGAATGCAGCCGACCGTCACCTCCTCACTAAGGAAAAGATAAGTGGTTCGGCGCTGTTCGATGTGGTGGAAGTGTATACCAACCTGAGCCGTGAACACCGTAAAGTCATCGAGGGAGCCAGTAAACACTGTCACAATTTTGCTGAGGGTAGGGCGTTCAACGGTACCAATAACGACATGGTACGTTACGGACGTTTCGTGGAGGCATTGTGTGATCGAAAAGGTCTGTTTGCCCAGACACTGATCGAACAGCGGGCCAGTGGTCCTGGTATCACCAAACACGACGATAATACCACTGAACTCACAGCGCTCCTGGCAAACGGACAAAAACGTCCCTCACGAACACGCGCTCTCCTCACACGCAGCGCCATCGTGCTTACGCTCATTGTCATCATTGGTGGTGGTTGGTTTGCCTTTGAGCAGTTTGGAGCATCAGGTGTCCTTGAAACACTTGGTGCAGTACCAACCGTAACACCGATTGCAGAGACCAATATGCCACCTCCTCCAACACCGATCCCAACCGAGTATGCCCGTGTTATCCGCCTGGGGGATGCGATTGGGTGGCTTCACAGCGAGCCAAACTTCACCAGTAGAACACTACCCCTCCCTATCGTCGAGGGCGTGCGTGTCACCATGCTGGACGGCGAAGAAACCGATCAGGATGGCATGCAGTGGCATTATGTCGGGCTTGGCGGCTACGAAGGCTGGATTCCCACAACCAACCTGGAGTTGGATGAGTAAAAGCCTCTTTTTTTCATAGCATAAAAAAGACGCCTCTCAATCACAAGACATCCAAGTAAAGATAATCTAGATAGCAGAAAGGGCGTTCAATTGAACGCCCTTCTTCCGATGACTCTAGCAACCAGAGTTATCGTGCAACAAACGGCAGATAGAGTTGTTGAACAAACGTAATACGTCCCTCGCCACCAGGCTGGTAGCGCTCATCATCCGCAGGGATCGTGGGGCTGCCATCAACCTCATCGAAGGCCTCCAGATAGTTCCGCCAGGACTGCTCATAGCTCAGTGGCAGCTGGGTCTTGTTGGGGTTATCGGCGAGAGTTTCGTATCCATCGCCACCACCAGCAGTAAAGCTGTTGGTCACCACCGTCACAGTTGGCGCACCCTCAACAACCTCACCATCCTCGATAATGACTGTATCATCAGCCAGAGCAAGGCTAATCACACGACTACCGACTGGTTGTGACAGATCGTAGACCACGCTCATACCGGCAACCTGTAAGAATTGTCCTGAGCTTTCGGTAAAGTCAACCGAGCGCTCAAAGATCGTCTCAAGGTCAGCAGGAGTCACATCAGAAATAACCGTGGTGAAGTTTGCAAATGGTAATACATCGATGGTGTTACGACGTGTAATCACACCTGGTGCGCCGCCCTCAGGCAATGCATCACCAGCATTCTGACGAATACCACCACCATTCTGAATAGCGATCACAGGGTTCTCTGCGCTTCGTGCAGGAAAACCAAATTCCTCAGCATTTTGATCGTATGCTTCAAGGAATGAGTCTGTAATCAGGTTACCAGAATTCGTTTCGCGACCACGTACACCATCACGTGAAACATCAAGGATGACTTCACTACTTACGACCGGGGTCTCGTTCAGCAATGCCAAACAATCATTGACCGGATCGACTACGCTGGTTTCGATGTCTGGATCAGAAGCAACCGCATTCGTCAATTCCAGTTCGGTCGCAGCATCGCTTTCGGGAATAACCGGACGTGGGTAGCTACTTTCAGAGACAATACCAGTGACCACACCATTCTCATCAAAATCAACATCGAGACGGCCCAGATACTTGTAGTTGCCAGCAGTTGTCACGATGTAGACTGTGTTCTCGTCCGCGTCCTGTGCCTCGAGCGGATACTCGCCCTCGATATCAGCGCCTTCACCAGGTAACAACTGTTCACTTTCATCCACACTGGAATTGAGCAGCAGCTCATCACCACCACCGGCAACAGCAATATCGACATTGGTGAGTTGCCCAATCAACGCACGATCATTATCGATGCTTTGCAGGTGACTTACCAGAATAACCTTGTTCACATCCGCATCAGTTAAACGATCAACCTCTTCCTGTACGATGGTGGCTGTCTCGGTAATCGTTTCGGACAGAATCTGCACGTCATCAGGCGACGAAACCTCGCGTAAAC
>JBCDFA010000040.1:0-30933 GCA_039178835.1 Chloroflexota bacterium
CTTTCGTGCGCACCCTCTACTGTTGCTTACCGATGTTCATGCTATACTTTATCTTACTGTTCAATGCTGCCTCTTTCAATCAACACAGTATAGTATCACTTGTATCCTTTGTTTGTTAAGGAACCCGATCAATGAATACGAATGTACCAGGAGGATCGCCGCAGGTTGTGATCAGTATCGCTGATATGACGTTTTCTGTTGAGCCTGGTGGCCGTGTTACCATCCCTGTCACACTGATAAATCAGGGCTCAGGAGCAGATACCCTCTTAATTGATGTAGAGGGTATTCCTCGTGCGTGGGTAAGCCTCACGTCTCCAGCGATTCAACTCCGCCCCGGTGAACGACAGGAAGTGGTGGTTATAGTTGCTCCTCCAGCAACAAAAGAAACGGCTGTAGGTCAGTACACTGTATTTGTGCAGGCTATCAGTAAGATGAATCCCAGCCAGACAACAGAAGCTACCTGTCCACTGTATGTGACAAGTGTTGTTAGTTTTTCTTGTGAGCTTACTCCCCAACAGGTACGAGCCGATCAGATTGGGCAGGTGTCCATTACCAATCAGGGCAATACCGCCGAGAGCTTCACGGTGACATTTCAGAGTCGCAGTGAGACGGTCTTTTTTGAACCGCGGCAACCACAAGTGATTCAAATTCTGGCTGCTCAGACCGGAATAGTTGAGTTCCGAGTCATGCCGCGTGAGCGTACACTTGTTGGGCGGGAAGTTACACAGGAGTTTACGGCCAGTGTGCAATCTGGTAGCCGTATGTCTCAAACACTCAACGGACGTTTGGTCAGTCAGCCACTGATCCCCTTCTGGGCTTTTGTTTCGATTGTGTCCGTCTCGATTCTCCTTGGTTTGTTTATTTTGGTGTCGCTGTTTAATCAGCCTGACCAGGATGAACTAGCTCTTAGCGCTACAGAAACAGCAATTGTCGAGCAAACGGCTATCACAGAACAGACAGCCATTGCAGGAGCGGTTGGTGATGTAGACTCCGATGGTGATGGGTTAAGTGATACGGCTGAAGTAGAGGCAGGGACTGATCCCAATAACCCTGATACCGACGGTGATGGTTTAGCAGATGGTGACGAATTGCGGTTGGGGGCAAATCCCAATGTGATCGACAGTGATGGTGACACCCTACTCGATGGCCAAGAGGTGAATGAAATTGGGAGTAGTCCGGTAAATGTGGATACCGATGGCGATGGCTTAAATGACAACGTTGATCCTGATCCAGGTCAGCTTCCGACGGCAGAACCAGGCGCACCAACGGCGATCCTTCCGCCAGAAGAAGCAACTGCACCAACGGTAGAAGAACCTACCGCGATACCGGACGCTCCAACCGAAATTCCGCCAGAAGCACCAACGGAAGAAGTGCCTCCGGTTGAGCCAACTGCAACACCCACTCCGCTGCCAGCGCCAACCGCCACACCAACACCTGAGCCACTGCCTTTGCAAAATCAGGGGCAGGTTGCCTTCGTTTCTGATCGGGATGGGCGTACCGATATTTATATCTTTGACAGTGATACAGGTGAAACTCGCTCGTTGACCTCTGACCGTAGCAATGATATCCAACCAAAATGGTCACCGGATGGCGAGCAATTGGCCTTTGTGAGTGACCGTGATGGTAATGCTGAGGTCTATCTTGTCGATGCTGATGGCACCAACCTCGTCAACGTGACGCGTGACAATGCCGACGATAGCAGTCCTACGTGGTCACCGGATGGCGAGCAATTGGCCTTTGTGAGTGACCGTGATGGTAATGCTGAGGTCTATGTTATTGATATTGATGGAAGCAATCCGGTCAATCTCACCAATAACACAGCAGACGATACCGAACCTGTGTGGTCGCCAGATGGTGATGATATTGCGTTTGTGAGCGACCGTGATGGGAATGCGGAAGTCTATGTGATGGGTTCAAATGGGAATAATCCAACCAACCTGAGCGAGAACGCGGCGCTGGATGACAGCCCGGCGTGGTCACCGAATGGGAACCAGTTGGCGTTTGTGAGTGAGCGTGATGGGAATGCGGAAGTCTATGTGATGGGCTCAAATGGGAATAATCCGACCAATCTGAGTGAAAATGCAGCAGACGATACCGAACCTGTATGGTCTCCCGACGGTAACCAGATCGCCTTTGTGAGTGAGCGTGATGGGAATGCGGAAGTCTATGTGATGAACGACAACGGCAATGATCCTGTCAATGTGACGAACAATCCAGCAGATGATCGCGCACCAGCGTGGTTTGATTAGTAACAGTCGTTTTTATTGATTGTATCAACGCTTTTTCGACCCGTGAGATATATCTTGTCTCGCGGGTTTTTAGATGACATTGCCGATTGCCGAGGTACGTGCTGCTGGTGAGTATAGGGCTACAACGCCTGTCGTTAAACCATCCCCAGCAAGTGTGCTAGCGTTGCATAGGGTGTGATTAAGGAAATGTTGTGTTCTTGTTTTATTACAAACTTTGTGGTGATGATACTACAGTTGTGTATCAAAACAGCAGCGTAAGGACCAACCAGCCGTTGTATCGACAACGGCTGGGATTTTAATTGTTGGCTTACGTTATGTGGTTCCAGATGTAGTTTCCTCTATGGGCTGCGAGTACCTGGAAGCTCAGTCCCAATCGACCAGCGAGGACCAAAAGATGTATCATTAATTGTTGATGCCCCTGTTCCTGTGATACCATATGGTTCAGCTCTACCATCACCATAGATCGTGACACCAATAGTACCAGTTCCCGCATTCACAAACGGCTGAGGGCGATATCGATTCTCCCGATTAAAATCAACTCCGACCGTGTCACCGAACCCTGATACCGTGGTATCGTTCGTGAAACCAAATCCTTCTGATATGTTGGATGGTACTCCATACGGTTTCTCTCCGAAATTATATCCACCCCCCATGCCAAACCCAAAACGTGCTTCTGCCGCTCCGCCATGAATGGGATGATACTCGATAGAGCCTCCGAGGCATAGCCCATACATGCAATGGTCAACTTCTGCTTGGCCAGTAGGTGTTAATTCGGGATAATCGTCGGGATTTTCCCACGGGTCCCACAGATTTCCAGGGGCATTTTGGAGATCTTCTGGTGTGACTCCTGGCTCTAGTCCAGTACTGATGGGATCACGAAAAGGATTGCCAGGATTATAAGGTCGATCATCTGAAGGTGGAGCAGGTGGTCTTATTGGCCAGTTTAAGTTAATACAATCCTCATCAAAATGAAAAGGTCTTGGAATAAGTGAAAAGTTCTCGTTGAGAGAAGGCATTGGTGGTATCCACGCCTCAAAAGGAGGTGGAGGAGGCATAGGTACGAAGGTAGCATGTCCACTTGGGTCAGCATACATCACCGGGTTATTCTCAACATAGCTATAGCGGTTGTGTCCCTGTGGACCTCTACCCAGCAACCCTGGGTCGATAGAGTCACGTTGCAGGAAGCGTCCCAGTGCCGGTTGATATGTGCGTGCCCGAAGGTGAATACTCCCATCTGGATTACGTTGCTCCCCGGTAAAATCTAAGACACCCGATAGTGTTGTGCCTGTCATATGTCGCATGACGCCCCAGGCATCATAAGACTTGTTGTGTGTTGCTGTTCCATTGATATCGGTAAGATTCCGAATGCTGTTTTGTCCATCCAGGAGCGGATAACTGCTTGTTCCACCAACAATCTGCTGTGCATGAAGTCCTTCAGGCCCATGAGCATAAAGCCGCTCAGTGCCATCGCTGCGGATTTCGCCGAGAATGTGAGGAAGCGGACCAAGCTCATCGAGCAGAAAGTCTGTTGTCGTTGCAGTCTGTGCTGGTGTTTCAATCTGTCGTACTAAATTTCCCAGCGCGTCGTACTGATAGGTGGTGGTTATATCACCTGACGTACTGGTTCGCAAACGATCTGCTGCATCATAGGTATAGGTGGTTCCTGCAAAGTCAGTAGTAAGATTGCCGTTTGCATCGTAGGTCAGAGCAGTGTGAACAGTAGTATCAAATCGATCACTAGCATCAAAAGCAAAGGAGGCGTCACCAACTGTGGTGCGGTTCCCTGCCGGGTCATAGCCATAATTGATCGTTTCCGCAGCAGGCCCATCTGCAATCGCTGGATACTGAGCTTGTGTCAGGCGGTCAAGCTCATCATACTGATAGGTTGTCGTTCCCCACTGATCCTGCATTGCTGTACGGTTATTATTCTGATCGAGCGTATAAGCAATATTATGGACCGAGGCGGCATCCTTTGTATGGTTTATTCCAGTCAGGCGGCTGGCTGTATCGTATGTATAATTGCTTGTAATAGCATTCGGAGTTGGGCGTGTAATGGTTTCAAGCAAATTCGTGCTGCGATATGTGTATGTGGTATTGCCTGTTCCCCAGGGATTCATCGCTTGGACCAGACCCCGTTCATCATAGCTATACGCAACAGTACCACGCTCCCAATAGCCAATGCTGGTAAGATCACTGGCTGCATTGTAGCCATAAGAAATAGTGTGGGGTGCTCGTGATCGACTCGCTAGGCGGTTTAATGCATCATAGGTGTAGGTAGTTGTTTCATTGGTCGTACCATCTGGTGAGCTTGTGGCGGTGGACAACAAATCATTCGGGAGATAGGTAAAGGTAGCATCAGCATCAGATCCCTCGCGATCAATACCTATGAGTCGCCCGGTGGCATCATACTGGTATGTCGTAGGGCGTGTGGCAAAATCAGTTGATGACCTGACAGTACTGTCAGCATTGTATGTCCAGTTTTCGGTCTGGCCATTCCGTGTCAGAGAACGGATCTGACCAATGATATCTGGTGAGTAGACCGTTGGTGCACCTGCTGGATGGGCTACTTGTGTGAGATAGCCCAGATTATTATGCGTATAACTTGTTGTGGCATTGCGTGCGTCGATAACTTGATCGAGTAACCCAAAACTATCATAGCGGAACTGAGTCGTGAAGTTGCGTGGATTGACCATACGTCGCAGATTCCACCGATCACTGTCTGGTGTTGTAGTGGTGTAGAGATATTGGGTCACTAAATGTTGGTGATCTGCATCAGGCCCATTGGGTCCAGGATCAACAATCTGCTGGGTGAGGCGACCAAGGGGATCATATGTCAACGACTGGCGTAACTCTTCCGTATCAACATTATCGCCTTGTATGATCGTGGTCAACCAGTTTCGTCTGTTGTCATACCCATAGGTAGTCTGATTTCCAATACCATCCCGTTCCCATACCAATTGATTTAACCCATCATAGCGCCGTTCAACTACCAAGCGACTCGTTTCGGCAGTCACCTGTTCGTTCAGTGAAACAATACGGTCATTGGCATCATAGGCATAGGTTAATCGTCCATTGACGGCTGGAAATGTATCAACTGCTGCGGTGCCCAATTGGACATTTTGGAGACGACCCTTAGCATCATAGCTCAGTCCGGTCTGGACACCACGGGCATCGGTGATCATCGTTGGTTGTCCTGCATCATTGTAGGCCGTTTGCTCAACGACACGGCCATCATGCAGTGTGACGGTAGAGAGCCATCCTTCAGGCGTATATCCCATGGTAGTAGTACGAACGGCTTGGGTCTCATTTGGCTGTATCTCAGAGATTTGCTGTAATTCACCATAGGCTGTGTACCCATAATTCACTACCTGCCCTAATGGGTCCTGAGTCGCAATGATGTCATACCCACCAGCCGTTCCAACAAAAGTGTAGGAATAGACAGACGTTGCATTGAGTCGTTCCGGTCCTGCATCATCAACAATCTGACGTATATTGCCAACATTATCATAGGTATATGCTGTGCGCATGGCACGTCCATCAGGATCAAATACGGACTCAGTTACCCAGCCAAGGTTATTGGGCACATAGCTGGTGGTAATGCCTTGTAAATTCGTTGATTGAACAAGGTATCCCCGCCAATCATAGACCGTACTTTCCGTCAGATTAAGACGCCCCTCGCCCACATCGTATGTGGTGACACTGGGATAACCATAAGTAGCATCATACTGCTGTGTGTTGATGGTACCATCAGGGAAGGTTGCCTGCGTAATCTGACCAAAGGCATTGGTTTGGAAAGTCGTTGTGTAAGGAGTAGTGACATCATTGATAATGACCCAACGCCCCAAGGCTTCCAATGCTCCTGTTTGGACATTGTACTGCCAGCGTGTTTCTGCTCCTGTCGGTTCACGTAAAGTTGTGATCTGACCAAACGCATTATAGGTCATCTGTGTTGCATCAAAGGCCGTATACGCGGCATCCGTGTATGCACGCATTTCGAGCAAATCACCTGCGGCGTTGTAATTATAATCTGTACGTCTCCCAAGTGGATCAACGATCTGAGCAAACAGTCCATCAATCGTATAGCTCAATGATGTGAACGCAGTAGTCGAGTTTGGATTGTAGATACGTGCGATCTGGCCACGGTTTACACCATCTTCTGTATGGAGATAGCGAACGATACGTTGATCTTCCAGCCCCTGATTGTAGGTAACTGCCAGTGTATTGTCCTGAGAACCAGCAGTCCACGTAAAATTCAGAGTCGTATTGTTTGGAAGGGTCTGTGATGCAATTTTGTACGGAGTGTTTCCATCAAAATAGGTGTTTTGTGTACATTGTGCTGCTTCGCCAAGCACTGCCGGATCATTGTTCGCATCACACAGAGTCGTGATCCGTTGTTGATCATCATACGCAAAGGTGTGCACGTAATTCTCCGCATCAACCACTCGACTGAGCAGACCGGCGGCATTGTAGGTTAAGTTCACGATCCGCTGTGGGCCACCATTGTTCGGATGATCGGCGATCTGTCGTAATTGCCATGGTTGGGTCGGGTTATCGGGCTGTGGCTCATAACGCAAATCTATCTGTTGTGTAATACCGACACCATTTGGTACCTTGCTGACTCGTGTAATAAGTTCAACAATTGTGTCGTTGTCATAGTCCTCGCTGAGATATTGGACAAACGTGCGATTATTAAAACGATCAACTATTTCGCGTAGGAGTCCATCTCTGGCCGTATAGATCTCATAACCCCCATCACGATAGTTTAAGCGTAGCAGCGCAGGTTGTATGTCTGTTTCTGGAACATAAACGGGTTGCATAAAAACGCTTGGTGGTGTCGTAAATGATCCATCCTCCCGTTGTAAGAAGGTGTGGGTTTTGCCTGTTTCAAGGGTAAGAATGGCCCGTCCAGCGTCAGGAAAATAGCGAAAACGACGGCTGTAACTGGTCGTCCATCCTGGACTAATACTTGCGTTGATGCCTTGGTACAGTGCGCGTGTACTGTATCGCAACCCGACAGAGATAGGCAGCCCACGACCACCAAGGCGTAAACAAGGGATGGTGTAATACCACGATCCATCCGTTAGGTTGATGGGATCACCAACGTTCGGCGGGGTGCAGTCAATGGTATCGAATTCAGGATCAGGTTCGAAGCCATCATATGGGCAACGTAAGGTCTCAGAAATAATTTCCAGAGCATAAAAGAGGGTTTCGGCTTGAGTGATAGGGTAATATTCATTGTCTGGAAAATCTTCAGCTATGCTTGGCAGCAGTGATGAGTCACCAGGGTTGATATCAACAGTGATAATGCGATTGGGACCAAGTCCGGTAGAAATAGCAGTACGTGTGCTTTCCTCACCACCAAAAGCAAATGGCCCCGCTCCATTGGACAGGACCACAATAATACGATCACGATCAGGATCAACCGCCTCCCCAAGATCGGAATCGGCTTCTCCAATAGCTGGACCAAGATTTTTATTGCCGGTACGCGGTGTGATACTAGCAATTGCATTCAATATGAGATTGCGATCATTGCTCAATGGAAGATAGGCAGACGCAGTAGCAGGGTTTCCAGCAAGTGTAATACCAACCCTGTCGGTAAATCCTCCGGGATTTTCCGGGGTAGCCAGTACCAGTCTGCTCACGAATTCGATGGCTGTATTCTTGGCATCTTCTACTTCGAATGTAGCCATCATATCATCAATCACCAGCATTATGTTGGCACGATTACTTTCACATGGAAGTGCTACGACATTTTGTGTCTGTTCGAGCGTTGAGGCGATGGTATCCGTATCTTCGTTGTAGTCTCGCAATAAGGATTTATGTGAGATTGATGACGGCTGGAATAGAACATCTGATGGCAGACCACCCTGTTGGAGTGTTCGATTAACGGTATCTGCTGCTGGATGTTTGGTAGAGCTACGATGTGGAAGCGGTTCAGCAATGGGAATATCGGGGAAAGGGTGTTCAGATCGAGTTATTTTGTCACCATCTGTTGACTCTGCCTGAACGGAATGCATGGACTGTGGAGCAATGGAACTTGTGAGTATGCTTGTGATGAGTAATAATGAGCAAAGCGAGGCCATCCGACGGATATACCAACGTTGCTGATTGAACATAACGATATAGCTCCCTGAAAAAAGTGATACAAGGAAATACAAGAAACAGCAAGCATGGATGTACACAGGTGCAAAACGTCATTTCTTACTACACTAGTGCAGTATTTTTAATACCCAAACGAAGGAAATAAGGATATTGCGGACGAATAATGAGCTATACAAAAAGAAATGAATATATGTAGGTGGTATTCAAAAGATAATGATAAAAAGGGTTCATACATGTTATGTATATAAACTTATTTCACTCTTTACTTTCACAACAATGTAATATATGACCAACATTACTTATACACCTCTTTTATTTACTATATCAAAAATGGTAATACTAAAACCTGATAAATTGCTGATAAAAACCTAATAAAATATGAAATGTAGTGGTTTTTGATATTATACAAAGTAATAAATTGTTTATGTGTTATAAATAACGTAAAGGCTAGAAAAATCATACACAAAAAAGCTTTTTGTAGATAAAGGTGATAATGATCTCGAAAGAAAGTGTATTTGACGAACTTGGGTTCAATAGTTAAAACGAATCTTTTAGTTCATGAACAAAGGTGCAACCTTTTTCAAAGGAGTTCGTATCTATATGGTGTGAAAAAGTAAGATTGATTGAGAAGAAGTGGTGGTCACACAATCATATTCCCATCATCGTTGATTCATGTCGCGGGAGGTAGCCATGACACCAGTAGAGTCCTTTGGTCAGTGGGTCAAGCAACAGCGGAAGGCTGTGAGATGGACTCAGCAAGAATTGGCTCAACAGATTGGTTGTGCACGTATGACGATTCAGATGATTGAGCGTGGTCAGCGTCGCCCATCGGCACAAATCGCCGAACTTTTGTCGGAAGTGTTGGATATTCCAGGAGCACAACGCGAGTCTTTTCTTTTTGCCGCACGAATGGCTCTATTGCCACATACCCCTACGACAACTTCGACATCATCATCACTCCCTGCGCTACTCGTTCCGCTATTAGGAAGAGACAATGATGAAGTTGCTATACGTGACCAACTGATCGAAAGGAACACTCGCCTTCTCACGCTTGTTGGGCCTCCAGGTGTCGGTAAGACCAGTTTGGCAATTCGGGTTGCCAATACACTGCAGCAGTATTTTACCGATGGGATTGTGTTTGTCCCGTTGGCACCGCTGCAAGACTCAACTCTAGTGGTGAATGCCATTGCACAGGCACTGGCTGTTCAAGATAGAGCGCACCAGAGTCTGATCGAGACAGTGTCTGAAACGCTTAGTGATCGGCAGATCTTGTTACTGATAGATAACTTTGAGCATGTACTCTCGGCAGGGCCATTATTGGTCGAACTGTTAACAAAGGCGACGAATGTCAGCATGCTGGTGACCAGTCGAGCACATCTTGGAGTAATAGGTGAGTATCTCTACGCTGTAAAACCGCTGGATTTACCCCACAACCCGACTGCATCATCAATGGTTTTGCTTGAGGAGTCATCGGCGGTCGCACTATTTGTGGCACGCGCACGTGCAGTTAACCCACACTTTGTGTTTGATGATGCTGTTGCACCGGTTGTTGCTGCTCTTTGTGCGCGTCTTGATGGTTTGCCACTGGCAATAGAACTTGCTGCGGCGCAGAGTCTCTTGCTGACACCGCAAACAATGCTGGAACATCTTGAGCATTATGTGCCTGTGTTTGATGAAGCGACAGATTATCGCTCAGACCGACAGCGATCATTATGTACTGCATTGAATTGGAGTTATTGTTTGATGAGATTGGAAGAGCAGGCGTTGCTGGCAAGATTAGCCGTATTTTCAGATGGGTGTACGCTTGATGCCATTGTAGCCGTGAGTGACGCAGATCAAAGAGCAGTTGGCAGCGATATGTCAAAGCATAATGGCACATCGGCCATAACTGAGCGCCATATACACACCCTAAATTTTCTGAATACATTGGTGAGTCACTCGTTAGTTCATACATCGGTCGGGAGACAAGGGGCGATGCGCTACACGATGTTACAGATCATCCGTGAATATGCCGCTGAACACCTTATCAAACGTGGAGAAGACTATATCATACGTTATCAGCACGCGCAATATTATGCTGGTATCGCTGAGAAAGCAGCAAAAGAGTTTTACGCAACCAATAATCCTGAGTGGTATGAAATGCTCGATGAAGAGTATTACAACCTTCAGGCTGCCCTGACCTGGTCGCTTGAACATGAGCCAGTATATGCCTACCGCCTCTGTGGTGCATTGTGGTTCTTCTGGTATACCCGTGGCTACAATACAGAAGGGCGCTATTGGCTCTTAGCTGTACTGGAACATCCTCGTGAACTTATCTCTTCTGCAAAGCAAGCTCACATCTATCGAGGGATTGGTATTCTTGCCAGTGTTCAGGGAGATTATGCACAGGCGAGTGAGTATTTGCAGCAAGCTGTGGCGCTCTATCAAGAGTTGGAGGATAAAGAAGGTATGGCCCACATGATGACTTCTCTGGGGAATCTGACCAGCTATCAAGGGTTACTCACCCAATCAATTGCCTGGCATGAGCAGAGTTTACAACTGGCACGTGACATCGGTAATCTACGCGGCGTTGCGATGATCTTGAGTAACCTTGGCAGTACCAACATTGATTTGGAAAACTATGAACAAGCCCAAACACTGATTGAAGAGAGTCTGGCACTGAACACACAACTGGACGATGATTGGGGTATCGCATCGGCACTTGCGAATCTTGGGCAGATTTTTCATCTGAGAGGAGAACTCAATAGAGCCAGAGATTTTTTTGATCATAGTCTTGTGCTGCGGCGCAGGTTGAAGGAGAACCGTAAATTAGCAGATACCCTGCAAGATTATGGGTATCTGCAACTTACCTGTGGTGACCTAGAGCAAGCTTATCTCTATTTCTGCGAAAGCCTGCATATACGTCAACAGATAGGCGAGAAACGTGGCATTGTTCAATCACTGGAAGCCTTTGCATTACTTGCCGCCGCTCAGTATGAGCCACAGCGGGCATACAAGTTGCTCGCCACAGCGACAGCATTACGCACCGTTATTGGTGCCCTGCTTACACCATTGGATCGCAGACGTATTGAGCAAAGTATGTATACACTCTCACACTATTTTGCACTTCCCCAGCGCACTTTGGAACAGATTGAAGCTGAACCAATGTCGCAGAGTCAGGCGGTACAATATGCACTACAAGGTTGTCAGAAAGTTGATTAAAGATTTCGTCAGGGCCATATCTTGTGGTGGCCTCAACATATCGGTGGACGGGCAATTGGTACGGGCGAGCTACGCACCTACTGAGGTAATTTCCCTGTAGCACCAAGTATCCAGCGCATACATTTGTGACCAAGATCGACAAACATCAAAGGACATCCTCCATCAATCACCGTCAACCCGTGTTCTCGCCCATACGCAACTGCGCGCTGCGATACGCTACTGTTCTGTGTCCCAAACAGGGCATTCCCATGCATCCATACCCTGGGAACCCCCGCAACCACCGCATCCTGAACAATCTTTTCGGTAACATCAGGGCGGGTCACAATCACGACTCCATCGACTCCTTCCGGGATCGCTGCCAGGTTCGGATAGCACGGTACGTCTTCGATCTGTGTGGCTTCGGGATGCACTGGAATAACGGTATGACCTTGATTTTGTAGTGCTTTGAAAATTACATTTCCGGTAGCGGTACCACTACGTGATACTCCTACGACTGCAAGACGCTGCTGGTTTAGAAACTCTTTGGCATTTTCTTGAAAAGACATGATAACGCTCCTTGTAAAACACCCTCGTCATATGGAGCTTGTGACTATCCTCCACTGTCTAGTGAGTTTACTATAGCAGAGGCATACTAAAGATAAGACATGGTGTGTTCAGTGAGAAGATTTGTTCACATCAGGATGGTAGTCGAGTCGATAAAGCTAAGGAAGAGGTCTGGGTGTAGAGCATTGAGGCGATTGACCATCGGATCATACCTCGCAACGTAGCGGCGGTTTATAACCGCCGTTTTGCTTTGAGTCTCTGTGTTAAAAAACTGGGTTTACAGGCGCGTAGGTGCGTGACTTGCCTATACACCTACGGGACTGTGCTGCTCCACTTGTCGCTGAGTAATTCTGCTTGTTCGATGACCGTCTTGACGGCATCATCGCGTTTGTCCGGTGGGTAGCCATATTCTCGAAGAATGGTTTTGACTATGAGCCGCATTTGGGCGCGTAGCGACTCACGCACTTTCCAATCAACCAGTGCACTACTGGGGCGAATACGTTTGGTTAGTTCACGGGCAATCGTTTTAAGCACTTCATCGCCTAGAACCTTCACAGCACTATCATTGACTTCCAGTGCCCCATAAAAAGCCAATTCATCCTCTGAAAGACCAAGCTCTTCACCTCGCTGTTTTGCGGCACGTATATCGCGGGCCAGGTCGATCAGTTCCTCTACCACTTGAACGGTTGCGATGGCACGGTTTCGGTACGAACGTAGTGAACGCTCGAGCATGTCTGAGAAGGCCCGTGATTGTACCACATTGGTACGTGCACTTTCTTTGAGTTCGTCTTTGAGTACCCGGTTCATAAACTCCACGGCCAGCCGCTTATGAGGCATCTGCCGTACATCCTCCAGGAATTCATCCGAAAGGATCGAAATGTCTTTGGAGATTCCAACAATCGTGGACATATCGGAGATTGTCTCGGGTGCAATAGCGCGTGACACAATCTGCCTTACGGCATGGTCGAGATCTTCATCCGAAACGGCACGACCACTCGCTGTCGTTTTGGCAACGGCTGTACGTACTGCCTGGAAAAAGGCTACATCATCCCGAATAGCTAATGCCTCTGGGGCTGGCATTGCGGCTGCGTGGTGTTCGGACAGAACTTTGACCGTCTGATTAAGTCGAGCCATCCCATCTTCTTGATCAAAAATGTGTTCCTGGGCAGCAGGTAAAAGACTGAGTCGTTCGCCGGGTAGTCCGTCAGTCCAGACCGACCAGTCGAAGCCATGGAAAAGGTCGCAGCAAATCTCATAGTATTTCTGCATTTCGGCAACAGCCTGAGCCTGACTCGTGGTTGGTTCGCCACGCCCGCCGCTGTCGGTATAGTCATGCAGTGCCTGTTGCAGTTGGTTGGTCAGACCGAGGTAATCGACAATAAGACCGCTTGGCTTGTCACGAAACACACGATTAACACGTGCAATGGCCTGCATCAGTCCGTGCCCACGCATGGGTTTGTCTATATACATGGTGTGCAGACTTGGGGCGTCGAACCCGGTGAGCCACATATCACGAACGATTACGAGTTTGAATGTGGTATCGGGATCACGGAAGCGATAGGCGAGCTTTTCGCGTCGTGCTTTCGTGCGAATGTGCTGCTGCCATTCGTTTGGGTCAGCCGATGAGCCAGTCATCACAATTTTGAGGGTTCCCTGATCGTCGTTCTCATGGTACCAATCTGGCCGTAGCTTGATCAATTGTTGGTAGAAATTGACACAGATGCGCCGACTCATACACACGATCATGGCTTTACCATCAAGTGTTTCCTGGCGTTGCTCAAAGTGTGTAATCAGGTCTTGGGCTATGAGTGCCAGCCGCTGTTCAGCCCCAACTATCGCTTCTAGTCTGGTCCATTTACTTTTGAGCGATTCTTTGCGTGCAATATCTTCGCCTTCGGTGATTTCGTCAAAGTCAGGGTCCAGGTGAGGGCGATGTTCCTCGTCGATATCAAGGTTGGCAATACGATTTTCATAATGGATGGGAACCGTTGCACCATCATCAACGGCACGCTGGATGTCATAGATGCTGATGTAGTCGCCAAAGACCTGCCGGGTGTTGCGATCCGTTTTCTCGATAGGTGTGCCAGTGAAGCCCAGAAAGGAGGCGTTCGGAAGTGCATCACGAACCCGTCGCGCAAAGCCGTGGGTAAACTCTCCTGTTTTCGTATCGAATTTGGTCTCGAGACCATACTGGGTACGGTGGGCTTCGTCGGCAATGACGATGATGTTGTTACGTTCGGAGAGCGCGGCATTGGTGCTGTTCTCGGGTGGCAAAAACTTCTGGATCGTGGTAAATACAATGCCACCTGCATCCACACGCAGCAACTCACGCAAATGATCACGATCATCTGCCTGCATGGGCGTTTGTCTCAATAGCTCCTTGCAGCGGGCAAAGACATTGAAAAGTTGATTGTCCAGGTCGTTACGGTCTGTCAGGACCACAATAGTAGGGTTTTTAAGGGCATCATGAGTGACCAGTCGTCCGGTGTAAAAGACCATAGTGAGGCTTTTCCCTGAGCCCTGCGTATGCCAGACAACGCCACATTTACGGTTGCCGTCAACATCAATGGCGGCTATCGTTGCATCGATAGCGGCATTCACGGCATGAAACTGGTGGTACCCTGCGATTTTCTTGGCCAACTGACTGCCATCATCCTCGAAGACGGTAAAATAGCGAATCAGATCCAGAAAGCGGTGTTTTTCAAAGACCCCGGAGATGAGTACCTGTAATTCAGGCATACTGGCCGGGGCCGGATTTTGTCCCTCGATAGTGCGCCAGGGGAGAAAGCGTTCAAAATTGGCTGTCAAGGAGCCGATACGGGCATCGACACCATCAGAGGTAACCAATACACAGTTGTAGGTAAACAGGTCATCCACAATTTCTTTGTAGCGTTGAAGTTGGTTGAAGGCCCGGCGCGTTGTGGCATCTGTGTCAGTGGGGTTTTTGAGTTCAATAACCGCCAGCGGCAGCCCATTGACAAATACAATCACGTCTGGTCGGCACCATTGCCCCTGTGCTCGAATGGTCAACTGATTGACCACGAGCCAATCGTTTGCAGACGGATCATCGAAATCGATCAGGCACGCCTGTTTTTCAGCCATATGGCCATCTGAACGACGGAAACGAACTGGTACGCCCTCGATCAGCATGGTGTGGAAGTTGTGATTATTGACAATCAGCGAGTCAGAATCAAGATGAGTAACCCGATAGAAAGCATCATCGAGCGCCTCCGGTGGGAGGTCTGGATTGAGTCGTGCGATGGCTGAACGCAACCGCCCGGACAGCACCACATCGGTAGCATTCTGGCGCTCAGCAGATGGACCCTCGACGCCAAGCTCGGACCCGATGACATGGGTGTAACCGACCCCACGAAAGAGCGTGAGTGTCCATTCTTCGAGTAGCGCTTCATCGATCATGTGGCTTCCCTATCGAGCTGACCAATGGCGATCTGGCTTTCACCAGCGGCGACACGCTGGATCTGTTCGGTGAGTTGAGTAAGTGGTCGGTGTGGCAGGTTGCTAGTTGCACGCACGACACCATCCAGGACCCGCGCCTGATCAAGCTGGGCTCGTTTCGCCAACTCATAGAAGATAGCATGGTGTTCGGCAGTCGTGACTAACGCATTGAGCATCATCCTGACTTCGCGTACATCTTCACCAAGTTCTCTTGCGAGCAGGTCGGCACCGTCGTGCTTTAGCAATTGTGTAATCAGCCAGCGCTCTGGTGGTTCTGGACCGGGGAGTTGAAGACGGGAAAGCGCCAGTTGTTCCTCGTTCGTCATTCCCAGGCTGCGAATCCATTTTATGACATCAGCATCCTTGACATCGCCGTCCCATACAATCAGAATTTTGTAGCCCCAATCAGCACGGTAATTACTGTAGGCAAACTGGGCCAGGGCAGATTGTGCACCAGCCTTGACAACCTTCATGCGACGGCGCGTGTCACCATCGACGATCTGGCGAATGATTGCCTCAGCGACCTCATCCTCGCAGAAGACCAGCAGATCGGTGGGGGTACTGGTAGTGATTTTGGGGAGTGTTTCCCGCATGGATACCGCATCGTCCACGTAGTGATCGGTGCCGTCGAATTCGATCAAGGTCCGAAATGCACGTGGGAGGGCATCGATAAACTCAGGCGAACGGGTCGAGAGGATAATCTGGAAACTGCGATCCTTGCATATGCTAACCAGATTTTCGGCCAAGTACTTACAGGTTGTAGGGTGTAGCCCGGTGTCAATGTCTTCGATAATGAGTAGAGCACTGGTGGGGGCCAGATGGATCTGACGGAACACCTCGATCAGGTTTTCTTCCGCCGATGACATGTTGAAGCCACTATAGCGCTGGTTGGCTTCACACATGGTTAGTCTAGTGTCGGTTAGGTCCTGCCAGTGGGCCGATTGATAGGGCTTTCCCAGGATGTCTTGCAGTTGTTTGAGTAAGCCCTTCTCTAGCGGGGTTTCGGTGCCTGGAGGATGGTTCCGTATCTGGGCGACCTGAGCGGGTTGGTGGCGAATGGGAGCCATACGGCTCATACTGATAAAGATAACCGGGCGTTCGGGGCGTTCAGTAGAGGTGGTTCGGTTGGCTCCATCAAAGACCACCGACTGGTGATCACCAACGTAGTGCCAGGTTACAGCAAAGTTGTTAAAAGGTGCTTCGTTTGCAACAGTCACAAACTGCTCATCAAAGGCTGTGGCCACATCATCGGGCGATGGTGCACCTTTGGCGCGAAATGCCAGTGCACATAGCTCTAGCAGGGTGCTTTTGCCAACACCACTGGCACCACAGATAGCGGTAATCGGTCGGTCGCAGTTGAGGGTCAGCGACCGAATGCCCCGTATGCCGCCTACGCCACTGATGGTGAGGCTCTCCAGCATATCATGTTTATGGTTTCGACGATTCCAGTCTTTGATCAGGTTTTTCTCTGCCTGTGATAAACGTGTTCCTGGCATAGTGTTACTCAGATTATCTCTTCTACATGATACTGTTAACTGACCGTTTCAATCCAATGCTCTGCGTCGCGTACACGTATCTCGCCGGATAACAACTTTGGAAGCAGTGAGTCGCGTAGTTTGGCAAGGGTTTGAGAAAGTTCTTGATTCAACTTTATCTGTATCAATAAATGTGCTACTTGATTATCATAAGATTGTGTGAGTTCTATAGGTACTTGTGGATTTTTTAATATCGTAAAAGTTTCACGTGTGATAGTATCAAAAACTGCTCCGTGTGTCATACGCTTAAGATCATCTACAAGGTAACGGAGAGCAAAATAAGTAAAATATGCTCCTCGTTTTTCTTGGCCCTTCACACCATAGCATGACTGGTTAATTGCCAGAGGAACACCAGTGATTGCAACTTTACCTACAGTCCCACGAGCAGTAATTATGGTAATTCCAGCCGGAAGGACTTTAGCTGGTGATTTTTCAAGACCAAGCTGGGTAATTTTTTTCTGTGTGTCTATTACAAAAACATCGCTATGAGTTGGTGAGTCGACGACCGAAAACCAGGGAATATTACCATTCCAATATTCAGCAATTGTTGTTTTGGGAGTTCCTCCACTGATTATTTCTATGGACTTATCAAATGCCTGTATTTCCCACCCTCTTGGCACTTCGCGTCCATCGACAGTCTCAAAGCTGTCAGGGAAGAGCGCGGCGGTGGCATCATCCATGCCAACCGGCTGGCGGCCTGCGGCTTTGGCACGCACTGGGTCGAAGTCCACAAACCAGCTTTTGAAGATCGCCCGTGCTAACTCTTCGAGCGTGGCGTTCATCTTGCGGTTTAGCTCGATCTTGTCATCGAGCGAACCGAGAACGTGGGCGATGGCGCGTTGTTCGTGGAGAGGTGGAACAACCACATCTACGAGATGAAGGTGATTGCGGTTTAGACCAGGAACACTGCTCTTGTCATTGTGTGATTGATAATTGACCGTTTTTAGAAAATACAATATAAAATGTGGTTCATTACCCTTAAAATCTTTGACATAAAGGCTAGTGTTGTGAGGCCAGAAACCTTCCTTAATATAAAAAACTTCTCCTAATGTACCATAACGGCCAATAACTATTCCAGGACCTTCTACCTTTGCTGTAGAGTGATAACCACTAATTCCAGAAGACGTCACAACTGGAATAGAGCCAGGTTCTCTAGCATATTCAGGCAAGTCGAAACCACGTTGAAAAATGATAAAGTTACCTAGCTTCCCAGATTGCCAGTTTTGTGGCACCTTACTCACCATACCGCACCTTCTCCAGACTCTCGCGAATAACATGCTTTAGTCGGTCGCTCTCGGTAAACTGGTATTCGAGTTCCTTGTTCAGCCGTTGAAACTTTTCCTCAAAAGGCTCGGTATCTTCCTCTGCTGGTGCGGCGCCAACATAGCGCCCTGGTGTCAGGACATAGCCATGGCTCTTGATTTCGTCCAGGCTGGCGGCTTTGCAGAAGCCCGGCACATCTGCATACGTGCCAGCGTTCGTGTCGCCGCGCCAGGCATGGTAGGTGTTCGCAATGAGTTGAATGTCCTCATCTGTTAATTCACGATGCACCCGGTCGGTCATGTGGCCCAGCTTACGGGCGTCGATAAACAGTGTCTGGCCTCGGCGGTCCTGGAAACGACCATTGCGCTTGTTGCGTGCGAGAAACCAGAGACAGACCGGAATCTGAGTCGAGTAAAAGAGTTGGCCAGGCAGCGCAACCATACAATCGACCAGATCGGCCTCGATAATGCTCTGACGGATCGCTCCTTCGCTGGAGGTATTACTCGACATGCTGCCGTTTGCCAGAACAAAGCCAGCCAGACCATTTGGTGCGAGGTGGTGGATAAAGTGCTGCACCCAGGCGAAGTTAGCGTTGCCGGTTGGTGGCACACCATAGACCCAGCGCTTGTCTTTGCGGAGGCGCTCACCGCCCCAGTCACTATCGTTGAACGGCGGATTGGCGATCACATAATCGGCCTTGAGGTCTTTGTGTTGGTCATTATCGAAGCTGCTGGCCTCTTCTGCACCAAGGTCATTCTCGATACGGCGAATGGCCAGATTCATCTTTGCCAGTCGGCGGGTCGTGCGATTTGACTCCTGACCATAGACGTAGATATCATCGATACGCCCACCACGGGCCTCGATAAATTTCTCACTCTGCACAAACATACCACCTGAGCCACAACAGGGATCAAAGATGCGACCTTCATAGGGAGCCAACATTTCCACCAGTAAGCGTACTATGCATTGGGGCGTGTAGAACTGGCCACCCTTTTTGCCCTCGGCGCTGGCAAACTGCGAAAGAAAATATTCATATACGCGACCCAGCACGTCTCGTGAACGATTCTCGCTATCCCCCAACTGGATGTTAGTGACCAGATCGATCAGTTCGCCAAGACGCGCTGGGGTGTTGCCAAAGTTACGAGGGAGTGCATTCTTGAGCTTCGGATTGTCCCGTTCGATGGCATCCATGGCCTCATCGATTTTTGAGCCAATCCCAAGACTCTTGGCATTATCACGAATATAACTCCAGCGGGCTTCTTTGGGGACCCAAAAGATATTCTCTGCTAGATACTCATCGGGGCTTTCTGGTCTTGCGCCAAGGTGCTGTTCTGCAAGCAGTTCCGTATGTTTCTCTTCAAAGGCATCCGAGATATACTTCAGAAAGATGAGTCCCAGTACAACATGCTTGTATTCGGCGGCGTCCATGTTGCTACGAAGCTTGTCAGCCGCAGCCCATAGCTGTGCTTCAAAACCCAGTTTTGCACCGTTGCGCTCTTTGACTTTGCGTGTTCCTTTACGTTTGCGCTTGGGTTTGTCCTCTGAAGTTTCGACTTCCATTGATAGTTCTAACTGCTCTCCGACTGGTTCGGAGGCATCTGCGGTCCTGGCTGTGTGATCAGGCTCTGACATATCTGGTATTCTTTGTATAGGTGTGTAAGGGCTTCCCAAGGTACTACGCTAGTATAGCATAAGTGATAGCAGAGAGGCAAAGGAGATGGAGGGTCTAGGGATCAGAGGCTAGAGACTGGTTATCAAGTTCGAGAGTTGATGTTGGAAATCGTGGCAGAATAGAGGGCTGTGTTGTAAAGTAGCGATCTGTCCAGGACAAAACAATAGTAAATATCCCAGAGGCATGAGCCGTAAGCGGTGTTTGTGTGATAGGCTGTCTTTGCGGGTTCCCAGGGCGCAGCGCCTGGGCCGGGGGTTGTGTGTTATGAGCAGGACGGCGGTTACAAACCGCCGCTACATTTTCAACATGGATCGGCGGCTACAGGACGCCGCTACGGCTACGGTTTCGACAGGGCTTCGGCGGTTACAAACCGCCGCTACGACATGGGGCAACGATTATCTGCCGCTGCTACGTTGTGGTTGAAACCCAACGTTCAACTACCTCATTGTTCTGTGCCTCTGCTACTCTGTGTCTCTGCGTTAAATATAAAATAGCCATCCTCTGAGGTGGTTCATACAGAAAGTGAGCTAGAGCGATGACCAAACATACAATTGGTATCCTTCATCCTGGTGCAATGGGCATCTCGGTGGCAGCCACAGTACAGAAAAGTGGCCATGCTGTCTACTGGGCTTCTGAGAGACGGAGTCCTGAGACCCGTGAACGTGCTAAACAGTTTGCGCTGCAGGACGCCAAAACCTTAGAACATCTTTGTGCAACATGCAATGTCATTGTCAGTGTCTGTCCGCCACACGCCGCTGAAACAGTTGCCAATGAGGTAATCACTTGCTCATTCAAAGGTTTGTATATCGATGCCAATGCCATTGCGCCTCAACGAACAGTGCGTATTGGCGAGGCGATTGAGGCAGCAGGGGCAACGTTTGTTGATGGTGGCATCATTGGCGGTCCTGCGTGGGAACCCAACACAACATGGTTGTACCTCTCTGGTGAACACGCACCTATGGCTGCGACCTGTTTTGCAGATGGCCCACTTGAGACGCAGGTAATCGGTGAGGAGATCGGGAAAGCATCGGCCATCAAAATGTGTTATGCTGCATACACAAAGGGAACCACTGCCTTGTTGAGTGCCATTCTGGCAGCTGCGGAGCAGTTGGATGTTCGCGAAACCTTGTACGAGCAATGGTCGCGGGATTTTGCCGATCTACCGGAACAGGCCAACCGACGCACACAGCGTGTAACGGCGAAGGCGTGGCGGTTTGCAGGTGAGATGGAGGAAATTGCAGCAGCATTTCGTGCAGTTGGTGTCCCCGGTGAATTTCATGTGGGTGCTGCAGCGATCTATCGGCGGATGTCGCATTTCAAAGGTTCGTCAGAGATGCCTGCACTTGACGATGTGTTGGCGGCGTTAGTCCGCGAAGAATAGGATTATTAGGGAGAAAGAACAATGATGTCAGAGACTTTTTCCAAGCGGTTGTTGGTTTCACTATGTGGTCTGCAATTAATTGCCATTACCCTGATATCGGTTTTCCCGGCTCAGGCGCTGCTCCTTCTTATGACAGCGATGGGGCTTGGGTTGGTGTCAGTGATCTTCGTCTTACGTTCACGTCAGAATGAGGCCGAAACGAAATACCCGATTGCGTCACTGATTGTCTTATCGGTGCTTGTGCTTGCGGCAATCGGGATATATGTCTTCTTTATGCCGGGGATTGCGTAAGCAATCAGTAGTGTGCCTTTGAGGTGCGGTTACAAACCGCACCTACGATTGTTACCGCCATACCCTCTCTACGTTTGTAGCAATTACACCCTTCGATCACTCCCTCTCAATCGTTATCAACTACCCACGCGATGTTGATGATCCATATCGCATAAGTATAACGCGATGCGTTATGATAAAACTGAGAGAACACAACTACATCATCTGAACAGTTCGATAGTAGATTACTTGAACTTTGTCATAATCTGATACGATTTCCAGGCATCGTTCATTATCGGCACAACCTGTATGTGATGTTTTGCATCTGCGTTCTGTTGCCTTTTTATTCTGTTTGGTACTGCGGATTCCGCAGCCTTCTTATTAGCTTGTGGGACGTACTCAAGACACCGCAGTGTGCCTTCTATAAAGGAGCAAAATCATGGCAAGTCTTTCCGGAAAATGGTACAACGAACTTGGCTCTATGATCGAAATTGAGGTCGTTGGTGATACGATAACAGGCACTTTTACTCCCAATACTGATGAGTTAGTTGGTGTCTACCCACTCACAGGCCGCACAGATAGTGATCCCAGCCCCGATAGTCAAGCCTTTGGTTTTGTGGTGGCATGGCATCGTGGCCCAGAGGACAATCTCCACTCGGTAACTGCCTGGTCTGGGCAGTATCAGACGATTGATGGCAAAGAGGCTTTAACGACACAATGGCTGCTAACACGCGAACATATCCCTGAGCACAACTGGTCGTCAACGGTTGTGGGCCACGACACGTTTACCCGTACGCCGCCCTCAGAAGAGATGATTGAGGAACACTTGCACAGTAGTTTTGTCACAGAAGCAGTATAGTGATGTGGGGCCGATGACGGTAGTTTATCATTGGTCCCACTTTTATTGTTCCACCTGCAATGAGTCTTATCCCCAATGCAGTATAGTTTATATACCACACAGCCGAAAAGACAGCTCTATAAGTTGCTGACGTGCCTGGGGATCGTATGCTTGTGTGTGGGCTTGCGCTTCACGGGTTTCAGAAAAATACTTTCCAGTCGTCGTGGCCATGTTTTCGTCAAGGGCGAGCTTCGCTACAGAACGTACTCCGTCTTCAATTTGACTAATGGGGTTAGGGACGATTTTGGTCGGCATATAGGTGGCCGGATGCAGCGCATTGATGATGACTCCTTGGGATTGGAGTGCTGGTGCCAGTTCCATGGTAAATGTGATTTGCGCCAGCTTGGACTGACAATAGGCCTGTATTCCGCTGTAGTTCCGTACCAGCATCGGATCGCTGAAATCAATCGGAGCTTGCCCCGCAGATGCCACATTGACCACGCGTGATGGCGCAGATTGAACGAGTAGCGGCAAAAGCAATTTGGTCATTGCATAGGTTGAGAGATAATCAACCTGAAAAATGCGTTCAATACCATCGTGGCTTTCACGACGCTCTGGTTCGGCTCCCAGACCTGCATTATTGATCAACACATCGAGCCGAGCCTGATCGGTTAATATCTGTGCTGCCACAGCCTTAATCTGTGCCATATCAGCAAAATCCGCATTGTAATACGTCAGATTTGGGTTGCCAGTTGTTTCACGGACCTCTTTGATGAGGTTTTCACCCCGCTGCGGATTGCGGCCATGGAGGAGCAACGTATGACCCTTGTCTGCAAAATCCAGGGCGAGTGCTTTACCTAGTCCATCGGTCGCTCCAGTAATGAGAATCGTCTTCATCGCTGTTCATTCTCTTTCTAGATGTTACATGCATCATCAAATAACCTCTACAGGTATGTATCCCATGCCGCATGGCATCACACGATCACAGATCGGCCTGGACCCGTGCATAACCTGTTCTTGAAAAGTGAGTGATTGGGTAAGTTAAGGGGGGGGACACAGTATTAATATGATACCATGTTTCTGAACAGTTTTCAGGGATCTACGGCTAAACACGGGTAGCAAACCGTATCACGGATCGACAGTGTGCTAACTTGCCTGGATTACCTTATCAAGTTGTTCTTTCCACGCATGTACAGTTGCACGGTCGCAAACCTGCTCAAACAGGTCCATCAGAATGTGCTTGTGATGATCTGATCGATATTACTTATGAATACGGCGATACCAATCGCTTCTATTGCGCCCAATCAAAAAGTGCAGACCATGGCCAACATACCATCAACGCAGAGCGATCCGATAGCCTCCACTTGTGTCTGGTAATTTAATGTATGTAACTATAATGCGACACCATTCGTTGTAGTTGTGTATAATGTAAAGGCAAAGAATTCACACATGCAATAATGTATTACCATATCGGACCGACCAAGTTGTTGGTTGTTCTGGTGCATATTCTGCGAATACACAACATCTTATTCGTAGCTTCAGTGAAGAAAGTTAGCATATGAGTCAGACTGCTCAACATCAAACACTGGAAGCTGCTCAGGCCGAAATTGCAGCGCTGCATCAACGTATAGCTGAACTTGAGCAACAAGTGGCTGCCAGCGAACAATTGGAGCCACCTACACAAAATGGATGTGCCTCTGAACAGCAGCAGGTAGCAAAAACACTGCCTGTTCAGGAAACAATCTATCAGGCAATGTTTGAGAACAACCAGGCAATCAAATTACTGGTTGATCCACAAACTGGTGCAATTGTTGATGCAAACCCAGCGGCAAGTGCATTCTATGGGTACGAGTTAGAGCTTCTTCGTCAAAAGAATATCTCTGATCTTAATATCTTATCCTCAGTGGAGATTCACACAGAACTGCAACAGGCTCAAGCGGGCAAACGTCCGTATGTTCTTTTTCGCCACAAATTAGCCTCGGGCGAGATTCGTGATGTAGAGGTGTACACAGGCCCCATAGACGTTCGTGGGCGCACACTGCTTTTTTCTATTATTCACGACATCACCGAGCGCAAAAAGGCCGAGGAGGCGCTGCGCGATAGTGAAGAACGGTATCGAACAGTGGCCGACTGGACATATGACTGGGAATACTGGATCGATCCCGATGGTCAGTATCGCTATATTTCTCCATCCTGTGAATGCATTACTGGTTACAGTGCTATCGAGTTTCAACACAATCCACAACTCATGGAGTCGATTGTACACCCTGATGATCGAGCACTGATACAACACCATCTGCACGGAGAAGTCCAACATCAAAAGGCATGCGAGGTAACATTCCGTATCATTGCACGTGATGGGAGAGAGGTCTGGATTGGTCATGTATGCCAGCCCGTATACGCATCCGATAAACGATGGTTGGGGCAGCGTGCCAGTAACCGTGATATCACCAAGCAAATTCAGGCGGAAGAAGCGCTACGGGAGAGTCAAGAGCGCTATCGAATAATGGTGGAAGAAACTGACGATCTGATTACACAGGTCGATACACATGGTCAATTTATGTTTGTCAATCACACGGTTGAGCGTATCTATGGTCTATCAATCACAGATTGTATTGGCAGATCAGCCTTTGACTTTGTGCACCCTGATGATCGTGAACGGACACAGAAAGCCTTTGCCCGATGGACGAGTCAACATAAAACAGGTATTACATTTGAGAATCGACAGATCAGTATTTCAGGTGAGATTCGTCATATGTTATGGACTATCAATCCACATTACGATTCTGATGGACATATCACGGTTGTTAACAGTATTGCACGCGATATTACGGAACTTCGCAAGACTGAGGAAACACTACATCATGTACGTGATAAATTGGAGCAGCATGTCATTGAACGCACAACAGCATTAGCGCAAACTAATCGTGCGTTGCAACTAGAAATCGAAGAGCGTAAACGAACGGAGGAAGCATTACGTGAGAGTGAGGAACGTTACCGTCGTCTCACTGAAAATGCTCAGGACATTATCTATCGTGTCAGCTGTGTTCCCACACAACGGTTTGAATATGTGAGCCCTTCGGCTTATACCATCACGGGGTACACCCTTGATGAGTACTATACAGATCTTGATCTGAGTGTGAAGCTGATCCATCCAGAAGATCGGCAAACTCAAACATCACTGATCAGTAGTGATGTTCCCTTTAGCAATCCCGTTGTGTTACGCTGGGTTCGTAAAGATGGTTCATACGTGTGGATTGAACAACGCAATACTCCGATCTATGATGAATGTGGGATGTTGGTTGCAATTGAGGGGATTGCGCGCGATATTTCGCAACGAAAACTTACTGAGGAAACCCTCGCATCTGAACGTGCTGCAATGGAGGCGACCATTGCTGAACGAACACGTGAACTCCAGTATGAACGAGATCGAACCCGCGCTATTCTAGAGTCGTTGGGAGATGCTGTACTGGTTGTCGATATGGATGGAGTGATTCAGTATGTCAATCCTGCCGCAGTCACACTGACCGGCTTCCACCTTGGTGATGGGAACCAGTCTGAACAGCGTTGGTGGCTGTGGCAGCATACCAATCCTCATGAACCGATGGCACAGATGCAGCAAGCGGTTCACAACCGACAGACCTGGCGTGGTGAAGTAGTGCTCAAACGGGTTGATGGTAGCTATTACAATGCCTCTGTAACGGTAGCTCCACTGTTTGACCCCGATGTCTCAGCGCGACCCATTGGTTTTGTCAGTGTACAACGTGATATCACAACACTCAAAGATGCCGAACGAATGAAAGATCAGTTTGTCTCAAATGTATCACACGAACTTCGAACGCCTATGTCACTGATTACCATGCTGTCTGGTAGTTTAGAAATGCTATACCCACGATTGGATCATACTAAGCGACTCGAAATTATTCGTGATATTCGCAAACATGCACGTGTTTTGAGTGATCTCATTGGGGATGTTCTTGAAATTTCGCGTATTGATAGTGGGCGGGTTGATAGCAAGCATCAGGATATTGATATCACACATTTAGCTAAAGAAGAGATCGAAAGTTTGCATCCAATGGCGCAGAAAAAAGCTATCACTATCCACATGCATACCAACATCCCGCTCTACACAACTGGTCATGCAGGGCAGTTGCGCCAGGTGATCCGTAACTTGATGAACAATGCAATCAAATATACCCCTGATGGCGGAACGGTGTCTTGTACCTGTGCCATATTTGATGGTACACGTTCTGCTACACATACCAACCACGGTGCCCCAACGGTGTGGGCTGGCAATATGCAACCAGTACAGGGATACTGGGCCTCTTTCTGTATCGAAGATACAGGCATTGGTATTCTTCCGGTCGATCTGCCACATATTTTTGAGCGCTTTTATCGAGCAGCAACGCAGGGAGATATCCCTGGAACTGGCCTAGGACTCTCTATTGCCTGGGAATTGGTCAAACGTCATGCTGGGCATTTGGCAGTCTCTTCCGCACCAGATCAAGGGAGTCGATTTTTCATCTATCTCCCCCTCAAGGAGCAATGACGATGACATCTCAGGCACGCATTATGGTCGTGGATGATCAACAAGACCACTTGCAAGCCATTCAGTTTATGCTGGAAGGGGTAGGGTATGATGTTACTCTGCAAACGAGTGCTACAGAAGCACTCGCGGTCTTGCAATCCAGCGAAATTGATCTTATTCTTGCCGATATTGCAATGCCTCATATGAATGGGTATCAGTTGCTCGAAGAGGTGCGGAAGCATCCTGAGTGGGCTACTATCGCATTTGTGTTTCTCACAGCACGTGCGTTGGATAGTGACATCCGGTATGGGAAGTCGCTTGGTGTTGACGATTACTTGACCAAACCGATTCAACCAGAGGATTTGTTGGCAACAATTGAGGGAAAACTGCGTCGCCGCCAACAACTCGAGCAGAGTCTTAAGGCAGAAAGTGCTGCTCCTAAATATAATCTTCCGATTGTCGTTGGCCAGTTGCTCATTGACGCGGATCGCCATCAGGCTCGTTTGAACGAACAACCACTTGCACTGTCTGTGCGTGAATTTGTATTGCTTGAGTATCTGGCACGCAATGTTGGTCATGTTGTAGAGAGTCGTCAGTTATTACAAATCACTCATGGTTTTGAGAGTGATGATGCTGCCGAGGCCCGCGAACTTATCCGCCCTCTGATACGTTCACTCCGCCACAAGCTGGGTTGTAACGAGATGGAAGCTGGCTACATCGAAACGATCCGTGGCATGGGCTACCGTATGATGGAACCCTCTGAAGTTTAAGGATATATCTCCTCTAGCTCGTCTTGCAGTTATTTTTGATCGGTAGTAATACTGGTAAAGAAATTGCTACTTGGTGTCATGCTTTCATCAACTGCAACCTGCCCACGAGAGAGTAAGAGATGAGCCATAATCTCTAGGTGGATTTGAGGGTTCTTCATTAACGCATTATCTGGGTATATCTGCGTACCCCGATAGCGCGTTTTGTTTTACGATACAAGCTAGTTACAAATACCCGCTCTCATACTGACAACAACCTCATTATGATATTTTTAATATAAAACTCGTTATAATTGAAGAAGGCACCTGCTGTATCTTGAGGTAATAATGTGACGTTAGTAGGAGAAATGGTGCCGGGGAGACCATAGATTTCGTATGCTATTAAGGAGAGCACCATGTCCTCTCTTATACAGGTGAACGAGCAGGTTGCCGCATCGATGTGGTCTCACGAAGACCAGTATGTGCTGAAAACCAAACTCTTTCTTGCGCCACCACGAATTCCTATCGTGGCACGCCCCCATCTTGTCGAGATGATCCATACCAGTCTGCACTATCCCCTGACTGTCATCGTCGCACCAGCGGGTAGTGGCAAAACGACATTGCTGAGTGAGTGGGTTCATGCGACTAACATACCAACGGCATTTGTATCGCTCGATTCCGGTGATAATGACCCAACCCGCTTCTGGACTTACATCATGGTGGCACTGCGACATAAGCACTCCCAGATTGATGCAATCATTCAAAACATGGTACAGGTCGTACAACCCACACCAATCGAAACAATCTTAACGGAACTGATCAACACCTTGTGTGAGATCACACAAGATTGTGTTCTTATCCTTGATGATTATCAGGTTATTGATAATCCTGACATCCATACTGCTATGAACTTCTTCATCGAACACCTGCCACCGCACGTTCACCTCATTGTAGCTACCCGCACTACGCCACCATTTCCCATGGCGAAACTACGTGTCGATGGAGCATTGAATGAGATAACTGGTGACGACCTGATCTTCTCTGAGGCTGAAATACATACTTTTTTTGCCAAACGTTCTGGAATCGAGCTAGATGTAGCAACACTTGCCGAGCTTTCTACCCGTACTGAAGGTTGGGTGGCGGGTGTGCATTTGGCTGCGCTTATCTTGAAGCAAACGGATGATATATCCGCTTGTGTTGGCAGATTCGGTGGGCACCATCAGATGATTACCGATTATTTGATCACCGAGGTTTTGCACCAGCAACCAGATGGTGTGCAGCAATTTCTGCTTGAGACATCCATGTTGCAACGCCTGAACGGGCCACTTTGTGATGCTATCGCAGGACGTGCTGATAGCCAATCGGTGTTAGAACAATTGCACCAGGCCAATCTCTTTCTTATACCACTTGACGACGATCACTATTGGTACCGCTATCATCATCTGTTTGCACAAACGCTTCGTATGCGGATGGAACGCCAATTCCCAGAGCAAGCCAAGGCGATTCATCTGTGTGCAAGTCTGTGGTATGCCGAAGCGGGAGACATCGCTGAAGCTGTTCATCATGCGCTGGCTGGACACGCCTGGGAGCAAGCAACGCATCTCATTGTTACGCAGGGACCACAATACTGTCTGCATGGTGGACTTCAAACCATACAACGTTGGCTCAATGCTCTGCCTGTGGATATAGTTAACCATCATCCGCAATTGGCGTTGTTGCAGGCATGGGTTCCACTTCTCACGGGTCAATTCGAATTGTTGAACCTGGTTGAACCACAACTTGAACTAATTGAACAGATTTTAACGACTGATGCGGTGAAGACTCATAATGTTGATCCGGCCATGATCCAGGGAGAGATACTGGCGATGCGCGCTTCTGTGGCGCTTGCACAAGGCCATACCTCCAGAGCAATGCATCTGTGTCGGGAGGCGAGCATACTACGCCAGCAGCAACAACACGTATGGTGGTACGATACGCTCATTTCACTTAATTTGGCAGATGCGGCTTTTTATCTGAATGATATTGCCCTTGCCCAACAAAATTTCACTTATGCCCTCAAAGCAAGCCAAGCAACACACAATCGTCCTATCGAACTGTATGCACGTTATGGTTTGGCCGTCATGTCGTTTGTACAAGGATACCTGTATCATACTGCAAAGCAGTTTGAGGATATTTTGCAATATGCCAAACAATATAAACTAGACACAAGCGCTATCGTTGGACGCACCAACATTTTTCTGGGTAGATTGTATTATGAATGGAATAATCTTGATCGGGCTGCACCCCTTCTTCGCCATGGAATCACGATAACAGAACAAATAGGTGAGATCATGATGGCACGGTTCGGTGGCATTTGGTTAACACGTGTGCAATACGCCAGGCAGGATATGGACTCAGCGGACAGTGCGTTTCAAGAGACGCACCGCCTTGCCAGGAAAGAGGGCATTCATGGCACCGGAGCTTTTGATGTTCATCAAGTAGCGATCTGGCTGACACAGGGAAAGTTGGGTTATGCCATCCAATGGGCGCAAACTTGTAATATTGATCCCAATGGTGAGATAAACTATCTCAGTGAGTTCGGATATACTACATTGACACGGGTCTGGATTGCTCAAAAATACACCGGCAGAGCCCGCCACTTATTAACTCGTTTACGTCAGTATGCTGAAGATACAGGAAGAGTATCGCTGCTCATTCGTGTGCTTGTACAGGAGGTGCTCGCCTATTACTACGAACACGATCAGGAGTCTGCAACCCAGACTCTCGCCTGTGTGCTACAGCTCACAGAGTCAGAGGGGTATCAACGAACATTTTTTGATGAAGGTCAACCCATGTATAGATTATTGCAGATGATGCATAATAATGGGTGGCAGACAGACTTTGTCAAACAATTACTCAACACATTTCCGGCTAGTGCTTTACCTGATCTGTTTGAGCAACAAGTGCAGATAACGACCTCCTCTGCTATACCTGCACTTCCCGCTCCGACACCATACCCAACGAGTGCACTAAGCAACCGTGAACTTGAGGTGCTTAGGTTGGTGGCACAGGGGCATACAAATGCTGGTATTGCACGTGAACTCACAGTAACAGAAAACTCCATCAAAACATATCTCAGGCGTATTTATCGTAAATTAGGGGTCCGCAAC
>JBCDFA010000041.1:0-30778 GCA_039178835.1 Chloroflexota bacterium
AGAGTACTCGTGGCAAAATCATAACGAAAGGTTGTTGGTGGTGCCAGAAATGACTCGAAGTTGAAGAGCAATTCGTCATCTGTACGCTTGCCAGAGAGACCTGTGATCGAGCCAAGCGAAGGGAGTGATATCTCACAATCTAGACTGCCATCAAGGTGATAGAGTTTGAGTTGATGATGCACATCGTGCAAATAGGCCACCACAAAACGGTCATTCGCCATTGTCACAAATGAGATAGGATCATCTTGTTGCGGAATAATCTCCTGCCAGTGTGGTTGCTCTGGGTGATCAATATCAATGGCAATGATGCGATTACGTGGCGCATCCAGATTGGTGAAAAAGTAGAATGTCGTTCCAATGTTATCAATAAAGAGATATCTGGCATTAGAGTCATCAAGTAATGGGATAAATGACCCATCACTATCGATAGGTCGATAGTAGATACGATTCTGCGTATCGGTGCCACGATGAATGTACACAAGAAGATATTGACCATCTTCACTTACTATCGGAGTAAGGCCAAGCTCTTTTGCATCAGGTCGTTCATAGATGAGCCAATCATCAGATTGCGGTGTCCCCAACGTATGCCAGTATATCTTACTATGAAATGTTTGTTCTTCCTCAGGAACCGTTCCCGGTTCAGGGAATCGCCGATAGTAGAAACCCGAGTTATCAGGCTTCCAGGCGACCTGGGCAAATTTACACCATTGAATTACGTCGTCGTATTCTTGACCGGTATCAATATCACGAATGTGTAGCTCCTGCCAATCGCTGCCATGACGTGAGATGCCATAGGCAAGAAGTGTCCCATCTTTGCTAATTGATTGGCTGGTCAGAGCAGTCGTACCATCAACACTCAGGGTATTTGGGTCGAGTACGACAGAAGCCTCAGCTTTCAAGTCGGATTGTTGATACAGGACTGCCTGATTCTGCAACCCGTCGTTTTTCAAGAAAAAATAGCGACCGCTCCGTTTATAGGGCACTGAGTATTTCGGGTAGTCCCATATCTCAGTCAGGCGCATTTTGATATGTTCACGAGCTGCAATATCATCAAGAAAGGTACGTGTGCGATTATTCTGCTCGATAATCCATTCTTGCGTATCAACAGATCGATCATCTTCCAACCAACGATATGGATCTCGAACGTTGGTACCATGATAAGTATCAATAACATCAACTTGAGGTATGGTTGGGTATATAAAACGGCGCGTCGCTTCCATCATGCTAGCAGCCTTTCGATTTCACAAACGTCTTATGGATGCAGTGGCACAGTATAACCTATTATTACTCCTGATCGGATAATATGCGCTCAACAGTTCCGGGTGGAGCTTCATCACAATGTTTACTTTCCGCGATTTCCGCAAGACACGCAGAGTCAATCCACCCTGCATCAACGGCATGGTGTGCTGCTTCCAACGTATCCTTAACCAGGAGCATTGGCACCCCTACCGCATCTGTCTCACGTGCAATAGACTCGATTTCTGCGTGTCGGCGAGGACGTTCCACTACATCTCGAATATAAATCGCACGCACACGACCAGGATATTTCCGTACAGCCTCGCGATAAATCTCAGGATCTTCCTGCCCGCTATCGCCAATAAGCAGAAAAGGCAAAGTTGGGAAATCTTCCAGAATCTCACACACCCTCGACAATTTGTACTCCAGATGTTTGGTTGGCAGTTGGTCCTCCCGAGAAAGCCCCCAATCTCGTAGGAGTAAGAGCCCTTTTGGTAAGTCCTGCAAATCGAAGAAATCCACAAGCATGTCATACAGGTTCCACGGACTACTGGAGACATAAAAAAAAGGATTGACATTAGTTGTTCCAGAACCCTTTTGTAATGCTTTATAGAATGCAGTTACACCACTAAAAGGCAATCGTGTTCGTGCATTTCTCAGAAAGACGGTGCGTGCCATGAGCAATAGGTTAGATGCATCAGTTCGTACAATCGTATCATCAATATCGCTAATAATTCCGAACTGTGCCTGTGGTGAGAGTGTGTATACTCTCCCTGTGGCACTCACCGGCACGCCATCAGGCGGGAGCGGTTCGAGCAGAGTAACATCTACTTCAAAATGAGTTAAGCTGTCACTGACCGGATGCGGCAACGTAAACAGCACATCGAAAAAGCCTTCCTCATTCGTCACCACCTCCTGAACAGTGTCTTGAAAACGTACTGCGACCCGTGCACCAGGAATTTCATCACTTTCAAAACGACGATACATATTGGCGATATTATCCCAGATAGTATCATTGTCGGTCGCCGCACGAACACCAGAATCTTCCATAACACGCCCACGCAAGAAAAACTGCTCTGATATGGCAAAACCCTGATACACCACAACATGGAGAGGAGCTGTCCCCAGACGGTTGCGAAGACGCTCTTTTAACACATCAAACTGCTCTTCTGCGTTTATTGCAAGCGATGCAAGGGTTTTACGCCATCCAGCCATAATGATCCCTCCTGATATACTCAAGATGTTTTATGTTGTCGCCATTGCCACCAACGCCAGCTTATGTACACGACAATGGCAAGAATACCGAGAATCGAAATACGCCAGATCGAGAGTTGGGCCAACGCAAGATCATGCGCAATGATGGTATAGACGATGACGCTGGGAAGCATGCCAATAGCCGATGCAATAATAAAACGCCAGTACTCCATACGGCTCAGACCCGCCAGATAACTGATCACATCCAACGAAATGATGGGAATCAATCGCGCCATCAACACGATCCAGAATCCATCCCGCTCACTCATCTGATCAACCTGCTGCATATGCTTCGTGCCAAGCCAACGTATGATAAACTCGCGGCCCAACCACCGGGCTAGCCAGTAACTCATAGAGGCACCAGCTAACACGCCAAACCAAGATAGCAATACTCCTTGCCAAACACCGAAGATGACACCATTTGCGCCAATAATCAGTGTACTGGGTAAGGGAGCAATGACCGCCTGAAGGATCATCATGATCAAGCTCACAACCAATGTCCACAACCCAAAACCGCGGAGGTAATCGGCCATTGCGTTCATGGAGGCCGCGCTGAACATCTGCTGCACCAGTGGGAACCACTCAGCGCGAAATATCCAACTCATCAACAGTAACAGGATACTGCTACAACCAAAGATTAATCGCCAAGACATGATGTATAGATAGTTTACCTTTATTGCGTATCGCTGAAATTACGTTTAAGTGTTTGCAACAATACCCGTCCTGGGCCTGTCAGACGAGTCATGAAGACACCCTCTCCCCCAAACATCATTTTGCGAAGGCCTCCGACACTTTGTATATCATAATCAACCTTTTGTGAGAAAGCGGCCAGATTACCGGTGCTGACGACCAACTGCTCGTTGGCGGCCAACCGACGCTCATAAAAATCGCCACTCCCATGGATGAGGACCGTCCCCTGACCCGAAATCTGCTGTAAAAACAATCCAGCACCACCAAACATCGCTGCCCCGGCCCGCTGTGCAACGACCACGGTAATGTCAACATCTGCCCCCCAGGCAGCCAGAAACGAACCGCGTGTTGTTAATACTGGTCCATCGGCCAGATCCCACGTGGTTACGTGACCAGGAGAATTGGCCGCCAGAAGGGCAAATTGTTCCGGCTGATCTGTCTGTAAATAATTTAACGATACCCCTTCTCCAGAAAATGAACGGCGTACTGCACCACCCAGACCACCAGGAACGCGCAATTCCCACTTGATACCACTCGAATATGCCATCAACGAACCACCGCTAGCCCAGACAAATTCGTTGGGCATAAAATCTAAACGTACCTGTTGTGCAATTTCGCCAGAGATTGAATATTCCATAGACTCACTTCTTCTTACAACTTTATACATAGCCTCAATTATATACGGTCTGAAAACCATAAACGATGTATGATTTATGCCTGCTCATACACACTTGCAGGAGGTCCTCCCTGACGCGCACTAAACACTGCTACCAGGATCAGCCCCCAGAAAACAGCGCCGAGCAATGTACGCAGAATACCAACTAAACCAAGTACCAACCCAAGTTGCTCAACGTCCCATCCTGACTGCATATATGCCATCGGAAGCCAGGTTGTCAAGATGGTGCCAATGATAGTGTCAAGCCCCAATCCAATAATAGCAATGACTAGCAGCAAAGAAACTCGCGGATGTCGCTGCCAGCGCAGAAACGCAACAATAAGACCAACACCCCACACCAGAAATAGTGGTGTGTATATAAGCAGATTGACTAAAATGGACGGAATAATGCTTGTATCAACCATATGATTCTCCTTAGCAAAAACATCATGTATACTTACACTTCAGAACGAACTACATGTAGGATATACGGCTTCCTTGTATGTAAAGTTACACCCATCACCTGTGGAGACATTGCCATGCCTGCACCTCAACCATCCGAAGAAATAACCGTCGCCATGGCCCAGATCGCACCCATCTGGCTTGATCGCACGAAAACGATAGCAAAAGTTGCCGAATATGTCCATATGGCCGCCGAACAAGGCTGTCAGCTTGTGACGTTTGGTGAGGCGCTCGTGCCAGGATATCCATTCTGGTTATCGTATACCGGCGGTGCTGAATTCAATGCACCCACGCAAAAAGAAATACATGCTCATTATATGCAACAAGCTGTCTCTATTGAGTCAGACCATCTGCAATCGCTCTGCAACATCGCCAATCAAAGGCGCATTGCCATCGTGCTTGGCTGTGTTGAACGAGCAGCAGACCGTGGTGGCCACAGCCTCTATGCAGCTTTGGTTTATATCAATGCACAAGGCCAGATTAGCACTGTCCATCGCAAACTCATGCCCACGTATGAGGAGCGCCTGACTTGGGCACCTGGTGATGGCCATGGCTTGCGGGTGCATCCACTTGGTCCTTTTACGCTTGGTGGGCTCAACTGCTGGGAAAACTGGATGCCGCTTGCACGAGCCGCATTATATGGGCAGGGAGAAGATTTCCACGTCGCACTCTGGCCAGGTAGGATTAATAACACACAAGACTGCACACGCTTCCTCGCAATGGAGGGGCGATCTTATGTGCTCTCTACATCTGGTCTGTTTCGCCCAACCGACATATCTTCTACTGTGCCACACCGCGAAGAAATGCTTACCGCAATGCCAGACAGCGTAGCCAATGGCGGCTCGTGCATTGCCGGACCTGATGGAAGCTGGGTTGTAGCGCCTGTCGTCGACGAAGAGCGCCTTATCACTGCTGTGCTCAATCATCGGCGTGTGCGCGAAGAACGCCAGAACTTCGATCCGGCTGGCCACTACGCACGCCCCGATGTCACCCAATTAACTGTCCACAGACAACGACAGCGCACTGTCTATTTGGAAGATTGAAGGATACTATAGTAGAATAAATAGACGCAGAAGTAACATTCACTATATTGACTGAATAGGCATCCTTTCCTGTATTGGTCGTTTTAGTAGTAGAGGACATGCGGCATGCAACATCAATCGCGTTTTGGCACAGCACAACTGGCAACAGGCGTTCAAGTTCATTATGTCGAGCAAGGAAATCCAAATGGTGAAGCTGTTCTTTTTCTCCATGGATACTCAGACTCTTGGTACTCGTTCAGCCGTGTATTCCCTCTATTACCACCAACATACCACGCTTACGCTTTCGATCAGCGCGGACATGGTAACTCTGATAGACCAACAGATTGCTACACCATGGGCGATTTTGCCAATGACGTTTCTGCATTTATGGATGCTGTTGGTATAGCTGAAGCTACTATTGTTGGTCACTCCATGGGGAGTTTTATTGCACAGGGGGTCGCACTGACTCATCCTCAACGAGTTAAACAACTAATGCTGATCGGATCGGCAACGACTGCCGTAAATGAAGGAACGACAGAACTCCACGAGTTTGTCAAAACACTTGACGATCCCATCCCGACAGAATTCGTGGAAGACTTTCAAAAGAGCACGATTTATCATGAAGTACCCGAAGAGTTTCTGACGACAGTTGTTTCTGAAAGCATAAAACTTCCTGCACAGGTGTGGAAAGACGCCCTCTCAGGTTTAATGGATTCGAACTACGCCAGCCAACTTCACCAAATCACAATGCCTACCAGTATCTTCTGGGGAACCGAAGATACCATTTTTTCTCAGGAAGAACAAAACAAACTAACGACACTCATTCCACACACAACATTAAAAATATACGCCGATACCGGTCACGCACTGCACTGGGAACGTCCTGAGCAATTTGCGCAAGACCTTCAACAATTCATTTAGCCCACATTACTTGAAATATGCAATATTTCTGTAATCGACAATCGAACAGGATACTATTCGTATTTATGATAATTTGTGGTATCATTAATCATTAATTGCTTATCATTAACATGTTTGTACAACCTAGAGTTTGGTTTGTATTTCGAGCTAGAGAGCATTCGTCTTATGAGTCAATTTTCACCAACTAGCGAAGCACAACGCCTTACAGAACTCGAACAATACCATATTCTTGATACATCACCCGAAAGTGCTTTTGATGATCTCGTCAATCTTGCGATTCATATATGCGATATGCCTATTGCGCTGATAAGTTTTATTGACACTAACCGCCAATGGATCAAATCCAAAGCAGGTATTGATGAAACCGCGTTTTCACGGGAAGAGTCATTCTGCACACATACCATTACAATAGCAGATGGGCTTATCGTTCCTGATGCAATCCAAGATAACACATTTGCTACAATTTTAACTGTCACCGAGAGTCCTCACATTCGCTTCTATGCGGGTGTTCCCCTGATTACGCCACAGGGGGCAGCTATTGGAACTCTCAGTGTGATGGACCACAAACCACGTGAATTGTCATCGGCGAGCTTTGCGGCTTTACATACACTCGCCCAGCAAGTCGTGGCACAACTAGAGTTACGACGATATACTGCGAAATTGCCGTCAACGACACAACAGGCACTACATATTGCTAACAGCGATGATATTCGATTTCACGAGATAGCCAAATACCTACGCGATGTGTTTTGGATCACAGATCCGACTACAGAGCACATTATGTATATCAGTCCAGCATATGAAGAGATTTGGGGACGACCGTGTGAAGCGCTGTACAATGGAGATATATCATTTATCGATACCATTCATCCAGAAGATCGCGCACAAGCACTCCAAGCATTGTCAGAGCAGGTGCAGGGAACTGTTGAAGAGGAGTATCGTATTGTACGACCAGATGGGAGTATTCGCTGGATTGAGGATCGAGCAGTTCCTGTTTACGATGAACACAATCAGGTTCGTTATGTGATAGGAATTGCTATGGATATTACCAACCGTAAACGAAATGCTGAAACCCTCCTGAGTCGTGAGAGTATCCTTCAGGCTGTTGGTCTTACGGGCGAATTACTGCTTGGTGATAAACCACTTGAGCAGAGCATTCCTGAGATGCTCAGGCAACTTGGTGGAGCAACGCAGGTCAGCCGTATCTATATCTTTGAAAATCACCACATGAGTAATGGCTTGGCTATGAGTCAGCGTTATGAATGGGTAATGCCAGGCATCAAACCTGAAATCGACAACCCCGAATTGCAAGAGCTATCATACGAAGATGCCGGTTTCACACGCTGGCCTGAAGCATTACGAGAACGAAAAATAGTGGTTGGTAATGTCCGTGATTTTCCCACCACAGAACGTGCTATTCTAGAGCCTCAGGATATTCTTTCAATTGTCATTGTCCCTATCTTTGTAGGGTCAGAATGGTGGGGGTTTATTGGTTTTGATGAGTGTACTCAGGAACGAATGTGGCATGACTCGGAACTTGAGGCACTCAAGATGGCGGCCAACCTGCTCGGAGCAGCCCTTCAACAACAAGATGGAGAAACAGAGCGCATTGCACTGCAACAACAAGTCATTGATGCCCAACAAGCAGCAATTCGTGAACTCTCGACACCGCTCATTCCTTTGACTGATCAGGTTATTCTTATGCCCTTGATTGGTGCGATAGACCAAGTGCGTGCACAATTTATTCTCGAAACACTCCTCACTGGTGTCGCTGAGCACCAGGCAGAACTCGTTATTCTGGATATTACCGGGGTAGAGTTGGTTGACACCTATATTGCCAATACCATCGTCCAGGCTGCCCAGGCTGTCAAATTGCTGGGGGCGCAGGTAATGATGACTGGTATTCAGCCACAGATAGCACAAACCTTAGTCCAACTGGGCGTTGATTTGAACAATATTGTGACGCGTGGAACGCTCCAGGATGGTATCGCCTTTGCCCTGGCAAACATCAACCTCAATACAAACACAGCACAAAGAACTTCCAAAGTATCCAGACAACCCTTCATATAGCATCTATTCTGCATATACCTCTTGGGCATAGGTTGCCCTATTCATCTGCTGATGCTATAGTGATGTTAGCAACACGACATTAACGCTGCGATTTCCACACATGCAAGAACACCATGAGCCACAAACTAGCCATCATAACGATGCCCCTCAACCTCTTTCTCGTTACACCATAGGCCATATTGAAATCAGCCAATTTGAGTACGTTGGCGGAGGCACATTTGAGGTGCCACCCATATCTGGTGAACATCTGAGTGTTGTGCTGGAAGGCACGAATGTTATGGAACGTCGTCTGGATGGGCAACGTCAGCAAGGACTTATTCAACCCGGCGATGTGACCATTGTGCCACGTGGTGCGACTTCTATTTGGACGCCGCGCAAAGGAACAGCCACCACATTACACGTAGTTATACTACCAGACCTGTGGCACAATCTTGCCCAGACGAGTGAGATCGATCCGTCACATATCGAACTCCGCGCCGATTTCGCTACTTCTGACGGCTTGATACAACACCTGACACTCGCGTTGTTGCAGGAGGCACAGTCACCATCACCTGACGGAATGCTCTACACACAAACGCTCCAACAGACTCTTGCGATGCACCTGTTGCGACACTACACACGGAAGCCCCATAAACTCGAACCATTATCACCTTGCATCGACTTCAAACGAACACGCGATTATATCGAGGCACATCTTTGCGAAGACCTGTCACTCAACACACTTGCTGCACTCGAAGGTCTTAGCCCGTTTTACTTTGCGCGGCAATTTAAACAAGTCATGGGCCAGCCACCACATCAGTACGTTATTCTGCGTCGGGTCGAGCGGGCACAAAACCTTATGAAAACAACACAACTATCACTTGCACAAATTGCACATACTGTTGGCTTTGCAAACCAGAGCCATCTACACCGTCACTTTGTCCGTATGGTTGGCGTCACTCCAGCCCAATATCGCCGTTAATTCCACAAAAACATACAACGTCTGAGCAAGTATCTGCAATACAGCCCAGAGCTTGTTAGCTATACTAAAAATATTCTGCTGTAGTAAAGGAGCCCTCATGAGCCAATCAATTTTCCCCAATTTGGTCACCAATGACATCGAAGCAACTGTTGCATGGTATCAACACACACTCGGCGCTCACATGAAGATGAGTGTGCCAAGCAAGACCGACCCTGGTAAAGCATGTTTTGCAACAGTGACCGTTGCCGAGAACGACATTATGTTCCAAACCGTTGAAAATATCGAAGAGAAGTATCCAAACCTTAAGGGGCAGGTTTCTATTGGGTATGGTGTTGCGCTGAATATACAGGTAGACGATGCACAGGCGGTATATGACAACCTCACTGACACCTCAAACATTATTGCCGAGCCGATGAACATGTTTTATGGGATGCGTGAATTCACCATCAAAGATCCTAATGGCTATATTCTGACAATTGCCAGTATGCCTGGCGAATCACAGGAAAATAATCCGGCGGGAGAGTAAGAATGAGTCGCATAACATATCTACCTGCTTACCTTGACCCTGAGTTGGCACAGGTAGCCGCGCAAATCCCACCCGTCGACAACAGTGATGTGGCACAGGCGCGTCAGCACATTGCCATGATGCATCAATTTATGCCGCCAGTAGATACGGGTGGGATTGATATTACTGACCGCATTATTCCTGGAACTGAGCGTGATATTCCGATACGAATCTATCAACCGAACACACCCGGTCAAATTGTTCCCACGATGCTCTTCTACCACTGGGGAGGTTTCATGCTGGGCAATCTGGAGACAGAACATGCCCGTTGTGTCATGATTGCACGAGAGGCAGAATGTGTGGTTGTCTCGGTTGATTATCGCCTGGCACCTGAACACCCCTTCCCGGCTGGCGTAGAAGATTGCTACGCAGGATTGGTCTGGGTAGCGACAAATGCAGACGAACTTGGCATTGACCCAGATCGGATTGCTGTTGGAGGAACCAGCGCAGGTGGCGGACTGGCTGCTGCTGTCGCACTCATGGCCCGTGACCGCCAGGGGCCAAAAATCACATTTCAGTTCATGGGATTTCCTGTCACCGATGATCGTATGGAAACCGCATCGGTCAAGTCGTTTACCAACACACCAAACTGGAACTACGGTGCAACGGTCAACATGTGGAAGTACTATCTGGGCGAACACAGCACAGATAAAGTTTCACCATACGCTGCCCCAATGCGTGCCAAAGATGTGTCGCTTTTGCCACCAGCATATGTCTGGACAGCCGAATTCGATCCACTGCGTGATGAAGGCATCGCCTATGCACTACGGTTGATGGCTGCAGGCGTTCCGGTTGAACTCCATAATTACGCATACACGTTTCACGGGTTCGATCAGGTGCCCGGCGCAGCAATTGCCCGACGCGCTCAACAGGAACAAATTGCGGTGATTCGTGCAGCGTTTGGAGCACAGCCACGCAAATGTCAACAGATTGGTATGCCAACCTTCTCTCACACAATGATTCACGTTGCTGATGTTGCTCAAACAGTTGCCTGGTATAACAACGTCTTCGATCTCAAGACGAAATTCATAACCGAGGATAGTCAGTATGCTGAACTACTAACAGGAAACACCACACTTGCATTAAGTGCGAATGCGCTGGAACATAGCAAGTACGGCGATTTTGCAGAGAACTCGTTGGGAGAGCTACCACCTGGGTTTCATATAGCTATCAGTGTACCCAACCTTCAAACGACTTACCAGAAGGCTTTAGAATCAGGTGCAGTAAACATCAATCCACCGGAAGCACAACCATGGGGTGGACGTGTTGCCCGCATCCGCGATGTGAACGGCGTGTTGGTTGCTATCGGTGAGTTGTGAAATAGTACGATTGATATTGATGTAGCCTCATTCAATATCTGCAATTGGCCTTTAGATAAACATGAACTTTTGACAAATGCCATACGACGTATTACGCAAGTTACATATTAGTTGAATCATCTGCTGCACATGTGTGAGGCTTCGCTCACAGCATCCCAGGTAACATCAACATATAGGATACATGCTCTCCGCATACCCCCATACTGTGTGGTATATGGTACAATAAAACTCCCTGTAGAGTATCGTTCAGAAAGGTTCAATACTTGTGAGTAATACAAATCAATATGATGTTACAGTCATTGGTGCAGGCCCTGGTGGCTATGTAGCAGCTATCCGTGCTGCACAACTCGGGCTAAAAACAGCGATTGTAGAGCGACAATACATGGGTGGTGTATGCCTCAACGTAGGATGTATTCCAACCAAAGCTCTTTTACATACAGCAGAATTATTTGATGAAATGCAGGAAGCCAAACGTTTCGGCGTTATCGCAAAAGATATATCACTTGACTGGAAAGCGGCACTCAGAAATAAAGATCAAGTAGTCAAAAAAATGACCGGCGGTGTCGGTTTCCTAATGAAAAAAAATAAGATTGATGTTCACAATGGTTTTGGTAAAGTAACTGGTCGCAACAGTGTTCAGGTCACTGATGAGAGTGGCAAACAAACCACAATTGAGACCAAAAACATCATCATTGCCGTTGGTGGGCGACCGCGCGATCTCCCGCAGATTGGCGCTGCATACGATGAAGATCGTATTCTCTCATCGACTGGCGCAATGGAACTCAAAGAAATACCTAAGTCATTGATTGTCGTTGGTGCGGGTGCTATCGGTGTTGAATTCTCATCCATGTTCCGCTCCTTCGGCAGTGAGGTTACGATCATCGAGGCATTGCCACGGATCGTGCCAGGCGAGGACGAAGAGGTGAGTGCTGAGTTGACTCGCTCATTCAAAAAGCGTGGTATCAACATCTTTACTGGCGCAAAAGTGTCGAGTGTTGATCGCAGTGAAACACAGGTCGTCGCAACATTTACCGATGCCGATGGGAAAGAACAAAAGGTCACTGCCGAGCGCATGCTGCTTGGTCTGGGAGCGTGGATTCCAAACACCTCCGATCTTGGCCTGGAATCTGCTCAGGTTGAAATCGACCAGCGTGGGTATGTCAAAGTCAACAGCATGATGCAAAGCACCGCTGATACGATCTACGCCATTGGCGACTGTGCCTCAACATCGCCCTGGCTGGCCCATAAGGCATCGGCTGAGGCCATCCTTGCTGCTGAACATATCGCTGGGCACACCCCAACACCCATCGACTACGAGAAAATTCCAGCATGCACCTATTGTGCACCAGAGATCGCCCATGTCGGACTGACCGAAGCAGAAGCACGTGAGCGAGGCTACGATGTCAAGGTCGGCAAATTCCCCTTCTCGGCCAATGGCAAGGCTACCATTCTTGCACAGAGTGGCGGCTTCGTAAAAATTGTCTCGGACAAAAAATACGATGAGGTGCTAGGTGTCCATATTATCGGACCACGCGCAACAGAGCTTATCGCAGAGGGCGGAGTTGCACTCTCCCACGAAGCAACGAGCGAGTCAATGATGCGCACGATTCATGCTCACCCCACTTTGTACGAAGCGCTGGGTGAGGCACAACACGCCGCAGCAGAAGGTGCAGCTATCCATATCTAATCCGAAAACAACGCCCGAAGAGTCGATGCACCTATATCGACTCTTCTTTTTTACAGAAGGAACTTCCCTATGCCAGTGATGATCAATCTTACGTCTGCTGAACACGGAGGCGTTCAAGCTGCGTGTGGGACACACGATAGCTGTGGTGTGAACTGTGATTGTGGGTGTCCCTACACGGCAATGGAAGAACGCGACAACGTTGAACTCATCGCCCACGTCGAGCAGCGCTATCCTGAAGAGTGGCTTGCATTCGTCATTCCACCGGGAGAAGATGAACTCGCCCCTGAACGTGGGATGTTAGTGGTCCATAGTGCCGATGATGAAGAGGTGTGGGATGCGGTGGCGCGTATCACCCACAATCAGGTCGTTCATGTCTATTACAATGGCAAACTCGACTCATATCTTGATTGGGTTGAACAAACAACCGAAGAAACTACGCACCACTAACCCATTCCATTTTATAGATCGAGGACACCCTTATGGCCATCTTTGTATGCTTGCAGGATGGCATCCGCAACAGCAGCAGGAGCAAATATCCCCTGACGCGGCGGATTAAACGGCACCTTGTCCCAGATCGGCGTTTCGACCGCCCCGACACGCAACAACGTGATCCGCCGATCACGAATCTCTTTTGCCAACACTTTGGTATAGGCTTCAAGAGCAGCTTTAGCAGCAGCATAAGCGCCGAGTCGAGGCAATGTAATGCGCTCTACATAGGCGCCGATAAACACCAGCTGTCCACGGGTAGCCACGGTCGGTAACGAGTGCTGAATAGCGAGATGCGCTCCAACCGTATTCGCGTCGAATATACGTTTCCACTCATCCATCGTCGTTTCGGATAGTGGCTGCGCCAGAATATCGCCGGCAGCATAAACCCAGAGATTCACTTCTCCAACCTCTTGAGCAATCCATAATGATGCAGCAGCGACATCTGCATCACGGGCAAAATCAGCTGCATAGGTTGGTATATCGAGGTCTGAAAGGGTGCTCGGGTCACGCGCAATACCTAAGACCTGCCATCCTTCACTCTGCAATTTGTGGGCAACTGCGCGACCAATACCACCGGTAACACCCCAAATAACTGCTTTTTCCACGATACTTTTCTTTCTAGCGTAACTATCACGAAACAAAAACACCTGGCATACAAAACGTCACACACAAACCCAGGTGCATGACGTTCTACGAACATAATCTCTAGATAGTTTTCTAGAGAGATGGTTTATTATCTATTCATTGTTTGATCGTTGTCGATGAAATCCTCCATCAATCGATGTGCTTCATCATCTGTGTATTGCTGTGGTGGCGTCTTCATCAGATATGCTGAAGGAGCTTCAAGCGGCCCTGCAATCCCACGATCAAGTGCAATTTTGGCGCATCGTAGCGCATCAATCACCACTCCTGCCGAGTTGGGGCTATCCCACACTTCGAGCTTAAGTTCGAGATTCAATGGCACATCTCCAAAGGAAGTGCCTTCCATGCGAATATGGCACCACTTCCGATCCGTCAGCCATGGTACATAATCACTTGGTCCTACATGGACATTTTCCTCGTCAAGCTGCACATCAAGCTGACTAGTGACAGCATTGGTCTTCGATATCTTTTTTGACTCCAAGCGATCACGCTCGAGCATGTTGTAGAAATCCATGTTGCCACCAAAGTTCAGTTGATAGGTGCGATCAACTCGGACACCCCGCTCACGGAACAAGTTAGTCAAGACACGATGGACAATCGTCGCCCCAACCTGGCTTTTGATATCATCACCAACAATCGGCACACCACTATCAACAAAACGCTGCTGCCACTCTGGATGCGATGCCAAAAAGACCGGAACACAATTGACCATCGCACATCCGGCTTGCATTGCCTGTTCAGCATACCATTTGGTTGCATTTTCAGAACCAACTGGCAGGTAATTAATGACTACATCCGTTTTTGTTTCGCGTAAAACATGTGCCACGTCTGCCACTGGCCGATCAGACTCCCGTGCCACGCCCTGCACATACTTCCCTAATCCATCAAGCGTCGGACCACGTTCAACAATGACTCCTGTTTGGGGAATTTCAGCAAAGCGAACAGTATTGTTTGGTTCTGCAAACAGTGCTTCAGCAAGATCATACCCTACTTTCACACTTGTCACATCGAAAGCAGCCGAAATTTCAATATCACGAATATGGTACCCACCAAGATTCACATGCATCAGACCAGGAATCGTCTCATTTTCACTTGCGTTACGATAAAAGTGGACACCTTGTACGAGCGATGACGCACAATTGCCAACACCAATAATAGCTACACGAATTTTGTTATTTTGCGTGCTCAAACTATCCTCCGTTATAAAAAGTGCACTATACGCTATCCACGGCCATACTGACGTATGTATGAGCCGTACTGTTAAACCCCTACATATCGAACTTTTGCAACATTGCAGTATAACCTGGGGCAATCTACCTACATACGCGCAGATATAATACACGGTGTGACATACTATTATACCCCCTCTGGGTATTTAGGTAAAGTCACAAAACATTATGTCCCTAAACATGTCTGCATACAAGCCATTGGACGTCCTCTTCAAAGTATGTCAGGTTATCATCAGAACGTACTTCCTGAGGCCATGCTATAATGCCAATGCAATACGTTCTTATTCTGGTTGCTGTAATACCTTCAACAACAAAGAAGACGCACTTTATATGCGCATAACGTATATAAAGATAGTCCATTATTAGATCGTACAGTCATACACGACTACATATGGTGAGGTGAATACGTGCCAAAGTGGAATGATTTTCAAAATATATGGACAACCCTCCGAGAAGTTGATGTGACTGCCGTACGTGATGAGGCAGAAAAAACGATCACCATCGCGTGTGTTGGCCATCAAGACACGCTACACACAATCAAACAACTTCTGCATACTGGTTCCGAACGCTATGGACCGGTGAGTCCCAGTCCACTTACGCTTACACCTATTTCCGAGACCCAAAATGCCTCACAGTCGATACAAAATGCCGATCTGATTATTCTGGGGATTGATGCCCATACACCTCTCACTGAAGCAGAGACACGTGGATTTCAGCAACTCAATCAATTAGCGACTCCCTATTTGGTCGTCCTCACCAATGGTGACTATCAATCATCTGATACACACTTACTTGGTATTGTTGATCACCACGTGTGTAGCATTCCTGAACCCGAGGCTCTGGATGCACCTGATCATCTCGCAGAGGCAGTACTTCAACGCCTTCCCAGCGAAATACACCTTGCCGCTGCACGATGCTTACCGGGACTACGTGCAACATTCACGCGTGAGTCAATTAACAACACGTCGTTGACCAATGCAACCTACGCACTTGTATCTGGTTTACCACAACAGATACCCGTACTGGGTATACCCTTTGCGGCTGCAGATATTATCGTTCTGACCAAAAATCAAGCGATGCTCGTCTATCGTATGGCGCTGGCATATGGTGCACCACCAGATTTCCAATCTCGTATGCGTGAAGTTATGCCCGTCGTTGGCGGTGCTTTCCTCTGGCGACAAGCAGCCCGCAGCCTGGTTGGATTGATCCCGTTCTGGGGGTTAGCCCCCAAAGTTGCTATTGCCTATGCAGGCACCTATGCGACCGGAATCGTTGCGTGGCGTTGGTATTCAACAGGTGAACTGGTATCTGCCGAGCAAGTTAAACGCATTTCACAGGAAGCATTAACGCTAGGTCGTACCCGAGCCAAGGAACTTGTCGACCGTTTCCAAGAGGCACGCAGAGCACGCGGCACGAAAGACAAACCCACGGTGGACACACCTAATCTGCGAGATCGGGTGAAACGCCTCTTTTCTAAGCAGGACATGAAAGATGAGACTCGAGTGGCCAAACCTGGCATAGGAGATCGGGTGAAACGCCTCTTCTCCAGACGCGGCTCATCCGACCCCATTTCAACATCAGACTCAGAACAAGTATCATAAGGAGGATCTGTGGAGCGATTTATTATCGATGGTGGTTACCAACTTCAAGGCCATATTACGCCAGCAGGTAACAAGAATGCAGCCTTGCCACTTATTGCCGCAACACTTTTGACCGATCAAGAAATAGTGCTACACAATACCCCTCAAATTGGTGATGTCAAAACCAAGATAGCTTTAATTAAAAGTCTTGGTGTTGAGGCTGAACAACGTGGCGATCACACCTGGGCTTTTCGTGCAACCAACATCGACAACTCACACCCAGAGATAACGCTCTCACGGAAGATTCGCACCTCGGTTTTGTTAGCCGGTCCCATTCTCGCACGACGCGGCTACGTGACGCTTCCGCGACCAGGTGGCGATCAGATTGGCCGACGGCGTCTGGATACTCATTTTCAAGCCTTACAAGAGTTAGGTGTATCTATTGAGATAACACCAACATCATATGAGATGCGTGCAGATCGTTTACATGGGGCTGATATCTTTTTGGATGAGATGAGTGTCACAGGCACGGAACAAGCTATTCTTGCAGCAGTTTTGGCAGAAGGTACGACTAGCATTGCCAATGCTGCCTCTGAGCCACATGTGCAAGACCTATGTCATTGTCTCAATCAGATGGGCGCCCATATAAGTGGTATCGGGACCAACTGTCTGATGATCGAAGGTGTCAATCAATTACATGGCACAGAATATACGGTTGGACCCGACTATATGGAAGTCGTGTCCTTTATTGGTCTCGCAGCAGTCACAAAAAGCGAATTACGTATTGTCAATGCCCGCCCACGCGAACACCGCATGACCCAACTTGCTTTTCAGAAACTCGGTGTCACATGGCACACAGAAGGCGAAGATATTATTGTTCCAGCTAAACAAAGCCTGGAGGTCCAGCGTGATGCACACGGGGCCATTCCCAAAATAGACTCAGCTCCATGGCCAGGCTTCAACACAGATTTGCTTATCACTACATTGCTTGTTGCAACGCAGGCACGCGGCACCGTTCTTATCCATGAAAAGATGTTTGAGAATCGTCTCTTCTTCGTTGACCGTCTCATCAGTATGGGCGCACAGATTGTGCTGTGCGATCCGCATCGTGCAGTTGTTGCCGGTCCAAGCCAACTATATGGTGACCACCTTAGTAGCCCCGATATTCGCGCAGGAATGTCTCTCGTATCCGCAGCCCTCTGTGCACACGGCCGTAGTGTGATCGATAATATTGGGCAGATTGATCGCGGATATGAGCGTATCGAACAACGTCTGAAATCTCTCGGCGCACATATTGAACGAGTATGATACAATTTGCATAACATTTAGTTGAAACTATCTTTACCAGCAATTATGCGATGTTGCTTTTACTGTTCTCATGGGTTGTCAGCAACTATGAGAACAGTCGTGTTTGTGGATCATAAAAACCCACACATAAACAGATACTATGGATATGAGGTATAGTAGAACATACCTACTTGAATTGAAATAATGAGGCGTGTGAGTGGCACGAGGAAGTAAGCACTACAAAAAACATATTCTCATTACCGATGATGATGATGGTTTGCGAGAACTACTCTCTGACCTGCTGACTGAGGAAGGGTATCATGTCGAAACTATTTCAACAGGTGATGAACTCATCAACCGTCTTCAGGAAGGCAATGGTTCATATGATTTGTTCATATTGGACCTGATGATGCCAGGGATGAGCGGACTGGATGTCTTGGAACGATTGCGTTCGGATGGATACGAAACACCTGTGATCGTTGTTACTGGTTTTGACACATCCTCGAACACGATTCGAGCGATGCAAATGGGGGCTTACGATTATATTCAAAAGCCGTTTGATAACGACGAAGTAGTAGTCACAGTACGACGTCTGTTTGAGCATCAGGCGCTCGCCTCCCGTGTACGCGACCTTGAACAGCGCGCAGAGTTGCGTGAGCGAATGATTGGTCGTAGTCCTGCTATGCGTGAGACATACAAAACCATTGGTCGAGTCGCTGCATCTGATGCATCGGTGCTTATTACTGGTGAGACTGGTACTGGCAAAGAACTTGTTGCCAATATTCTGCATCAGAACTCATCACGAGCCAAAGGACCACTTATCAAAGTCAACTGCGCTGCACTCCCAGAAACATTGATTGAAAGTGAGCTTTTTGGTCACGAAAAAGGATCTTTCACCGGCGCACTGAATCAACGGAAAGGCCGTTTTGAACTTGCCAACCAAGGTACCATCTTTCTTGATGAGGTTGGAGAGATAAGTCTACCTGTCCAGAAGAAATTGCTCCGTGTGCTACAAGAAGGTGAGATCGAGCGGGTCGGTGGGAGCAGCGTCATTCAGGTCGATGTACGAGTGTTGGCAGCTACCAATCGCGATCTTGTAGAGGAAGTCAAACGAGGGGTGTTTCGCGAAGACCTCTACTATCGTTTGAATGTCATTAACATTCAGATGCCACCACTACGTGAACGGCGTGGAGATATCTCACTTTTGGTGGAACATTTTCTCGATAAGTATCGTTACAAACCCGATGCACCACCAACCAAGATTTCAGAAGAGGCCATGCAGCGACTAGAGGAATATGGCTGGCCAGGAAACGTGCGGCAGATTGAGAATGAGATCGAGCGTGCGGTAGTGCTCTCACAGGGCAAGGTCATTACCAGTCAAATCTTAAGTCTGGCTGCTCAGGAACTCCCAACGCAGATTGATCTAGGAACACGTGTACGAAACCGTGAAGGACTCTTCTCTGTATTAGAGAGAGTAGAGCACGTGATGCTTCATGAAGCACTTCGCCAAAGTGATGGTGATGAAGAGGAAGCAGCACGGCTGTTATGTCTCTCTATCGAACAACTTAAAACACATTTACAACGTATCGAAACAGGTGGTTAGATCGATAATTCTTCTTGTCACGAACAGGTACTATGGTAGCGATGCCACATCTGTAGTCTGTAGCTTGTACACTACAACTGTGTCTGCACCACGCTGTTCGTATAATACGACCTCTACATCATCCGCTGAGATATCAGGTCGACTAAGTGGATCAAAACGGGGTGAGCCTTCTACATAATAAAAATATGTGGTCCCATTGACATCAAATCCATGGATATGACTAGATTGCACATCCATTCCAGGAGCTACCGTCAATACCGGATCATGGTCAACACCATTGACTTTAGACCAGGCCACTTCTTGTACCGCCATCGTCTCACGAGTCATTGATGTTGAAGTAGTCAAAAAATCAGACTGGAGTAGCATGAACAGGATGCCAAGTACAACACACAGTTCAATACCAAACAATGTCCAGAAAAAACGTATACTGATGCGGTTTCGTTGTGTTGTTTGAGGTTGGTGATGTGTGACTGTTACTGTAGAAGAGGCTGGAAACATACTGTGCTCCATCTATATACCAAGATTGATCAGAAACGTCTTATGAAATAGTGTAGCTAGATTAGCAAAGATGTACCTGAATGACGATTGTAGATGTCTGATATCAAACTGATAGATAACTGAACGTATGACATACAAATGACGGAGGAGTGCACCAATTATGGATATGACAATGGGTATGGGGATGTTGCCACAGCAACAAATGAAAGCCTCCCCTGCACTAATTGCACTGAACAATATGCTGGTGCTCTCAACCCATGAATTACAGCAATTGGTACAGCAAGAGCTTGAAGAGAATCCAGCGCTTGATCAACTAGAAGTAGACGAAACGCCCTGTCATCGGTGTGGGCGTCCGTTGCAAGGCAACACCTGTCTCTATTGTCTTCACGAAGATCTGCGTCTCGCGGAAGCTGAACGTGATGATGGGGCACCACCTTCAGATGAAGAATTTGATCCACTTATCACCGTGGCAGCGCCGGTCTCGCTCGAGGAAAATCTTCAACGTGATCTCAATATCGCCCTTCCAGAAAGTGAACATACCATTGCGCACTACCTTCTTGGGCTCCTTAATCGCCAGGGTTTCTTAGAAGATTCCATTTCTGATGTTGCAGAACGACTCGAAGTAACACCACAACGTGTCGAAAAAGTTCTGCACAAGATGCAAGAACTTGGCCCTGCCGGAGTTGGGGCACGTAATGTCCAAGAATGTTTGCTTATTCAAATTAATCGACTCGAACAGGTCCAGATTAGTAACCCTCACATTCGTTCGATTGTCACCGAGCACTGGGACAGCCTGGGGGAACATAGATATGGCATTATTGCCCAGGCGATGGGTATCACATACGAGGATGTCGTCGAGGCCCGCGAGTTTATGCGCCGCTATCTACGACCATTTCCTCTAGAGCGTGACAGCGAAGAAACAAACCCAACGGAGACTGCCTATCTTATTCCAGATGTTATCATTCACGATGAGGGCGATTGCCTTGCTATTGAGGTTGTCGAGTCACGTCGCTTTTATCTGCGGCTTAATCCACTATATCAAGATCTCTCACGTGCGGTTAATCATGGACAGGAAGAGGTATCGACAGAGGAACGTGAGCATTTGCGAACGTATGTCTCACGAGCACGCCTCTTCCTTACGAATATGCGTCAGCGTCACGAGACGATCCGCCGCATTGCTGAATGCCTGGTTGAGCGACAAGAAGCCTTTTTGAGACAAGGTGTTCGTCATCTTGCCCCTCTCACGCGAGCCGAAGTTGCTGCCATGCTTGATGTACACGAATCAACGGTGAGTCGTGCGATGGCCCACAAATATGTGCAATTACCCAACAGGGAAATTGTCCCATTTAGTCACTTTTTTACAGCCTCTCTCTCGGTAAAGGATGTTATTCATGAACTTATTACCAATGAAAAAACACCACTTACTGATCAAGAGATTGTTGAATTGTTGGAGCAGCGGGGATTCACCGTGGCACGTAGAACCGTTGCAAAGTATCGAACACAACTTGGTATTCTGCCATCAACACTTCGATAAGTGGAACACCATAACATGTATTGAAGCCCAATACTAGAATAGTACGTGCAACAAAACGCATATGTTTCTACGTCTTATTATTATATGGTTTGTGAGTACGGTTGAAACGTTACTCATCACACGATTTGTGCTACGACTCATAGCTGCAAGACCTGATAATCCAGTTATTGAGTTTGTATATGGAGCTACCACACCTCTCATCTGGCCATTCATAGCACTAGATGGCGGACAACCACAATTCGGGGCCATACTCGAACTGTCTACACTTGTTCTCATGACCGCGATTGGGATTGGTATACTAGGCATTGTATACAAGAGAAGGACAAGGCATTCTATAGATAGTAAGAAAGCAAAATAACTATGACAGACTCTTTCTTTGATTTTGCTCTTATTCTCGTTGCATTTATGGGTGCGAGTGTTTTTATTGCCATTCTTGGCTTGACAGTACTCATACGTAGCATTCGTCGTATTCAGGTCCCCCCTGATGCAGATTTTTTCACGACGATGCGCTATATTCCATTAGCTCTGGTCATTCTATTGGATTTACTTGACTTTGGGTTAGATATACTCTCTGCGCCTGTTATGTGGATCTTTCTTGATCGTATGGGGCTGCCCAACCTTCGGAATAAAGCGACTGTTGAGGCGCTTATCCCTTTCACTGGCCCTATTCCTACATTTACCGTTGGTTGGATTCTTACACGATTGTTCAATCTTGGCACACGCGAAACAAGATATATCGAGCAATATGCCCGACAACGATCTGATCGCCATCCACCTCCAGCAAGGCGGCGGGTTAATGTAATTGATGCTGATGAGCGCGATTGGTAAGAAAGCTTAGCTTGCGAGGAACTGTTTTATGAATCTGCTGGGTATCCTGTTGTTGATTATTATCGCAGGAATTTGTGGTGCAATTGCTGAATTTTTGGTTGGCTATAGCCCTGGTGGGCTTGTTCTCTCTGTTATCGTTGGTGTTATCGGGGCTTACTTTGGCAATATCTTTGGAGAATGGATCTACCAGCTTTTCTCTTTTCGCTTCTTGAGTATACAAGTTGGTAATATTGTCATTGATATTGTATGGGCTATTGTTGGTTCTATCGTCTTTCTTTTAGTACTCTCTTTGTTACGTATTGGGCGTCGCAATATCTTACGCTCTGTTTAGAGTGCTGGCAAAACAACACTAAAAACTGTGCCTTCAGTAGTCGTATCGACAGAAAGCATTCCTTGGTGTTGTTCAACAATACTATAGCTAATAGCCAAACCCAAACCAGTGTGTTGTGTTCGTGTAGTATAAAATGGCTCAAAAATCTTTTGAATTTCACTCTCAGCAATACCCGATCCACTGTCTACAAACTCTATCACAACTTGCTGCTGATCTGCGTCATTCTCTGCTTCCTGCATATAGGCACGAATACACAGACGTCCCCCATGGGGCATAGCATCAATAGCATTTAGAATTAAATTCAGGAATACTTGCTTGAGATGACTTCCGATCCCCATCACCCGTGGAAGTTGTTCATTCCACATACGTTCCACCACTATCTCACTATGTTGGAGACGTGGCATTGTAAGTTCTACCACGTTTTCGAGCACTTCATACAATGATGTGGGACGCATGCCTTCTCGCGATGGGCGATAAAAATCAAGAATACGTTGGACAAGTGAGATAAGTTGTTCAACCTCGTCACGTGCCTTATGGAGGAGTGTTTGGCGTTTTCCTTCATCAAGAGGACGACTAAGAACAAGGTGTAGAGAGTTTCGCAGGCCATGGAGCGGATTATTCAGTTCGTGCGCTAACGACGCTGCTAATCGCCCCATGCCTGCAAGTTTCTCTGTCTGAGTGAGTTGCTGGGCAAGACGCTGACGTTCACTGATATCGCGGGCAATTAGTAATAAATAGTGTTGGTCATCATACACTACCTCACTAATACCAACAGCAACAGGAATCGTTCGTTCATCTCGTGTACGTACCTGTGCCTCAAACTCAGCAATACCATTGCGTATAAAATCGGAAAACCGTGATGGAATTCCGTCGTCTACTGGCAGAACCACCAGTTGTGTTGGATCAAGCTGAATGAGTTTATCATGCGTATATCCTGCTAGCTCTACCGCAGCAGGATTGACCTCAATGATAGAAGTAGCATTTTTATCAAGAAGTAATACGGCATCTTGCGCATGATTTAGCAAGGCACGATAATGAGCTTCGGAACGAGCAATAGTAGTATACAGACGGGCCTTCTCAATAGCTAGTGCAACAGGAGACGCAACGGCTACCAAAAACTGGAGATCTTCGTCGTTAAATGGTTCATCTTTGGGACTCGCAACTAGGATAATACCACTGATGCCTTTATCGGTTGAAAGAGCAACACACAAGAGCGTAATATTGCCATCAACTGCAAACTGCTTTTCCCAATGAGCAAGCAAGTGCGATTGATCACCGACACGCATCAGACGTGGTTGTCCATCACGCAAGACCATACCTGTCAAACTATTGTGCTCAACAGCCATATTGGGGACGACAACTGTTTCCGTTAAATCAAACGTCACTCCTATGTCAATGAAATTATCAGCTTCTTCGCACAGCATAATGCGACCATCAACAACAGATAAGCCATCATACAAGTGTTGTGCCGTAACCTCAAGAATATGATTAACATCTAGTGTAGCAGTGAGTGCTGTGCTTAAAGCATTTAACCGACGGAATCGATCAGCACGACTCTGAGCAAGGCTGTACAATTTCGCGTTTTCTAATGCAATTGCAACTTGTCCTGCCAATAGGGTCAATACATCCTGATTCGCTTGTGTGAAGGCTACGCTGTCACCAAACTTACCAGCATACAAAACGCCTAATACTTCACCACGCACTGTTAGGGGGACACTCAAAACGGCTTGTAACGAGTCCTCCCACAATAACGTCTCAAGATCTGACAGCGCAGTTTGGTCACGATGAAGGAGTAGAGGTCGTCGGTGTGTGATCACCCACTGGGCTACCTGCTCATGCAAAACAGCCTGACTCGTGGTGGCGAGACCTGATGATGCCGCAATATTAATCGTCTCATCTCTATCATTACGTAGCATCAGAAGGACCTGTGTTGCTTGCACGCTCTCTTGCGCCGTGACGACAATATGTTCACATAAACGAGGGAGGTCTAACTCGTTAAGAAATTGCTCACTAACTCCAATAAGTGGATGCAGGGCAACCAGCTGTGCAGCAGCCCGATCATCACGTCTTCTACGAAGAACCTCGTGAACCACAGAACGTAATTCATTGAGAGAAAAGGGCTTGAGGAGAATACCCTGAGCACCAAGTAGCGTCGTTTCGGCGGTATCTTCAAGGGTCGCATGGCCCGTGATAACCACAATAGCCATATGATTGGTGAATTGCCTAACTTGGCGTAGAACATCCACACCATCAACATCCGGCATTCGAAGGTCAATAAGCAGTAAATCGAACGTTTCATTTGCAAGAGTGTGTAGAGCAAGAGCACCACTTTCACAGGTCTCAACAAAGAACCCCATCCGCTCTAGGACAGATTGGCAAAGGGTACGAATGCTTGCTTCATCATCTACAACTAATGCACGGCTTGGATGTGTATCCATTTCTCGATCCACCTCCATCACCCTATAATGATCTGGAGGCAACTACATCACCCTATATATCAATTTACGATTGCTCAGGCCTTCGCTCTCCATGACGACGCCACAATTCATTCCAAAGAGCCTGCTCTGATACACCCTGCTGAACTAGTAAAACCATACTATGATAAAACAAATCTGATAATTCCCAGGACAACTCGTCCTTCGATTCATTCTTTGCAGCGATGATAACCTCTGCAGCCTCTTCACCTATTTTTTTGCCTATACGATCTACACCACCAGTAAGTAATTTGGTTGTATAAGATCCTTCGGGACACTCGACCGATCGTTGTTGGATAAGATCTATCAGATGAGCAATGATAGCACTGGTTGGTCTTGGTACATCAATCTTCGTATCATCGAGAGATTTATGAAAACATGTAACGGCGCCAGTATGGCACGTAGGACCTGCTGGTTCTGCCAAGACTAACAACGCGTCACCATCACAATCCTGTCGTATTTCTACTAGATGAAGTATATTACCTGAAGTCTCCCCTTTCTGCCACAATTCATCACGGCTCCGACTCCAAAAGGTAACTAAGCCCGTCTCCACAGTGTGCTGTAGGGCTACTTCATTCATATACCCAAGCATCAACACCTCGCCACTACGCACATGCTGCACAATTGCTGGAATGAGACCCTTTTCATCAAATTTCACAGATCTATACTCCTGCTAACATATTCTTTGCTAATGGCGAAAATGCCGACGACCTGTAAATATCATTGCTAGGCCCAATCGATTCGCTGCGGCGATAACTTCATCGTCACGCACAGAACCACCCGGCTGAATAACAGCAGTTGCACCAGCAGACGCAGCAACCTCTACCCCATCAGGAAATGGAAACAAGGCATCACTGGCAATCACTGAAGATTGAAGGGAAAGACCAGCATTTTGTGCTTTCCACGCAGCAACTCTTGAACTATCAACACGACTCATTTGTCCCGCACCAATACCAAGCGTACGTTCTGCATCAGAATACACAATGGCATTTGACTTCACATGCTTGACAACACGCCAAGCAAATCGTAATGCCTGTTCTTCTTCACTTGTTGGGATACGCTGCGTAACTACTTGAAACATTTCATCAGAGAGTTGGACACTATCTGGTTCTTGTATCAGAAGACCACCAGGAACACTATGTAATAAAGCACGAGAAGATCCCGTTATACTATGGAGTGAGCGTAGCAAACGACGATTCTTCTTAGTCTTCAACAGTTCAAGTGCATCTCGTTCAAAATCTGGCGCAATAACAATTTCTGAAAAGATTTCGTTGATAGTCTGTGCTAGTGCCATATCAACTGCATGGTTAAGTACAATAATACCACCGAAGGGAGCTTCTTGATCGGTTGCAAATGCACATTGCCATGCTTCTATAGTGGTTGCACCTAGCCCCACACCACAGGGATTAGTGTGTTTAATGATGGCAAGTGCAACTCCTTCATCGGCAGAAAACTCTTCTACTAACTCTTGAGCAGCAACCACATCTAAAATATTAATATATGATAGTTCTTTCCCATGTAATTTCTCAAAAAACTGAAAGAAATCACCATACAGAGCAGCTTGTTGATGTGGATTTTCTCCATAACGTAAGTTTTGAGCTTTATGGAAGGCTTGTGAGAGCGTTGGAGGAAATATTTCATCTGTAAGATATGCTGCAATCACTGAGTCATAGGCAGCAGTATGGGCAAAAGCTTTAGCTGCTAATGAACGACGTAATGACGACGACACTGCACCTTCACACAGTGCCTCTAGTATGATTGAATAATCTGAAGGATCCACAACCACTAATACGCTAGGGTAATTCTTAGCAGCAGCACGCACAAGCGTGGGACCACCAATATCAATCTGCTCAAGTGCATCGTTTTGTGTTATGCCTTCACGAGCGATTGTTTCTGCAAATGGATAGAGATTAACAACAACTAAGTCAATAGGTTCAATCCCATGCTCTGTCAACGTCACCATATGTTCAGGGTTATCACGGCGAGCCAGAATCGCACCATGTACAGAAGGGTGAAGTGTTTTGACACGGCCATCAAGTATCTCGGGAAATTCGGTCAAATCACTTATCGTACGTGCATCAACTTGGCAATTTTGCAAAAACCGCAGGGTTCCACCCGTTGAAAAAAGCTCAATATCCAGTGACTGTAAACCCTGTGCAAATGAGCCCAGACCTTGTTTATCTGAGACACTAATGAGGGCCCGCACATGCATTCCTTTCTTCGATAAATGAACCCCACCCAAAGGGACAGGGGCGGGGTCTCAACAATATGGTTAAGTACTTACTAGTTACCTTGACTAATAGTACCACACAATCGCAGATACACAATCATATCACTACATACTATCAAAGATTTGATCGACATGCATGCGCATATCGTTTACCAACCCATAAACGCGTGAGGCACCAAACATGCGTAGGGCTGCTGCTTCAAAATGATCGAGTGCAGCAATCACCTGTTCACGTGTGGCTTTTGAATAATCCTGAAGGCCAACACGTGTATAGGCCTCGTCTAGAATACCGCGCGCTGAAGTACCTAGTGTAGAGACCACAATGTTATCAAATTCTGGAAAAAGCGTCTCGGCCAAATCCAGTTCACGCCTTTCTATTAAACCACTCTGTAGCAAGCGCGCAATAATTTCACAGGTACGCAATTCACCTAGACCGCTGCGTTGTGCAATCTGTGAAACAGTATTTTTACCATTCACCATAGTTAAGATACGCCACTCATCAGCTTCTAGATTTATCTCACTTCCCGTAGCCGCAGGATTAGGTACTAAACGAGGAACCATGGACAACGACGGAACTTGTGCCTGTAGTTTCATCCAGGCATCTTGTCTCATGATGCCTTCCATAATAATCATCTCGTTGCTCTGGGTGATGGTTGGAACATCAAATCGCACATCATCATTGAAACGAAACGAGCCAGAGGTAAGTGTAAAAAACGTATATGCCGCATCTAGAGGAGGTAAATCATTGAGCTTAGCACCAATGATTTTTCCGTCACGAAAATAAAGCCAACCTGTAAGTTGTTCGTGGGGGCGACGACCTTCTATGTAGACCCCTCCTGTTTTTTTGCTGAGGTCTATGAGTTGTATAATATCAGTGAGTTGAAACTCACTTAAATCACCTTCAAGTGCCATATCAGTTATGCAGTACTATCATATAATCAAAAACAGATAGTCCCTCAGTTTTTCCATGTGAAACTTCGATAATGCCTACTACACCTATAACACTCAGAGTTTACTAATCACAAGTTTACTAATTGCTCTCAAGGTATCAAAAATCCCAACACCCATGGTTGCCACAGCATCGAAGCGTGTCCATCGAAGCGTATTGAGGTATTTATCGAGCAATTCAGAAGATAATGCATTGGGAAGATCGCGTTTATTATATTGAAGAACAATGGGAAACTCTTGAAACTTTTTGTTTTGCTTTGTAATGTTAATAGCTAACTCACGCAAACTGTTAATATTCTCTTCTAATTTGTGCTTTTGCGAGTCCGCTACAAAGACAACGCCATCTGCTCCATTTAGGACTGCCACACGTGTACGCTCATAGAGAATCTGTCCAGGAACAGTATAGAGATGAAACCGAGTAGAAAAACCGCGCACTTTCCCAAGATCAAGGGGTAAAAAGTCAAAGAAAAGAGTGCGTTCCGTTTCGGTTGCAATAGAGAGCAATTCACCTTTCGTTTCACGTGGTACAGCGCTATGAATGTACTGGAGGTTACTCGTCTTTCCACCCATGCCTGGGCCGTAGTACACAACTTTGCAATGTATTTCACGCGCAGCAACATTAATAAGGGCCATACGATCCTCTTATATACACGGAAGCTTGAACTAGTCGCGGAATAGAAGATCAATTGTATCTTCCATAGAGGTACGGAATGACGAACCAAGTACATCGTCTCGTGCTTTGTGTTGCTGTCGAACACGTTCAAGCACTACTGCAAGTTCGTCAGTTGCCTTCTTGGTAAGTACTTTCACGAGACCAATATGAGTCCCTTTATTGAAAATAATACATAAAATCCATTGTTCTTCGACAAGTGCAATGAAGATATGTTCACGCACACCCTGATGAAAGAGATTGCGAAAGTCTTTCTCACGAAGCAACTTGGCCACTTCACGAGAAGATGCAAAAACTCCAGCTATCAATGCACCCAATGCAGTAATATCCTGCCGACTCCCATCACCGTGTGAAGCAACCACTTGCCCGCTTTTATCAAGGAGAAGGGCATGATTTCCACCAGTATCTTCCACTAGTTGAGCAAGACTATCTTCTATCTGGGCAATTTCTGCTGCCGGAACAATCTGACTGGTCAGTTGTGGATCCATACTGTAATCCTACTTTAGTGTCCTACAAAACTGGTATGTCAGAAACCTGAACGTAGTGATTATAACACATTAATCTGACAGAATTCAGATCCACATTCGTAACATTATGATCACTACTTTGCTAGACGTATACATCCATCCATAGCTAAACTGCTGACATGTGCGATTATACTATACTTCTTGGACGAAGTCATTCCACACATGCAAAAGCTTGCTCAATATCTTCCCTACAAAATTAGAGTAATACCTATAATCATGAATACAGTTAGTTCGCCTAAATGTTTAATCTCTATGACGAAATATCAGAACCATTCGTACGATCTCGTTCTTTGGGTGGGCGCCCAGTACGGATATTTCGCAATGAATGGATCGTTGCAGCGAGTGCACGATCAGCCCAACCATAAATTGTCGGACGACTCTTACTTAACTCATCTGCAATCTGTGTCACATTTGTACGATACTCCGGATCAAATGTAGCTAAATTGATCCGCGCTGAAGCGACAATCTGTAGAATCTCTTCCTCGGTCAGATTATGGTCATGTATTAATTTTTTTGCTCGTTTGCTGCTCAGGTCGAGCCGCATAGGTGCGCTCCTTAACCTTCGCAAATTAGGATATTACTATCCTTAAGAATGACATGAAGTGTAATACTTTATTATCATAACATGTTGAATCAACTCTGTCTAGTCCTATCTGTAAATAGTAATTAGTAGACTTTTGGCGATAGCTATTACAGGACTGTCAGATAACTCTCAATTATCGCTAATACAAAGGGTATTTGAAGTCAACAGATAAGAATATCCAAAAAAAAAATTTGAGATAAGTGGTAAGTCTTAACAGCTTACACACAACAAAAAATATGAAGTGTAAACGTTTGTTAGACTCAATGCCAGTGTACAGATAGGCTTGTTGGCATAGATGTGCATTACAATCCCCCCGTATAAAAAAGTGTCAGATCAATCAATTTGGATTTGACCAGTTATTATTGTAGTAGATGGTTTTACCTCTTCTCGTTTAGGATTCTCCAGAAGAGAAATGTGTGCAGGAGTAGAGACTATCTATGATTACCTTTGACATTATCTAGTGTGTCACATGTAGAAATCGAC
>JBCDFA010000042.1:0-30755 GCA_039178835.1 Chloroflexota bacterium
CATAGCGTCGTCTTAGATGGATTGTTAACTTATTAGGCGACCAACGAGAATAATAGAGGCTGGTTTGCCTGTATGCTGGTTTACTGGTTCACGTATTTCTGCGATCTGAAAATAGCTTTCTCGGAACATGGTGACCCAGGTTTCGATAGTGCGAAAATACCACGGTGCTGGGTCGGTAAAATCGCTGCTGAATCCCTGCCATGATCCCTCGCGCCATCCATCCTCGTAGACGTGGTCGCCACAACTCATGACCGGGTGCAGGGTCTGGACTATAAAGGAGCCACTTGTGTGTAGCAGTTTGGGCATTATATTGAAAATTCCGTCGACGGACTCTTTCCCCAGCAGCGAAAAATTGCACACGGTAGCATCAAAACGCTCCGTAAGCTTCCCGGCAGCAAGCTCTTCGTACTGCATAACCTCAAACCTGCCACTACCAGCTTTGGTCGCCTGTTCCACGAGTTCAGGAACAACATCCAGCCCCAGCACGTGTATGCCATGTGTTGATAGTTCGCGTGCCAGCCAGCCTTCCCCACAGCCGATATCCAGAACTGTTTTTGGGTCAACTGCGATTACTGTATCAACAATGGCTTGATTGGTCACAAGTTTGCGACTCTCTATGTGGTTCTCACGTACTGCTGTGGTCCATGGTGTGGCATTCTTCTGCCACGAGTCGATAATCTTTTGGTCGCTCAATGGGTTCATATGGTTTTGAGTTAGCTATATCTACTTGTTATCCAAGAATGGTTTATATACAACCGAGTGTCATACAGCATCATATATCTCAGATGTCTCTATTGTCAAAGTTATTAAGCCTTTCACATATGAAATTACATCCTACAACATAAGAGGTGAAGTAAGTTACCTTCACATTGTAGTCCTGTTTATACATGTCTTTTCCAAAAGTACGCTTGACAATATGAAGATTGGTCTATAGAATTAAATATATGAACGATAAACCAACACGTATCAACATGATTGAAACTACTGCACGCCTGATAGAGCGGCAAGGTTTTGCAGCAACTGGGTTGAACCAGATTCTCAAAGAGAGCAAGGCACCACGGGGTTCTTTATACTATCATTTTCCTGATGGTAAGGAAGAATTAGTGACCGAAGCCATTTTACACCGCGCACAGCGGATCAGTCAACATGTGGCACAACAGTTAGCACAGCATCAAGATGTTCTGAAGGCGTTTGATCGGCTCATTGACTCAATGATTGCTTATGCCAATGAGACTGATTGTAGTGGTGGCGCGCCAATTGCTGCCGTAGCGCTAGAGACAAGCACAACTAATCCAGTGATCCGTGAGGCGTGTTGTAAGGCATATGAGTTGTTACAGACACCGATTGAACAGAAATTGTTGAATGGAGGATTTTCGGCCCAAATGGCAAATTCTCTAGCTACGCACATTACTGCTGTCCTTGAGGGGGCCATTGTCTTGACCCGCGTTCAGAAGAAAACTACTCCACTTAGTGCAACACGTCAGCAGATTCGTCACTTGCTCACCTGTTTGCAAACCAAGACGTGATTTTTATTAATTTATTATGTAGATTGGTCTATATAATTAAAGAGGTAAAACGATGACTACATCAGTTCAGGTTCACCAGAAGTATAAGCCATTCTGGCTCAATACATTTACAACAGCCAGTTTAGCTGCTGTAGCTAACGTTGCCATCTATTATGGAACGGCGGCACTCAGTCTGTTTCAGACCGAACTTGTCGTATCATCACTTGGTTCTCCTATTCCTGTTGGTCTTGTGGCAATGGCCAGCGTAACCAGCATTTTGATTGCCGCTGGCTTGAAGCAGCTATTGGCCCGTTTCACGTCTAACCATCAACGTTGGTTTTTACTGATCTCGCTGCTGGTGTTAGCAAGCTCATTTGTCGCTCCGTTAACCATTCCAGGTGCGTCGATTAGTATGAAGGCATCGTTGAGTGCCATGCACATTGTGGGTGGAGTCATTGCTATCACAAGACTCAACCGTTGAGAAAGATTACATATCATATACAGGGCACCATAATCAGTTTGTACCATATAAGGGACCACACCGGATTATGTATAACGCGGGGCCTGCTGGTGTTACTCTTCTGCTAGCGCTTGCATGAGCTGCTCAGGGGTTGTGTGTTGCCCCAAGTCAAGGGCTTCGGTCGACTCAAAGGCGCCAACGGCACACCACCCGCCAGCTATCTGTAGTACTTTGCCTGTCCATGTGCATTGTTGTGAGCCAAGGAACACCACGCCTGGCGCGACGCTCTCAGGCCGCAGTTCATCGGGTGCGACTTCGCGCCGAAAAATGCGTGTGGCAGCAACTGGTGAGATGGCATTGACCAGAATGCCGTGTTGATGCCCTTCGCCAGACAGCCCGTTCATTAGCCCAAACTGTGCGGCCTTTCCTACACCATAAGCAGTCACATCTGAGTTGTCGAACCACTTGAGACCATAACCAGAGACAGTTAGAACGATGCGACCATACGCCTGTTGTTGCATTATTGGCCACGCTGCACGGCACAGCCAGAATGGCGCTTCGATATTGACACGCAACTGGCGTTCCCATTCCTCATCGGTGGTCTGAGCGATGCCTTTGTACACGACCAGACCCGCTGAATGGACCAGCACATCGAGTCGTCCACACTGAGTCTGCACCGCGTCGATCAACGCCTCACATGCCGCGTGTGTGGACAAATCCTGGGTTTCAGCGAAAGCTGTACCACCAGACGCGTGAATGTCTTTCGCAACGGTGTGAGCTACCTCTGGATCGTGGCCACTCCCATCGCGCTGAACTCCTGCGTCATGCACCACAACAGTTGCTCCATGTTGAGCAAAGAGATGGGCGTATGCTGCACCGAGTCCGCGTCCGGCTCCAGTGATTAGCACCACCTGATCATCAAATCGGATCGATGTCATATGTATGATTTCTCTACTGTTATGTTACTAGCTAACATTCGAACCTCAACTCACATCGTCAAGATACGAAACATTGCCGAATCTGCTCATATACTTCCATCCGTGCCAGCAAGTCCATGTGGTTCATATTATGACCAATCCACTGATTTGTTTCCGGAAACCCAATTATTCGCTCGGGATCTTTGTGATAACCAAGTGCACTGTGTAGTGATACAAGACCATCACCAAGGAGTTGATCACGCAGGTCACCAATAACATCTCCGGTTGTTGCCCCGATGGCGTAGCACTGCACTCCGTTGGGAAGTGGCACCAATCGCCGTTGATCGGGCGTATGTGCGAAACGATCCTGTTCAGCCCAATCTTCATCAAGCAGATTGCCATGGCGGAGATCGGTGATGCCAGAACTCCGAATCTTTCCCAGACGTGTAAATGCAGCAGTGTAAGGATTAATCCCTAACAGGCTATTCAATCCATTACCATGCCGTTCCAATGGAGAGCCGTGGTGTGGTGTGCCGAGGAATACCATTTTGCGGAGGTATTGCAACCAGGTGTGTCTGGCAACTGCACCATAATAACACGCACTACGGGAGACAAGACCACCCATACTATGCCCAATAATGGCCAATTCATCCACAGGCACTGGCCAGCGGTGCAACAGGGTTTCAATCATATCTGCAAATGCACGTCCGTTAGTGGAGATATGGAGACCGGTATTGTAATGCAGATAGACAGGGGTATATCCGAGTTCTGTGGTGAGCAGCGTGCCATGGTTGTGGCCATCGCGTTCCCAGTGCCCGTCATTCAGGCACAGACCATGTACCATCAAGAGGATTTTGTTGCTTGGTTGGGTAGTTGTTTCATAGAGTGTTTGCGCTTCTAGATCAAGCGGTTGTCCGTCTTGCCGCAGGTTCATACGTATCGCCAAGGGATTTTCATTGGTAGCCAAGTGATCGCCCAGCACTCCATTCAGGGCTGAAATTACGGCTTCGCGTTCGGGTGATGAAAGCTGCTCACCAAGTAGGGGCACAAGCGGCGTCAGAATCGCATCTGTGCTGCTGCCTACCAGACGAGTTATACCACGGATGCTGCCATACACCAGACCAGTGATGCCTTGTGTACGTCCTGATGTTGATGTGCCAAGTCGGGTAATAGTGTGGTGCGTGGATTCGACAAGGTCAGTTATACCGAGTGTCGCGTCAATTGCCAACTGGCTGGCACCACGAATATCATCAGGGTGGATGTGTTTCTCTTCGATAGTAACACCTCATCTGGGAAGAGCCCTGTATATAAACTACAGTAAACACTGAGTTCATTGCAGTATACCATTTTGAGGTGTTGCTTGGCATTGTGTTAGATAACCAATGATAGATGATATACCATCGTAGCTCTCAATACCGAACTCGCCACTGGGCCTGATCCTTGATTATTTTGACAGGTTTCAGACCAAAAGGCTCATCCACAAGGTTCTTGGCAAAATTCATCAATTCCATTTCAAATGGCTCAACTCGTATCGAGATAAAATCGTCGCTGGCTGGGCCACCGGGAAAGAAGAGAAACCATGAGTTAACCCAGTGCTTTTTTCTTTCTTGCAGGTCTTGCACGATATGCGCTTTCCCATACATAATCAAGTTTGCATCTTCCTTATCATTGCCAAATGCAAGTGTTACGTACGGGTTTTGTTCAATCTCTTTGGCTTTCCTCAACGTTGGGTCGGTTCCCAGCCAGATATCGAGTGTCTCAAAATCAATAATTGGCTGTACCATTCTGGCGCTGGGTGACTGCCGCTCACTCTGCGAAATCAAAAAGCAGTACTTCGATTGTTTGAGCATCGAGCGTGTTGTAGCAAGACAGTGCTCAAGGGAGGGGTTGAATGCTTTTCGTTTACTTCGCTTATATACCTTTAGAAAGCTCTTTCCGACAAGTCTGTTGATTGTTTTGAGCATTTGATGGTTGACTTTCCAGGTCTAGTCACTATTCTGCCATGTTAATACACCTGTACGAGGGTATGGCGCGAATCCACTAAATAGAGGGGAACTGCCTAACTCATCTCCAGTGATTGACACAAAGACCCAGGCTTCGTGGCTTTCCTTTAGGCGCTGGCGATCAACGCGAATGGCAGGAAAAAGCCAAACGCGATTGAGGAGTGCATCAATGAAAGCAGCATCTTCTGTGCCCAATCCGCTGGTTGCGCCAGTTCCTGCCCATTTGCCGTTCGTAAAGTAGTCCCACAAATCGTGCTCAGGCGATATCAGGGTTCGTTCTTTTGCGGTACACTCATTGCGTAATGGCACGAAGATACCCTCGAGTTCTGGTTGAAGACAAGCTGTCCCTCCGGTCTGATTCGTATATATTATACCAGATGGCCACGAGATGATCAGCCCCAGACCAACCTGGTCCCAAAGTTTTATATATGGTGTTGTTTGCTTCTGTTCCATACTTCGTTGATCATTTAAGAGTATTACGGGTTAGCTACCTCATACAAGCGTGCGTCCTGCTCAAATGGGCAGTTCCAATATCCATGGCATACAAGCGAGGCCAGATACTGCGGTAGAAATATTGCAATCGATCCAGCTTGCTCATATTGGAACACATGACGAAATTCGTGTGACAGCAGGCGACGAGACCGATGCCCACGGCGGATCAAAACGGCATAGCCAAGTGTAAGTCCCACCATGGCAGGTCCTAGCAGCCCGGTCTGGCTGGCGGCTGCCTGAAGTTCAGCGCCTGGTGGCTGGGGCATATGATCGACGATCAGGATACGGATATGTTCTGGCTGGTGTACGCCGACAGTCTGTGCATCTGCAAAACGTGCTGCATCCAGCTTTACTCCACGCAAAGCAACGTCGGCAGCCACCATTGTGGCCCATGCGATGGCGTCTGACAAGAGAGCTGGAAGTCTGTTCTGAAGACTCATGAGCGCGTTGTCTTTGGCTTCTGATAGCATAGATTATCGCCTTTTCCCTATGAGATGTCGCTTGGGTGATTTGATCCATTACACTTTTTCTCGTTTGTGCCAGACGATTGGCGCATTATGATATTGTTTTGGGAGTGCTTCCCTGGCGGCTGCAACAGAGTCATAGTCTGCGTCTTGCACACTTTCCCAGTGCTCATCACAACTGAAGCGATAAATCGTGGATGAATTCGGATATCGACACAGTGCGAGACCATGTATTGTGGTAGAGTCGGTTGCATCTATGCTTGCAACAGTGCCAAATGGTATGTCAGACCATGCCCATTCAAGCACATCAGCACCATCGATTGTTGCAGGTGGAAATTTCATGTGGTTTTCTTTCTTCTGTTGCAGTAAACAGGATTGATTTGTTGTTCTCCTCTATTGTGTTTCTGTTAGACATTTGATGGCGCCTGCTCAGGAGTCTGCGTCTGAGATCGTGGGACTACCATACGATTTACAAGACGGGTTTGGAGATCTTGATAGAGCAAGGTAAAGACGATCACGCCAATCGGGAAGAGCAGCACATGACCAACTAGAGAACCAACAAAGATAGCGAAAAAGGCGAGAGAGGTCGCGGAAGGGAGGAGCCCTGCATTGGTGATTGACAAGAGGAAAATGAGTGTGGCTTGTGAAGCCCATACATGCATGTACACAATACTCTTGGTACATATGAAGGCGATGAGCGTCCGCCAGAATCCAACCCGCACCAATTGCCAGCTTTTGCGATAGCTTTTGAGTATACCTCCCTGCTCAAAGATAATGATAGGCGTTACAAAGAGCACATGAATGTATATAAACATGATGAGGAGTATAATGGGTAACCAGAGTACGTTTATATCAAAATAGGTGGTGAACGCTCTGGTAAGTCGCTCAGGATCATTCAACATAAGCGCAAATCCTGTGACGACCATGGGTCGCGCGAAAAGTTGTAGTGCTACTATAGCGATAAGGCCACTGATGAGGAAGGGAACGATAGTTGCAGCAATGAGCAGACTGAGACGCGGAATAATGGTGGGGTACGTAGCACGTATGGATGGCTGTTCTTGTCGTTGGATTTGGCTGACCAATTGTGTGAGCATACCAGCAATAATGGGCAGAAAGAGTAGTTCTTGAACAAGCAGGAGATAGAATAACGTCCGCTGGAGCGGGTGAATACTGTTTTCACCAATGACCAGTACTACGAGAAAATCAAGGCGCGAACTCCAGGTAATTGGCATGAGTGAGGTGTTGAGCCAGCTTGGCCCAAGGATCAAAAACTGCATCATAGCCATTGGAATATACAGCAGTGCAGTTATTCCGGCGAAAATGCCAAAGTGAGTACGGTAGAGCGCACATGCAGCGTCGAGAAGATCGCCAAGCGACATTGGCTGTGACAGACGCTGATCTATCATATGTGTTTGTGTTCCTCAGTAGTCATGGGTCGAACGTGCCAGCTCTCTGAGGCGTGTGCTGATGACGAGATCAGCACAAGCAACTTCTGACATTACATCTCGCCATACTCTTCGAGTAGTGAGCGCCATTCACTGTTGAGTTCATCGCGACGAGCAGCGTAGTAGATATGATCTTCACCGTTTTCGTCACGATACACCAGATCTACTTGACTACGCATTGGTCGTAGATACCCGATATTGCCCCACCAACGTACTTGTTCATCGTTAATCGTAATATCCTTGAGCGACATACGTGCAGCATATTCTCTCACGGTTCCTTCTTCGATATCTTGTAATCGCCATGGAACACTACTAACCTCCCCTGTGCGTAGATTGCAGAATACAAAATGGTACTCGTCATTGTCATCAACAATCGTTTTGAGTACTTCAATCCCGGTTCGTGGTCGAGGAATACGAATGAGTCCCATCCAGGCATCGGTTACCTTTTCTCTTGGTACACCGGGAAATTCTTGAATGTCTGAACCATTGACGTTTTTCATGGCAAGGTCAAAAAGTGGTTCGCCAGTGGCATCACGTATGATTGATAAAATACCGCCACGACCGCGCCAGCGATATTTGCGTTCACCCCACTGTCGTTCGAAGGGTGAGTTCTGTTCGTTCAAGTCGGGAAGGAGTTGCGGGGTGTCTTCCTCAAATACCGAGGCATCTTGCTCTATAGTTTCGGGTTCTTGTATTGTTAATACGCCACCCCACCCATTATTTAACCCCCAATCGGAAACACCAAAAAAGATATGGTCAATTGTTCCATCGGCGTTGCGATGAACGAGATCATACTTAACGCGATTTCCCTGACGATATGCTCTCCAGATACCGTATTGTCCATTCCATTGGACTTGGCTCTGTACGTCGAGTTTGTTATCACGTACATCCTCGAAGCGATTGATAGCATAGGCCCATAATCCCTGGGCACGGTCGCGTGTCACTCCTGCAGTTGTACGCAGGTCTCGTACCTCATAGTGCCATGTTCCATTGCGTCGTTGGGCGCCTACTACTTGGACGCCACTGCGGGGCAACTCTAATGCTTGACCATTATCGAGTGGAGAAGACACCCCTTGGGCAAGTGCTTGACGACACAACTGAATAATTTCGCTACGCTCTGCAAAGATAGTCGTTCCATCGCGACGGATGTAGGTCACTCCGTCCGAACAGGTGTAAGGTGGAGGCTCAACGGCTTTGATTTCCACACGGATCAGGTCCCGTCCATCATAGTTGAGTAACTCCATCGACATGTATGGTTGGGGAGTTACATGTTCTTGTATATAGTTACGAAGTACTTCACTGGTTTGATCGGGGCGAGATACACCGATGATGTTGTTTCCATCTTGTGAACAACCGATGATGAGTAATCCTCCACCAATATTGGCGAGTGCAGCAATATCTTTCCAAGCGGTTTCAATCAACTCTTCTGGGTAGAGTACTTGTCGGTCACTTGGGGGGCCGACCCGTAGGGTATCGATTTCCCATTGTTTCTGGTCACGTTTGGGCACACGGACGCAATCGAATGCTTCTGAGGTGAAGAGCGCTTTGATAGACTCAAATGAATTATCGGGTAACAATACTTCAATATAACGGTCCCCAACGCCATGATAATGACCATTCCCATTATTGTCTTGGGTACGGCGAAGACGATGGGCATCAGAACCCTGAATGCAAAACATGCGCCGTTCATAATGCTCGGTTTTGCCGTTGTAGAATGCTGGTGATGTGAATTTTTCGTGGTCAGTATAGTAGTTGATGAACTCAAGTGCATGTAGATGTGGGCTTTGCGTAGCTGCAACGCGTGATTGCCCGCTTGTTCCCATTCGTAGGGTTTCGGTGATAATACCACTTGGACCGTTGGCATGCGGTGCAATGACAATGCCGCCAGCACGATTAATGATTTCGTATGCTTCAGTCACGTGTCGTGTATTTGCAATAGCACAGGAACCGGACTTGAGTTGTTTCGCTGGGATACCAAGTTGGAGCAGTGTTGCTTCGATCAGACTGATGGGCCAATTAGGACCAAAAATACCGAGAATATGTGCACCATAGTGAGAAGTAAATTCAAACCCTGGAAGCACGGTAATTTTATCGAGCAAACGCCGATACTCTTGCAGATTAGTTTGTTCTTCATCTGAGAGCCGTTGGGCACGTTCTAATGCCTCAAGAAGATCAATCTCTCGTTGCATCTGCTCATAGCCGTGAACAGTATTGTGATCAGTAAAGGCGATCACTTCTAGTTCACGTCGTTCAGCTTCTTGTAAAATTTCCAGATAACTGCGGTCTGGTTCTATGTAATCCTCAGATGCTGGTGTATGAATATGAAGATCAACACGAATCCAACGTTGATTTCCACGTTTCGTTTCTCCACTTGTACGCATATTTTTTGAGCTCCAACATTTCAATTTCCATTGTTATTTTTGTCAAACTCACATTACTCAGGACTTACGTGGATTTAATACTCAATTCCTGTTTTATCATCTTACCAAGCCACCTCCTCGTAGGCTACAATTGGTCTTCATATTTATGGTACATGCAAGATTGCTTGGAAATGGTTAGACCAACTCCCTCCTTTTTTGATATGCCCATTATCATACCCTAAAGTGCGAGAGATGGCAACGATCTGATATGAAAAGATGTTGGTGAGGCACACGATCTGGTCATACTTTTCACGGAAAATAAACTATGATGTCAATGGAAAAGACATTGAGAAAGAATATCCTGCCGGTTCTTAAGTTGTATAGTAACCATGCCTATTTTGTAAAGAGTCTTTGTTTCTTCGGTTATGATCTGGCATATCCTCTTGACATATCGTACCTATAACGCGTATAGTATCTCAATTATTAAAACCTCCATGCCTATTTTGAACAAAAGTTAAGCAGTGTTGCACCATCCTGACACCTGTCGTCAGACTACCTGAGGGTATCTGCTCAGATGTGTATTGCAACGAGAGTATACACAAACGATCACCTCCACGTATTGAGTTGAGCTTCCTGGCAGAAAACACAGATATATCGGCACTTCGTGTCGTGTGCTATATCAGATGTTGTTTGTATCAGTCTGAAAGAAAGGAAGACCTTATGGAAAGATCTGGTCGTAAAGCCGTGAATGTACTCCTTATGTTATTTATTGTTGCATTGATCGCTGCATGTGGACAGGGTGGTACGGGTGATGCTCCTGCTGGGGGTGAAGTGGCCCCTGCTGATGAGGCCACTGATACAGATGCTCAAGAGGAAGCTGCAGAACCGGCTGCTGAAGAGACAGAGGCAGCACCAGAAGAGGAAGCAGCATCAGAAGAGGAAGCTGCACCAGAGGGGGAAGATGCTGAATCGGAGGGTAGTGGTGATTTATTGAGCGAGGTGCAAGGACGCGGTACATTGCTTGTTGCGACGGACTCCAATTATGCTCCACAAAGCTTCAAAAACCCTGATGACACGTGGGAGGGTTTTGACATTGATGTGGCTCGTGAGATTGCTAATCGTCTTGGTGTCGAGATCGAATTCCTCGATATTAGTTTTGATGTAGTAACGGCTGGTAGCTGGAACGACCGTTGGGATATCAATGTTGGATCTATGACCGTGACCCCTGAGCGTCAAGAGTCGCTTATTTTTACAGCCCCCTACTACTATACTCCTGCTGCATTTACGGTTCACGCCGACAGTACTGCATCGTCCCTTGAAGATTTAGCTAGTCTAACTATCGGTGTTGGTGCTGCAACGACGTATTCCGACTACCTCGAGGGAGGATTGACTCTCGTCGACGAGGAGATTTTGACCGAGCCACCAGCTGCCGAAATACAGGTGTATGATACGGATTTGCTGGCTATACAGGATCTTGCGTTGGGCGATGGAGCACGCCTCGATGCTGCATTAACGGCACTCCCAACGATTCAGAATGCTATCGATGAAGGTCAACCAATCAAAGTTTTGGGTGATCCGGTGTACTATGAGCAATTGGCTGTAGCACTTGACCAAAGCAGTTCATTTGACCCACAAACACTCGCCGATGAAATTTCACAGATTGTTGAGGAGATGCGTAGCGATGGAACGCTGACCGAACTTTCCAATCAGTACTATGGAGTTGACATAACAACCAAGACTGAATAATCCAATTGCTATGGATCATCGCGGTACAGTGAAGTTGAGGATATGTTTCTCTTCCCTTCACTGTACCACATCGTGTGCCCCAAACGGTGTAGGTTAAACGTTATATTCCTCTCACAAAGAGATTGCATTATGGTAGAAAAAGCTGATGGCATACAGCCGCCCCTCATGCAACGTCGCTGGCGCATACCGTTTCAGGTCTCACTGGTGCTCTGGTGGTGTATTTGGCTCTCAGTACTCATTACCTTTTTTAGTGGGATATCTCTCGCAGTTGGTCCTTTCACGATTCAGACCATTTCATTAGACCTGCCATTTATCGGCGAATGGTGGCGTTTCATTTCACAGGGTATCATTATTACCTTTCAGCTTGCCATTCTTTCAATGATATGTGCCACCACATTGGCCCTGGTTGCAGCACTGGCTGGCCTTTCGCGTATTGCACCATTAGTAAGTCTGGCTGGCTTGTATGTATCATTGATGCGTGGTACACCGCTTTTTCTCCAGGTTATTTTTATCTATTTTGCATTGCCTCAGTTGGGGCTGGTGCTTGATCCATTTCCTTCGGCAGTGGTGGCGCTCAGTCTTAATTATGGTGCTTATATGAGCGAAATTTTTCGAGCAGGTATTCAAGCGGTTAGTCGTGGGCAATTGGAGGCGGCTTATGCACTTGGTATGACCCCGCTCCAGACCATGCGACGGGTGGTGCTTCCCCAGGCATTTCGAATTATTCTGCCTGATCTTGGAAATCAGTTTATTGCTATGCAGAAAGACACCTCACTTGTTAGTGCAATTGCTCTTCCAGAACTCATGGGGCGTGCACGTCAGGCTGGTGCTCCCAATCAGCGTTTGTTTGAGGCACTGGTTGTGGCAGCAATCTGGTATTGGGTATTGACCATTATCTTTTCGTTCATTCAATCACGTTTAGAGCATCGTCTGGCACGGAGTGATCGCTAGCAAGAAATGGGATAGTTCTATGCAAGAGCCTATCATTCAGGTAACCCAACTATATAAACACTATGGGGCGTTGGAGGTGTTACGGCACATTGACTTTAGTGTCATACCTGGAGAAGTTGTGTGTCTAATCGGTCGTTCCGGCTCTGGTAAAAGCACGTTATTGCGCTGTATCAACTTTCTGGAGGAACCAGATGGGGGCACCATTCGTGCTGCTGGTATTACTATTCCTGCTGGTGAGCGCACCCGTGAACACCGTCAGCATATTATTCAATTACGTGAACGTGTCGGGATGGTGTTTCAGCAATTTAACCTTTTCCCGCATATGACTGTATTGGAAAATCTGATTGAGGCACCAACCATTGTCAAAAAGATGCAACGTGGTGAGAGTATCCCGCTTGCAGAGGAACTATTGACAAAAGTTGGGTTGTCAGAAAAGCGTGATGTCTATCCAGCCAAATTGTCGGGTGGTCAACAACAGCGGGTGGCTATCGCACGGGCACTGGCAATGCAACCGCAGGTGATGCTCTTTGACGAACCAACCTCGGCACTTGATCCGGAGTTAGTGGGCGAGGTGTTGAATGTTATGCGTGATTTGGCGCGGGATGGAATGACCATGATTGTTGTGACTCACGAGATGGGGTTTGCTCGTGATGTCGCTGATCGGGTCGTTTTTATTGATGGGGGCGTTTTTGTAGAAGAAGGCACACCAGATCAGTGCCTGACCAATCCAAAAGATGAGCGGACACGACGGTTTCTCGAGCGTATTCTGTAAGTGAATATGGGAAGTATACCATGTGTGCTGTTTGTTATTACAAAGGCATAAAAGCGTATTTGATTATTTGGGAATAGCTGCATCTAGCTTGACAAAAAAAGATGCTTCAAGTACACTGCGAAGTATAACCCCGAAGTGCAGCGATAGCCTTCTAACCGTCGAAGAAAGATGGTTGGATATTACATTTGTCTTCCATCTCATTGTAGTAGAGTAGACGTTTTATTGGTATTGAAGTTGTGATATCAGATGATTAAAGACACCTCAATGTATGAGTATTAGGCATACAGATATAGGGGTGTTGAAACAACCACTATACTCAACATAACATTTACTCGACACTACATCTGTCTTGCTGTACTGTCAGGGCCACCGCATATCTATGCCATTCATCATAGGTGCTGAAAGGAGGGACATAGGCCCAAAAATCCTTTTTGTTTCCCTGATCATCATAGTACGTTATAAGTGATATACATGGTACTGCTATATGGTTGGCCTCCTGAATACAGCTTTGCCGCACATCACTTGTCTTTCGATTAACAGATTCTTTCACATTGTGAAGTAAAGGGGTAAAAGCACATGAAGCGTGCAAGTTTACTTCTGTTGCTGGCGATGATCGCTGGCATTCTCGCCGCCTGTGGTGGAACACCTGCCGCAAGTGATCCAGAGCCCGCACCAGCTGAGGAAGAAGCTCCAGCCGAGGAAGGTGCCGAAGAAGAGCCAATGGAGGAAGAAGCTCCAGCCGAGGAAGGTGCCGAAGAAGAGCCAATGGAGGAAGAAGCTCCAGCCGAGGAAGGTGCCGAAGAAGAGCCAATGGAGGAAGAAACTCCAGCCGAGGAAGGTGCCGAAGAAGAAGGTACTGAAGAGGAAGGCACTGGAGAAGAAGCTCCAGAAGGTGGTGCTGGCGAATTTGAAGGGAACATCAAAATTGCTACCCAAAGCCCACTCTCCGGCCCTCAAGCTGCCATTGGTGTTGGTATTCAGCAAGCTGCTGAACTCGGTATTGAGCAATTGACTGCACCATTGACCGAACTTGGCTTTACTGTCGAGTTGGCCCCATTTGATGATCAAGCTCAGCCAGAAGTCGGTACGGCGAATGCCAACAACATCGTTTCTGATCCGGAAATTCTCTGCGTTGATGGCCATTTGAACTCAGGTGTTGCCTTGGCGGCATTACCCGTCTACTCAGGTGATAGTCTGGTAATGGTTTCTCCAGCGAATACGGCTCCAGCTGTTACTGAAGAGTTTGAAAATGCCTATCGTATCGTTGGTCGTGACGATTTGCAGGGCCCCATCGGTGCACGATTCGCGAATGAGACCTTGCAAGCAAGCAGTGTCTATATTATTCACGATACTACTGATTACGGCCAAGGTGTTGCACAGTTCTTTCAGCAAGAAGCAGAAACACTTGGTATCCAGGTTGTTGGCTTTGAGGGAACTGCGGAGACATCCGTTTTCGATTCCTTGATTACGCCCATCACTGCTGCTAACCCCGATTTGATCTACTTTGGTGGAATCTACAGCCAAGCCGGCCCATTCTTCCGCCAAGCCCGTGATCGTGGTATCGAGTCTGCGTTTCTCGGACCAGACGGTATGGACAACCCTGAATTGGCTGAGCTAGCTGGTGATGCAGTTGGTGGTATGTACTATACTTCAGTTGCTGCGCCGGTTAGTCAGTTCCCTGATGCCGCCCAATTTGCACAGGATTATCAGGATGCCTATGGCGAACCAGCCCCACCATTCTCCCCCCAATCATACGATGCCATTGGTATTTGTACGCAGGCTATCGCTCAGGCTGCTGAAGAAAGTGGTAGCACTCCCACCCGTGCACAGGTTTTAGAAGCCATGCAGAGCCTTGAGCCATATGAAGGTATTACTGGTACCTACACCTTCGATGAAGATGGCGATCCCGATCCTGGTACGTACTATGTGCTTCAGGTCAATGAAGCTGGCAGTCCAGACGAATGGGATACAAACGAAGCTGCAGACATTATCGAGAGTGAACCGCCCGCAGAGGAATAAGTTAGGTAGTTACTGGCAGGTTATCACACCTGCCAGTACTTGTTTTGTGATTCTATGTGGTATAGAGGCTTCTCCGATATAGTCGCGAAGTCTTCCTTTCCCCGCCCATACTATGGTCAGGAACGAACATGTCAGTTGAAGCAAATACTGGTTCTAGCATGGCTGTCCGACGGTCACTTTTTACGATTCTTAGGGAGATATTTGGCCCACTCCTACTAATATTACTTTTTGTTGTAGGTAGCGCTGCTGTTTTGAGTACGTTTGTTATTGTCCTCGCTTTCCTTCTTAATGGCCTGAATCCAGATGTAGATCTTGTGCAATCTACACTCATTATTCTCCTTCAGGTGATTATCGATGGTCTCGGGCGTGGTTTCTTATTTGCGACCATAGCGCTCGGATATACTATGGTCTATGGTGTGTTGGGGTTTATCAATTTTGCCCATGGCGAGATTTTTATGGTTGGTGCTTTCGTTGGTGCTGGTTTCGGGGCTACGCTGGCCGGAAGTGGTGCTTTGGAGGGAATGAATCCTCTTCTCTTCGTTCTTATTGCAGTTTTGCTGGGGATGGCTGTGAGTGGGTTACTGGCAATGGCAACTGAACGGATTGCGTATCGTCCATTGCGTAACGCACCGCGCTTAGTCCCACTTATCTCTGCTATCGGCATGTCGCTTTTCTTACAAGATGCTGTACGACTTATCTCAACATCAACTGGATTAGGCTTTAATGTACGTTTTCAGACCCCTGATCTCGGAAGTGCGATTACCCTGGCACAGATTCCGGTCGGAGATCGCATGGCTTTCGCCAGCATTAGTAGTGGTTCTCTGATCTTTATCGTGTCGTCTGTGTTGATGTTGATTGGTCTGAACTACCTTGTCAATGTAACCAAACTGGGAAAAGCCATTCGTGCGGTGGCACAGGATCGCCCAACGGCAAGTCTGATGGGTATCAATGTGAATCAAATTATTGCCATCACATTTTTGATAGGTGGTGCGCTAGGTGGTGCAGCAGGTGTCTTGTTTGGTGTTAGTGTGGGGACGATTAACCCCTACGTAGGGTTTTTACCTGGCCTCAAAGCATTTACGGCAGCCGTCCTTGGCGGTATTGGTAATATTACTGGAGCGATGGTGGGTGGCATTGTATTAGGCTTTCTTGAAGCTTTTGTAGCTTCATACCTGTCATTATTCACTGGTGGTGCACTGTCTGGTGCTGCATATGCCGATATGGCCGCGTTTAGTATTCTTGTCTTTATCTTGATTTTCCGTCCATCAGGACTCCTTGGTGAATCAACCACGCAAAAAGTGTGAGGCGTTATGACGACCGATAGCCAATCTCCACATCAAGAAAGTTGGTGGGACATCGCAAAGGGGTTACTGTCACAGGGTATTATGCCATATGCACTCTTATGTGTATTTTCGATAGGTGTTACTATCCCTTTACTTCTTAACCCGTCTTCGAGCTTATCAACTGATCTCCTATTTATTCTCTTTTTAGGTATTGTGCTGGTAACCTATCGTGCCAAGGTAGTGTTACCTTTCAAACTTGGGTTATTGGGTGTTCTTCTGGGCGGTATATTGCCGTATTTTGGCTCACTCAACCCATTTTATATGGATTTAGCGACACAAATAGGTATTTTTGTTGTGCTGGCATTAGGACTCAACGTTGTGGTTGGGTTTGCTGGCCTCCTCGATCTTGGCTACGTGGCCTTCTATGCTGTAGGTGCGTATGTATGGGCCATCTTTAGTACGGGCCAGGCCAATAATTTTATTCCCGGTGAGCTGTTTCCGCTCAGTGGGTGGTGGTTCTTTGCGTTTTTGATAATTGCCATTGGCGTTGGTACAGTCACTGGAGTGTTGCTGGGGCTGCCCGTGTTACGTTTGCGCGGCGATTATCTTGCAATTGTTACGCTTGGCTTTGGTGAAGTGATCCGTGTGCTGGCGTTGAACCTCGATACGCCCATAAATATTACCAATGGATCGCAGGGAATCAGAGCCATTGGCCGACCACCACTGTTTTTTGAGCCATGGCTACAAGCTTTGGGGGTTGAACTGAGCACCACTCAGTTGTATCAACTCTTCTTCTATTTTATGGTCTTATTGGTGGTAGGTCTTACGGTCCTGGTTGTGATACGGCTCAATAATTCGCGCATTGGGCGTGCCTGGACCGCTATTCGCGAAGATGAGACAGCAGCGATTGCGATGGGGATACCACTGGTACGAATGAAGCTTATGGCCTTTGCAGTTGGCGCGTGTTTTGCTGCTGTGATGGGTGTTATTTTTGCATCCAAACAGTTGTTCATCAACCCACCAACTTTTGATCTTATCCGTTCTATCAGTATTCTCTCAATGGTCATTCTTGGTGGTATGGGGAGTATTCCAGGTGTGATTCTGGGAGCAACATTAGTGACACTTCTGAATCTCCAAATGTTGCCGCGTATTGCGACAGAGTTACGTGGGCTTCAACAGGCAGGGGTTCCTATTCCGTCGCAATTTGACCCAACGCAATATCAACGCATGATCTTCGGGCTTATGCTTATTTTGATGACTATCTTTCGCCCTGAGGGGATTTTACCTGAAGATCGGCGTCGGCAGGAATTACGTGATGACGAAGAGGTTGAGATCGAACCAGAGGACGCTACGCAGGACGAGTCAGATGACTCACAAACGACGACCAAGACGTGAAAGGGCAGGCAGTGACACTTCTTGAAGCAACACAAATTACGAAGCAGTTTGGTGGTCTGACTGCGGTGGATAATGTCACCCTTACTATAGAAGAGGGCAGTATTGTTAGTGTGATTGGGCCGAATGGTGCCGGTAAGACCACCTTTTTCAATGTCCTTACTGGTATCTACAAACCTGATCAGGGGAACATTACATTTGAGGGTCGTCCTATCAGCAAACTCCGTTCTGACCGTATCGCTGCCCGAGGCATTTTACGTACATTCCAAAACATACGATTATTTCATAATATGACCGTGTTAGAAAATGTCCTGGTTGGGATGCATACACGTCTCCGTTCACGTCTTGGCTCGATTTTGATGCGTGGGCCTTCGGTGCGTCGCGAAGAAAGCCAAGCACGTGAACGTGCCCTTGAGCTACTCCACTTTGTCAATCTTGGTGAAAAAAGTGATGAACTTTCCAAGAATCTTCCATACGGCGATCAACGGCGATTGGAAATTGCCCGTGCGTTGGCTGCTCAACCGAAGCTGATTCTGCTTGATGAGCCGACTGCCGGTATGAATCCGCAGGAAACTGCGGCAGCAACCGATTTGATCCAGCGCTTGCGTGACGATCTGGGGGTTACCGTTGTATTGATTGAGCACGACATGCGAGTGGTTATGAGTATCTCTGAGCGCATTAGTGTTCTTGATCATGGGGCCAAAATCGCTGAGGGTAGCCCGGAAGAGATCCGGGCAAATCCATATGTGATTGAAGCCTACCTTGGCAAAGGCGCCGCTGGCAGCCACACATTGACTCTGGAGGAAGAAAAGCCTGATGTTGCAGAACCATCTTCAACATCATTATCATAGCAACTATATGATTCGTTGGGAACTATTATGGCGCTACTTGAGTTAGTAAATGTGCATACATATTATGGCAATATTCACGCACTCAAAGGCATTTCGATGTCGGTTGAGAAGGGTGAAATTGTTACGTTGATTGGTTCGAACGGTGCAGGCAAGAGCACAACGCTGCGTACCATTTCAGGATTACTCAAACCTCGCCAAGGACAGGTAAAACTTAACAACAAACGGGTTGATCATATTCCACCGCATGAGTTGGTCAAAATTGGTATTGCCCAATCCCCTGAGGGACGGCGCATTTTTCCACAATTGACTGTGCTCGAAAATCTGGAGGTAGGTGCATACATACACAGTATGCGTGATGAGGCATTTCAGCGTGATCTTGAACGGGTCTTAACACTCTTTCCTCGTTTGCGCGAACGCTCAAGCCAGAAAGGTGGGACACTCTCTGGAGGTGAACAACAGATGCTCGCAATTGGTCGGGCATTGATGGGCCGCCCCCAGGTGCTTTTGCTTGATGAGCCAAGTATGGGGCTTGCACCGGTGTTGGTGGAACAAATCTTTGAGATTATCAAAGAGATTAATGAACAAGGTATGACCGTGTTGTTGGTTGAGCAAAACGCATTGATGGCGTTGGCCATCGCTAACCGTGGATATGTGTTGCAAAGCGGGTCAATTGTCTTGACTGACAATGCGGATGTGCTTCAGAAAGATGAGACCGTACAAAAAGCCTATCTTGGTCTTGAGTAGCGGCGAAGCGTATCTTTGGGAGCGTTTGTACGTTTTTCTCAGGGCATTGCTTATACGAAATCAGTGTTTGTGAATAATCATCTTCACCCATGCTGACTATAATCTAAGTGCAAGGATCGCCTATGTCAATGCCGACAGTTATCCGTTCTCTCTCTGTTGAGCCACTCAATATTCCCCTCAATAGCTCATTTGGTATTGCGGGTGGAATGCAAGAAATGGCGCATAATCTCCTGATTACTATCGAATTGGGAGATGGAACACAAGGTTTTGGTGAGGCAGCCCCTTTTGCTGCTTTTAATGGTGAAACGCAGGAGATGGCACACGTTGCTGTCGAAACTGCGCGTTCAACTATTGAAGGGGCTGATGTGCGTGAGTGGCGCCGCCTCGCTGGTGTTCTACACCAAAGAATTGGCCCGGTTGGCTCTGCCCAATGTGCTATCGAAACGGCCATGCTCGATGCCCTTACACGTTCCAACGGTCTGCCGTTGTGGGCGTTTTTTGGTGGTGTTAGTACCAGCCTTGAAACAGACATGACTATTACCACTGGGTCAGTTGAGCACGCGGTTACTTCAGCTTACGCTATTGTTGAACGAGGTATCCGTACCATTAAAATCAAAGTTGGCTCAGGTGACCTCAACCTCGATATCGAGCGGGTGATAGCAATTCAGAATGCAGCACCATCGTCGCCGTTAATACTCGATGGTAATGGGGGATTTTCTGCCGACGGTGCATTGCAGTTGCTGGCCATTCTTGATGAGCGAAACGCATCACCGATATTGTTTGAACAGCCAGTGAAGAAAGATGATTGGGAAGGATTGCGTCAGGTTACGCAGTGGGGTGGCGTGCCAGTTGCTGCAGATGAAACGGTCTCCTCCTCTGCTGATGCACTACGAGTGATCCAGGAACGCGCCGCGCAAGTCATTAATATCAAACTCATGAAGTGTGGTATTGTAGAGGCACTGGATATTGCGGCACTTTGTCGTGCTGCGCGTCTTCGCTTAATGGTTGGTGGTATGGTTGAGTCAATCCTGACCATGACTGTCTCGGCCTGTTTCGCTGCCGGATTGGGCGGTTTTCACTATATCGATCTTGACACACCTATGTTTATGGCGGAGAATCCATTTAATGGTGGTTTTCAACAGTCCGGTGGTTTACTTACCCTCGATCACATTGTGGCAGGACATGGTGTGACACCTGCAAGCGGGTAGTATCCTATGCGTATTGTAGAAACACTGGATAATAATGTACTTCAGGGCAGTATGAATATCGTCGATCAACTTATCCAACGCGCCAATCAAACGCAGCGTGGCTTTGCCGACATTCGCAAAGCTGCACAAGAAGTTGTTGCTACCCATGATCCTTCCGACAGTCTTTCGATTGCTGCAGCCTTGTTTGCCACGGAAACACATCAAGCACGAATGCTGGCCACATTTATCTTTGGTGCATACGCTGGAACCGATGAATCGGCACTCAACTTCCTTTATATGATCGTCAGCCGTGATCCTGATTGGCATGTACAGGAAGTGTTGGCGAAATCTTTTGATCGGTATTGTGCAACAGTAGGCTATGAACAAGCATTGCCAGTGATCGAAGCATGGCTTGCTGATGAGTACCCGACTGTGCGCCGTGCCGTGACAGAGGGCTTACGTGTGTGGACTAGCCGCTCCTATTTTTGTGACCATCCACTGGTTGCAGTACGACTCCTTGATCAATTGCGGGACGATGAAAGTGAATATGTGCGCAAATCGGTGGGTAATGCCCTGCGTGATATACACAAGCACCATCCTGATCTTGTAACAAACGCATTGGAAGAATGGGACTGCTCCGATCCACGGATTGCTTATACCCATAAACTGGTAAATAAAGTTACGCGCAAAACGCAGGGATGATTATACTAACCGCCTGTCAATAACCAAACAACACATTGTAAATGAATACCGTTGGTGATCTAGGGGAGCGGTCATGTCCAAGCACGAGTCACTGATTGATCAGATACTCCGCGAAGCCCACGAACAAGGCAAATTTCGATCTATAGCCGGTCAAGGGAAAAAGCTACATCTGGAGGAAGAGAATCCCTTTGAAGATCCTACAATGCGTCTTGCTCATCGTACACTGCGGGATGCTGGCTATTCCCTTCCTTGGATTGAAGAACTGCATGCACTCAACGCTACTGTTGAGGCTACACGCACCGATCTTGCCCGTGCCTGGGAAAACTACCAACGCGCACGTGAGATGGATGCGATGACACCTATCGTTGAGGAGCGCTGGCAACAACAACAGCATCTCTTCCACGAACAGGTCGCAAAACTCAACAGTCGTATTCTTAACCACAACCTGATAGTTCCCAACCCTCGGTTTCAGGTGCCGCTGGTCAACGCAGCATATGACATGCATGCAGTCATTCAAATAACGGCAGATATGCGTGACTGGCATCGGTCGCAGAAGTTGCCAACCCCTCCTCAACAACACAGTCAGCTTTTGGAACGACTTATTCGACTACGCGAGTATTTGGAACTCTTCCGAACCTATCTCAAACCACAATCGCGTAAAGTCTGGCTATTAACTATCCTGTTGCTGGGGAGCATTGGGTTACAGGTTGCCAATCCCCTTGTATTGCGAACCTTTATTGATGCTGCTATAGCTGGTGGTGTGGTAGCACAACTCTGGGTGATCGCTCTGCTATTTTTGGCATTGGTCATTGGCGGGCAATTCCTTTCGGCGATTGCCACCTATGTGAGTGAGGATGTGGCGTGGACAGCGACCAACGCGCTACGAACCGATCTCGTTTTGCATTGCTTACGCCTGGATTTATCCTTCCACAAAGTCCGCACTCCCGGTGAGTTGATCGAACGGATTGATGGAGATGTCGCGACACTTTCGCATTTCTTCTCGCAGTTTGTCATCCGTGTGGTTGGAAGTGGTATGTTGCTGATGGGCATTCTGTTCATTGTGGCATTGGAGAATGTCTGGGTTGGCGCCGCACTGCTGAGCTACATCGTTCTCACGTTTGCCCTCCTACAGCGCTTCCAGGGCATTGCTGTGCCGCATCTACGAGCCGTGCGACAGAGCACAGCGGAGATGCATAGTGCCTGGGAAGAGTGGCTTGGTGGTACACCAGACATTCGTGCGAATGGTGCTACATCATATGTGATGCGTCGAAATTATGGGTTGTTACGCACTGTTATGCGTAATTCTATCAAAGCAACGGCATTCACTCGAACCTATATTGGTCTGTGGATGGTTATCTTCTTCCTGGGGAGTGCTCTGGCCCTGGGGTTAGGTGCCTATTTCTTCCAGCTTGGTCTTTTTACCATTGGCACAGTCTATCTCGTTTTTTACTATACCAATCTTATATCATTCAATCTGGGCTCGATCACCGACCAACTCAACGAATTACAACATGCAACGGCTGGTATTCAACGGATCAATGAACTATACCGCGTCAAGAGTCGCCTTCGTGATGGGCGGGGTGTCTTGCCATCTGAACCGCTTCGTGTTGAGATGCACCGTGTCACATTTGCGTATGAAACAGAAACTGATGATAAAGCCTCTAACGCTGTTCTTCAGGACATTTCGTTCCGTCTTGAACCAGGGAAGGTTCTAGGTGTAGTTGGCCACACTGGTAGTGGTAAAAGCACATTGGCGCGACTCTTGTTTCGCTTCTATGATCCGCTGCAAGGGTTTATTCGTCTTGGTGATCTGAACATTCGCTATGTACAACTGGCCAATCTGCGTCGCTCTGTCGGAATGGTGTCACAAGAAGTCCAACTCTTCCATGGGAGCGTGCGGGATAATCTAACCTTCTGGGATGCGCGGATCACTGATGCACAGATTCTCCAGGTGCTGGATGAGTTAGGATTAATGCCATGGTATCAAACACTACCCCATGGTCTCGACTCAGAACTCGCTGCCGGTGGTCAGGGTCTCTCAGCAGGTGAAGCACAACTGCTTGCCTTTGCACGGGTCTTCCTGAACGATCCAGGGTTGGTGATTCTTGACGAAGCCTCTTCGCGCCTCGATCCTGCCACAGAGCAGTTGATCGAACGAGCCATAGATCGTTTGCTGCATAACCGAACCGCCATCATCATTGCCCACCGTCTTGATACCATCCAACGGGCCGATGAGATTATGGTGTTGGACCAGGGTTGCATCCAGGAGTATGGTTCGCGGGAACACCTTGCGGATGATCCAGCATCACATTTCTTCCAGTTACTCCAAACTGGCTCGGAGGAGGTTTTGCGATGAATATCGGGCAGATCGTCTGGCGCTTGATCCAGCTGGATACACGTGTCTATGGCGTTAGTCTGGTGATGCAGATTCTGCGTTACCTGATCATTCTTGCTCCGGGACCAATCATTGCATTGTTATTTGACACGCTGACCGATGCGGCTCAGGTGGGTTGGGGTGTGTGGGAATTGATGGCATTGTTAGTGGCCGTCGCCGTTGCACGTTTTTGTATGATGGTGAGTGCCGCTATCACAGGAAGCTGGAGTATTCAGTTGAGTGGTGCGCGTCTGCGGGGCAATGCGTTCTCGGCTCTACTGGACCGCCCAAATGCTCAGAATGTACCTGCCCCTGTCGGTGATATTATCAATCGTTTGGGCACCGATACCCGCTCAATCGCCGAGTGTATTGGGTATACCTGGCTCGTCATTGGCTCAGGTGTGGCTGCGCTCGTCGCGGTAGTGATTATGGTTGGAATCAATCCCATTCTGACCATCATAGCGCTGCTCCCCATAGCGGCAGCCGCATTGCTCACCTATCGTTTGCACTCACGCATCGAAGCCTATCGACGCGCTACTCGTGCGGCTGATGGGCAGGTTAGCTCTTTCATTGGCGAGGTATTTGGTGCGGTGCAGTCGATCCAGATCGCCGGTGCTGAACACAAAGCTGCTGACTCATTGAGCCAGTTCAGCCATACCCGACGTCGGGTTGTGCTACGAGAGCGTCTCTTCAACGAGCTTGTGGGGATATCGTCATACAACAATGTGGTGTATCTCACCACAGGCATCATCCTCCTGATGGCGGCTCAGTCCATGCAGTCAGGCCAATTTACGGTAGGTAGTTTTGCTCTATTTGTGTATTTTCTGGAGCCACTGTCTGATTTTTTATTGATGTTTGGTATGGTTCTGTCTATGTATCGGCAAAATACAGTTGCCCTGGAACGGCTCAAGCCCTTGTTTGAGCATGCGTCACCGGACACGATAGTCCAACCCGGCTCATCATACATGCATGGATCTTTGCCTGAAATAACCTATCCAACCAGGACAACGTCTGACCAGTTAGTCTTGCTTGAGGCCAGCGGATTGTCGTATCGGTATCCCAGGTCTGGTCAGGGTATCACACATATCGATCTCCAGATTCCCAAGGGCTCGTTTGTCGTTGTGACAGGGCGGGTTGGCTCAGGCAAAACGACTTTGCTTCAAGTATTGCTTGGTTTGTTGCCCAGAGATGCTGGTGAGATTCGCTGGAATGGTCAGATTGTGGAAGATCCTGCTCATTTCTTTGTACCGCCACGTAGTGCCTATACTCCACAGGTGCCACGGCTGTTTAGCGATACCCTACATGATAATGTCTTGCTTGGTTTTCCCGAGGAGCGAGCCAACCTATCTCAGGCATTTCACGCAGCAGTTATGGAGCGCGATCTGGCTAGTATGCTCAGTGGCACCGCAACGCTTATTGGCTCACGTGGGGTACGACTTTCGGGTGGGCAGATCCAACGCACGGCAGCAGCGCGTATGTTTGTTCGCAACACCGAATTGCTCGTTTTTGATGATCTGTCGAGTGCACTTGATGTCGCAACTGAGCAGGAATTATGGAAGCGGCTTGATGAGCGCCGACACGATACGACGTGCTTGGTTGTCTCGCATCGTCGTGCTGCGCTGCGTCGTGCCGATCAGATTGTAGTGTTACGAGACGGACAGGTGGCAGGCAGGGGAAGCCTGGACTCCTTATTGGCGACACATGATGAGATGCAGTGGCTCTGGTCGGGGCAACACACGACGCTCACATGATGTTTGTGATCTAATCGTCATCTTTGGTGAATTGTTACGGAAGCATAATATTTATGGCAATTTTGTATACTTCTTTTTTCCTCTAGCCTCTCTGGATGTGGCTGTATGAAGAGCCAAACGACTGTGAATTATGCTACAAGTAGAAATTGATGAGGAATATGGCTGCAAAGGAGTGTTGCAGGGTATGGTATGATCTTCGTAAATAAATCGTTACGAAAGAGATGGAGTTTAAGGAAAAGTATAGCGAGACTAATATCTAACACACAGAGCATCATTCCATGGAAGTCTCCCCTTCAGAAAAACTACAAGCTTCAGACAAGACAGCTCCTTCTGCTGTCGCCTCTTCCGCATCGGTTCCTACCCCTACCTGGAGCACCAAGTTTGCCTCACTACGTGGTAGAACTCTTTTGACCCTCATCGCTACTATCATTGGTCTGTTATTGATTATCTCAATCCCTCTCCGTTCATTAGTATTAGATAGTTTTCTCTCGCTGGAAGAACAACAAATGCTGCAAAATGTTGATCGAGCCAGCAATGCTTTGTCCAATACTATTGGTAGACTAAATCAAACAGCAAGAGATTATGCTGAGTGGGATGCCACGTATGATTTTATCGAGACGAGCGATCCTGACTATATTCGCGAAAACACTGGTGATGATGTTTTTATCGGTAATCAGCTTAATTTGATAGAGTTTCTGAATACTGATCAAGAGGTAGTCTTTAGCCGTGCTTTCGATCTGGAAGGTGAGGAAGAGATTGCAGTTCCAGAAGAACTCCAATCATTTACTGGGCTTGATAATCCATTGGTGGTTCACCAGGTAGAAGAAACAAATACTGGTGTTATCCTTCTTGCCGAAGGACCAATGTTGGTGGCTTCGCGCCCTATTCTGACTAACAATGCTGAAGGACCGCCACGTGGCACTCTATTGATGGGGCGCTACTTAACGGCGGAAGAGGTTGCGCAACTCTCAAACACGACCCAGTTGTCTCTTCAGATTTATTCAGTAGACGACCCATCTTCAGCAAATATAGCCCCAATTCTTCAGGAACTTACAAACAGTGGGACCGCTTTTGTGCAGCGACTGGATGCTCAAACAATTGCTGGATATACACTTCTTGAAGATATATATGGTCAGGCAGCTCTAATTCTGAAAGTGGAAACACCTCGTGATATCTACTCACAAGGGCTCATTACAACCAATTATCTGGTTCTGGTATTGCTCTTGGCAAGTCTGGTCTTCGGCGTCGTCATATTGATATTACTTGAACGGGGTGTTTTGGCACGGCTTGCACGTTTAGACTCGTATGCCCACCATATTACAGAAAGTGGCGATCTCTCTAAGCCAGTTACTCTTTCTGGAAGAGACGAGATTTCGCGTTTGGCAGCATCGCTCAATACAATGATCAATGCACTCACGCGAGAGCAGGCTGAACGTCAGCGGAGCCTCGAAGAACGTGCTCAGTTACAGGAGGAGTTGATTCGCTCGAAAGAACATCTCACTCAAATGGCTGTCCACGATATCAAAAACCCTATATCTGCTATTCGTGGGTATCTGGATACACTCAAGTCAACCCAGCCCAGTGAGATGCAACGTGAATTGATCTCAGGGGCACGTCGTAGCTCCCAAAACGTCCTTGACTTGGTCAACAATATTCTCGATATTGCCCGCCTCGAGGAAGGTCGCCTCAATGTTCATCGCGAGGCATGTCAGATTGAGCCGCTGATGCGTGCCTGTGCAGAAGATTTACGTGTCTGGGCCGCACAGGAACAGAAATCGGTTACGGTTGTCGCAGCTAGTAGTGTGCCAACGTTGCACATTGATGTTGGTTTGATGCGGCGAGTATTACTCAATCTTATCGCTAATGCTATTAAACATACGCCGTATGGAACCAAGATATCAGTCGGTATTGAAAAAACATCAGAGGGTGTGCGCCTCTGGGTTTGGGACAATGGCCCCGGTATCCCTGAGAGGCAGCAGCAGAGTCTCTTTGAGCGGTTTAGTGTCGGCAACAACCGTGGCAATGGTCAGGGCGATACTGGCCTGGGCCTCACCTTCTGTAAGCTGGTGGTAGATGCACACGGTGGTGTGATGTCGGTTGAGAGTGGCCCAGAGAAGGGCACAACGTTTGCAATCAGTTTAGATAAACAGGCTGCAGGTCTCGAAGAATAACATCATTTTCTTCTAACGAGCTAGTATTCAACTTCCTGATTGGTTCTTGCGCCAATCAGGTTTTTAGTGTAATAAGGACGTAAATTCTACGCAATCTATTCTGTGAGACGTTTATCAAATACTACTAACCTTAACGAAAAAGGGACGCTCCACCGGGCGTCCCCTTCGCAATCGGTCTACTTACTTCCACTTGACGGTACAACCAACTGGTGGTGTTTCCTTGATGACGGGTTCGTTGCCTGCCAACAGCGCGTTGACGGCGGACGAAAGGTAGCTTTGCTGTACCGCTGAAGGATCTTCGTAGTTGTCATCAATCGCGCCATGGTAGCGCAATGTACGGTCTGCATCGAAGAGGAACACCTCAGGAGTGCGTTCAGCACCATAGGCGCGAGCTACTTCCTGGCTCTCGTCGTGCAGATACACAAAGTTAAAATCTTTTTCTTTTGCATGCTCTACCATATGTGGAAAATCGTCGTTTGGCTTTTTCGTAGAGTCATTGGCGTTGATGGCCACAATCTGAAAGCCACGCTCACCATACTCACGCTGAAGCGCAATCATCCGGTCTTCCCACGCAAGTACATACGGACAATGATTACAACTAAAGATAACTGCTAAAACAGGTCGATTGCTAAAATCTGTCAAACTATAGTTTTTTCCATCAACGGCTGGCAACTGAAAATCAAGTGCATTTGCACCAAGCTGCAAGGCTGTCATATTCTAAACTCCTTTACTTTGACTCATGTGTCATGATTGGTTACGTAAAGCGGTTCGGATCAGTTCTGGCTGGGGTAATGGTGTGATGCGCCCATCGGTGGTGCGATACGCTCGACACGAGAGACCATACATCTCGCTGACAGGTGGTGGATCGATATCGACACCATTGATTCGAATAGTCGGCGAACCCACAAATTTGAGTTCCTGCGCCTGAGCATCACTTGTGATCTCAGTAATATGTATGTCAGCAGTAATCTGTTCTTCAGCGAGAATCGTCCGTAACCGCTCTAATGCCACATCATGCGATGGACAATCTGCAAAAAACAAAAAATCAATTGTAACCATCACGTTCCTGTTTCTTGATTTCTCGGGTACAGTGTAAGTCTAGCATACGCGTTGATCTGATGCAAAAGATGATTTATATGTAGTGTAAAGGACTCTTACGGCCCAGAGATTCATCCTGCTTATTGATCGAGCAGTCCGGTTCTGTAATCGCTCATCGGATATCAATGTGTATTAACTATCTTCGGGATCGTTAGTCTATCAGGGCTGTGGGGGTGTCAAATCGACAATGTGTGCGCCAAGCCAGTTGAACAACCTCTCGCGAGCAATCAGACCCGCAGCCAGATCGAGCATCAGTGGCTCCTGCACATCGGTATCCGCAGTAATTTCAAAGCCATTGAGCACGAGCATAGTCTCCATTGCAGCGTGCCCAATCCGCTTATTACCATCGGTAAAGGGATGAGTCATCACTAGCGAGAAACACAGAGCCATGGCTTTGGCAACCAGATCGGGATAGAGATCAGTATCGCCGAAGGTAAGGCTTGGTTGGGTAATGGCGGACTGGGGTACCCCCAATCGCGAATACCCGCTGCGCCACCGCTGCTACCAACGATAGCTCTGTGCAGCGCCAGGATTTCAATCAGTGCAAGGTAGCGCATTCAGGACAGCCTTTTGTAGAGTTCTTCATTCTTAGACAGCACACGTTGTATTGCTGCCTCAACATCAGCATCTGGTTGGGCCAACATGTCTTCGATAGCTGCCCAGACCATGCTACTCGGCTTTCTCTTGAAGCAAAGCGGCCATGGCATCATCCATCTGGATAGTGATTGTGGTCACGTGTGAGTCTCCTTGTCATCTATGTATGTTTCGCGTGGAAGATTTCGCCATCGTGGTTTCCAAACACACACCACGTTTTGTCTTCAGGCAAGATCGCTAGATCGATACCCTCCATTATATCCTGGTCGAATTCACGTTTGATAAGTGAGATGATATCTTCTTTGTTGGACAGTGAGGCAAATCGTTTGTGCTCAAGCGTTGGATGCAGATAAGCAAACCACAGAACAGAATGTACATTGGATAGATATGACTCAAGGTCACCTATACTGAACGCTTTTACTGTGACATTGCTCAGTCCCAGTCCAAAGGTTTGTATGACTTCCCATAGTGCGACAAAATCATTATCGCTCAATAGTGTGCTGGGCCAGTTTTCTTGCTTCATAGTCATCAATACCACGTGCTGTGCTTATGGCATCTAGTCATATTGCTGCTCATCATAGTTAATCGCAGATTGCAGGAGATTCTCGAAGGCTTCTGGGGAAACTGTTTCCCATTCGTCACCAAGCGCAGGTGCAAACTGAAGCTCGATCACATCAAACTCATTACTAAGCGTTCGATATGTCTGGCGCACTTTATCGCTCCACTGGACAAGGTCCATTTCCTGCAAATCTTCTTGATAATCAAGCACCACTTGGATGGGAATACCCTGCCGCAGTGATTGCATTATTGCTGAAGCACTGATCTGTACTTCGGGAAGAGCACGTAGCAACTTAAAGGCTTCTTTGTCTGTGTGAGGTTGGCTTACACAAAAACGAAAAACGGACATGTATCACCTGTATGGTTATGCATTGTATTCTTGTTTATGTTGGACGTGCAGTGATTATGCCTAATTCTGCTAGACTAGGTATATCTGTTTCAATATAGTCTTCATCCTGTTGATGATCAAAATCATAATTTCGACCTTCTTCGGTTTTTGTAGGTGTATATCGATCAAAGTCAATTTCCCAAGGAATGAAGTTCGATTTATCTTGTTTTGTTGTTTCATCTGGGCAGATCAATACCCACGGAATAAGTTTTTCCTCCTCTGTAATATGTAGCTTCCATGAAGGCTCATCAAAGATAGTAGTCATTTCTTCATAGGATATGGAGGATACATTTTCTGCATTAATTGATAACACAGTATAATTGTTACAAATAATATTGAAGTTTTTCATTTGATTTAGCAGGGGACTAGTTATAAAAATACTAATCCATTTGTGGTTGAGTTTACCTAGAGTCGAAAAAATAAAAGGTTGCCTAAGATAGAGATGAAAATCGATATAATTGATTCTTTGACTCATTGCGAAAGAACCGCCCTTGAATAATTGTTTACTTGGATTAGATGTGAATGCTA
>JBCDFA010000043.1:0-30694 GCA_039178835.1 Chloroflexota bacterium
GGCCTTCTTCCTTGGCAAAGAAACTACGAAGCATTTTAAACACCTCCTTTCAGGTGAATTGTGTAACTGCATCGTTAGAAGATTGCGAAAACATAATGCCATGTGCACAAAAAGCATTCAATAGCTGGATAGTCCTGCGGGAATTTAGTACTTATATAAAATTATTTTTGTTATTGATTATTTTTTGTATTGATATGTAAACTTAGTCAATTGTTACGCACAGTAAATAGTTTTGACAGAGTGGATTGAGTGGGTATGAAACATCACGTTTACTAGACTGGTAATAGATGTGATGTACAATGATATATATCAATCATACTGATAAAGTTTCAAATTGGAATAAGCAGAAATGTATCACTACTAGAATATAAATATAGCTTAATGTCATCTTTACCTGATAATCAAGCAAATATGTCAAGAGACCATAGTGATGTTCCTGGTTATCATCATCTGTTACGGCGCTTGCGAACTGATCCTGCCGATACTATATGGCACTTAGTTGATGAGGTTGGTGCTCGTTTTGCAACATCATTGGAAGAGGCTCAGGCTGCTGCCTACCTTGACAGTCGCTTCCGTCGTTCTGGCCTTCTCGTTTCAGTTGATACGTTTACAAGTCATACATCGTCAGTAGGATGGGATGGAGTGGCCTTGGGAATGATTGTTCTTGTAGCGGTTATTGCCTTTTACTGGTGGCCTACAATATCACTAGGTATGATTCTTCTTGGCTTCGCATTAGCCACGCGGCGTTTATTTCGATTATCTCGACCACTTCTGGTTCAGCGGCGTATAAGTCAGAATGTGATTGGTACACGAGCCCTATCTCAAAGCCCTATTTGGCGTGTAGTGTTATTGGCACCAATCGATTCTCCTTTTGTTATTAGCCGCCCACTCCGATTGTTAGTGCAAGGACATTGCGCTGTAGGTTATGTGGTAGCTTATACAGCAGTAATATCACTAATGATAGCGTTCTTTATGGATGCTCAAACTATATGGTGGTATGCTCAATTTCCATTCACAACTTACATCTTAGTTGTTTCTATCATTAATGGATATACTTTGTTTGCTCCGACATCACCGGGTGCGGTAAGTCATGCGGGGGCCATTGCGGTTTTGCTTTCTAGTGCAGAGATTCTAACTGACATTGAAAATGTAGAATTGTGGTTTGTGGGTTTGGGGGCTACAAGCACTGGTACAGGCATTAATGATTTGTTAGCACGCTATCCTTTTGAACAGGACAGGACATTTTTTATAAGCCTTGAAGGTATAGGTCATGGATCATTAGCCTATATCACGCGAGAAGGCTTCATGCAGCATTGTACAGCAGATCATTTTCTTCTCGACATTGCGGCAAAAGCGGACTCTATAGATCCGTTTATTGATATTGAACCACGGTTGTTTTATGATGGCTTGACATTAGGTGGTGTTCTTCGTTGCTCAGATTGGCGTGTTTTGACTATCACCTGCCTCAATGACAAGGGGCGTGTGCCGTATTATGCAAGTATGAGTGACAAACCACACATTGTTGATACAGCCATTTTAGATCGAGCTATTCGTATGGTAGTTGGGTGTGTTCGACAAATAGACTCTGTAAAAACAAACCACGACACTCATTCCTGATGTGTGTTACGCTTGATTTTCTCATCTTCTGTATTTGTGTTTAAAGTAGTTTGATTAAGCTTAGACGTTATTTACTTTGACTTGTGGTATGCCCTCCATTGTCTCTTGTATGAGATTGTCAACGACTGCATTCAGGTCATTTGTTTCTTTAAAGATGGCAATCTGTCGATCTGCACTCGAACCATGCTCAACGATATTTAGAATATATTCGACATCTCGACGGCTACCGAGATCGTCCACTACATCATCTACAAATGCAACCAACTCGTGCATGAGAGCTTTGGTCTCAACTTCAGAACGTTTACCAAAGTCAATCAATTTTCCGTCAAGCCCCCACCGTTGTGCACGCCATTTATTCTCCATAATGAGTGCACGACGATACCCCCGAAATGTGGTATTTTCTTCAAACATACGATAAAGTTTGACAACGATTGCTTGTTTCAGAGCTGCCAATGCAAGGCATTCGTCAATACGTGTTGATACATCACAAATTCTATATTCAAGTGTTCCAAATACTGGATGTGGGCGCATGTCCCACCAAATCTTTTTTCCATCGTCAACACATCCGGTTGTGACGAGGAGATTAACATAGCGATGAAATTCTGCCGCTGAACTAAAACTGGGTGGAATACCTGTACGTGGGAAATTAGTGAAAATGGTACTACGGTATGACTTAAAACCAGTGTTACGACCCATCCAGAAAGGCGATGAGGTTGAAAGGGCCAGGAGATGTGGGAGAAAATAACGTGCAATATTCATTACTTCTATAGCCACTTCATCATTTGGCATCCCAACATGGACATGCATGCCAAATATGAGCAACTGAAGCGCTAAGTCTTGCATTTCATCAACCACACCTTTGTAGCGATCAAAAGGAGTGATTTCCTGCTTCATCCATGATGATATAGGATGTGTGCCGGCTGCAACAATTCTGAGATTGTGAGTGGCTGCTAGGCTAGAAATGGTCCCACGTAGGCGCATAACCTCTTCACGTGCTTCAGTGACATTTCGACATGGTCGTGTGCCAACCTCAACGATGCTTTGATGTAATTCTGGTTTAATCTGTTCACGCAGGATCATTTGTCCACGATCAAGTATCTGTGTGATGTACGAGCGTAGTTCGCGTGTCTCTGGATCAACGACCTGATATTCTTCTTCAATGCCGATAGTGAAGGCAAAGTCTGGTGATGTAGGATTGTAAACACTCATGTGGTCGGTCTCCTTAACGATTTGCCAGTAACAGGTGTTTGTGTCGATTGAGATCACTATCGTTGGGCGATTGGTTCGAGCAGGAACGTTGGAACAGTTGAGCCTCCTCCGGCAGTTACATTCAGTAGAGTCTCAGTAGACAGTCGGGTGAGACATCCAGCAACATCAGTCCCAAACAAAAAGGGATCACTATCAACAAGCCGCTGACTGATGTGAGCTTCTCCATCAAGAAAGGTTGGATAGTCTTCCTGCGCTACTACGACTCGTTCCTGAATCACAAAAGGTGACTTCAGTGCATCCATAAGGGCGTTTTCCCATGAGTGTGGTTCCGTTTCCCAACCAACGACAATACCCTTCCCTCCATATTCGTCATTGGGTTTTAGGAGGAGGCGTTCTCGATATGTACGAGCAAAATCGAGCAGATCAATCGATTGACCCTTATAGGTAGTTTTCCCTGTTCTACACACACGTGTCCAAGGAATATGTTTTGTGATAGCGGTTTGTTCTTCAGTTGTAAACATACTTTGATAGGAGTCATCAGTGAGAACAGCAAAAAGTGCTTTCTTATGAAGTAACTTTGCACGAAATGAGTTAATTAGGCAAATTTTGCCATCAGCATAGGCTCGTATAAGTGGATGCTCGAAGGTGGCTGCGCCATAGTGTGTTATGATTTCGGAGGTAAGCACACGTTTATACACTATGTCGACAGGAAATTCTTGTGATGTGTGGTTGTGTGTAAATAATTGTCCACTATGATAATTTAAATCATCAGGGGTGCAGATAATTACATTTAACCCATTTTCGCGGAAGTATTGTTGGAAAAGAAGAAACTCTGAATAAGTTGGGACATTATCCCAGTCAAGAATTGCAATATTAGGTGTTTTTACACTCTGAAAGGCTTTCCAGGTATTTAGAATGGCTTCCATTAAGTGTTCTCGTGCTGGTAGTGTCTGAATAGAGTAATCTGCGGCAAATTGTTGCATTATGGGGAGTTCTAGAAAGATGGTAGAGAGAATATCTTGATAGGCAATAGCGGCAGGGCTTTCAGCGTTGTATTCTACAAACTGGAGGGAAGAGCCATCGAGTGTGAGAAATGAATCCATCCGTGAATGTACACTCGTTTCTGTGTACCCAGGATGCATATTGATTAAGGTTTCTTCAGTGGGAGTTACCCCTAATTCTGCACGTAGTGTTTGATCTTCTAGGGCTGCAACTGCAACGCGTCGTGCAGCATTGGCAATGATCTCACAGGTAGCTTCCAAGAGGTTCTTCTGGTCAGAACATATGAAACGTGGCCGTAATACGGTTGCAAGCGGACGGTCGCCAAAGTAGAGATTGTACTGCTTTTGAAGTTCATTCAAACGTTCCCAGGTTACCTTTGCAGTCGGTGGGTCAAGCATACGATGATAATGTGTGATTGCCTGTTCAAGCATGTTTTTCTCCTGCATTTGGCACTTTAGCTTGGTTGCTAATTCTCAAAAGTCGAAAAGAGGGTGATTGTATACTAATCACCCGTGGATGTATTAATAATGTATGTTAGTTATACGAGAGCTTGTGTAGTGCTTTCTTTGCGTATCTAACGATTAATGTGTATCATGTCGTTATGTTAGTAGGTTTACTATGGCTGAGATGGTGACCGTAGCAATTGTTGCCATACTATTTCGTTAGACTCAATACGCTCAGTTTTTGCTCTCGTGATGCAGTAATCGGCCATTGTTTCGACAACCCATGTAAAGAATGTGTCTTTGAGAGAATAGTATTCAAAATCAGGTGCTGGGTTTGTAAAGTCGATGGCATACGCGATACCATCTTTAATCGCAAACTCAACTGCATTCATATCGTATCCAAGTGTATGGCAGAGTTTGCGTGATCCATCAACAACCTGATTATGCTCTTCTGAGGTGAGAAAATCGGGATCGTCAAAGTAACGGTGGGGCCATGGCGAGTGTATATCAAACTTGGTAACTAAGATATTATCTTTGCCAACACAGATGCAACGCGCATATTTTTCCCAATCAATATACTCTTGTAACATCATACAAGTTATGCCGGTTTCATTGTATGCTGACCAGAGTTGCTCGATATTGTACACTTTGTAAACACTCTTGAATCCGCCACCCCAGACAGGTTTTAGTATGAGCGGAAACCCGCCAACGTATTCAATATGCTCTTCCCAGGGGATGGGGTATATGAGATTACGAAGTGACTCTTCGGGAACTACTCCATCGATATAAGAGTGTGTTGGTAGGGCGACGCTACGCGGATGTGCCACACCAATGCGTTTAGCAATAGTCGCGCCAATGAACTTATCATCGGCACTCCACCAAAAGGGATTATTGATGACAACCGTGCCAGCTATCACTGCAGTTTTGAGAAAAGTTCGATAATAGGGGATTTCGTGTGATATACGATCAATAATGACATCGTAGGCCGACAGTTCGGCCATTCGTGTGCCACCAAGCTTGACGAATTCGGCGACGACATCCTCATTTCGTCGATTGACAGTGTCAATAAAAGCTGCAGGCCAGGTTTGCTCACGCCCAACGATTACACCAATTTTCTTGGTCACAGATGTAGCTCCTTATGTCAGAAGAAAAGAGGAAATATAGACATCGGAATGCTGTTCAGTCAGTTCCCCCAACGTACAATTGGATCATTTCATGCCAATAGGGCCAATCATGTGCCCAACCGTCCCACCAGCGCATGGCATGCCAAATGCCCTTGTTCCACAATGCAGTCGATAGTAGGTGATTGGTCCATGCTGCTTGGTCATCACGCCCAATGGCCATGATAATATCGAGTTGACGTATATCCCGAACAAGTTGTCCTTCCTGTAATCCAGTAACAAAATCAATCGGATTATGGAAATAAACTTCTTGATCATAGTACCCATCAAGAAAGTGAGACATATCATAGTAGCCAGCAAAGGCGAGCACACGTCGAAAATATGTTGGATGCCGTAAAGCAATAAGGAGTGCGTGGCTGGCCCCGAATGAGCACCCATGAGTCATTAAAAAGGGATTGCTATTCTGATTTTGAATAAAGGGTACAACTTCTTCTAGAATGTAGCGCTCATACTGATCATGTCGATAGAGACGGCCTCGTGGGTGAGCCCAGTCACAGTACCAACTCTCTGAGTCGATGCTGTCAACACAGATAAGTTGAATCCACCCCTGTCTAATATGATGATAGAGAGCCCCAACCATACCTGAGTCTTCGTACTGATAAAAACGTCCTTGTGATGTTGGAAATACAATCATTGGTGCGCCAGCATGTCCGTATATAAGTAATTCCATTGGGCGTTCAAGGATAGGACTATCCCAGCGATGGTATGCACGATGCATTGCAACTCCGCATCTAAATCTGTAATGAAGTTTGTACCCAGGGGTGTTATGTATAATACCGTTTGAAAGAAAGACTGTCAATGCCTTTTTAGGTACTCATTTGTCTGATTGCTAGCAGTGTGCTGATTGCAACCAAAATGTGATTTGTTCGTAGTTATAGATAGAGTGATGTGTCGAAATGGTGGTGGTATGCTATGTTTGAGGGGATTAAATTATGGAAAAAGTTGTAAGTTGCCAGCAGTGTGGTCACCAAAACCCACATGACGCACAATTTTGCATTATGTGTGGATCATCGTTGACACAAGTTGCCATCGGCCCAACAGAAAAGTTGTCAGTACTTCCCTGTTCTTCCTGTAGAGCACTAAGCCCATCTGATGCTCATTTCTGTGTGTCTTGTGGACACATACTCAATCAATCAGCAACAATCGGAAGTCACACAACAGCGATAACACCTCCATATGCTTCAATTCCATCTCAGGTCAGTCCACAACCAATTTCTAAGACATTGCCAAAGCAATCAGTTCCTGCTGCATCGCAGTCTCCCAGTTTGGGTGTGCTTCTTATGGTTGGGTTGTTTCTCTTCGCAGTTGTAGGTATATCGTGGTGGTGGTTTATACCGCTATTTCTGCTCTACCAAGGGCTTTTCAAGAACCATATCTCAAAATTCCACGTGAAGGCGCTCCTATGGTTTATAAGTATATACCTCCTCTTCACAACAGGGAGCTTCTGGCCGATTATCTTGTTGCTCTTTTTCTTGAGTATAATGCTTGATAAATTATGGTAAGTAAAAGCTTTTAACTGTATTCCAAGATGTAGAGTATCGCAAGCGCATAGGCTGTCTCACCATCAGGTGCCCGAAATTCGAGCATTTGATCGATGTAAGCAATTTGACAGCAATACCCATACGTGGTTCGATCAAGCCTCAACGGTGCGTCGTCACCAATAAGATGTGCAAGTGCTTGGCGAAGTTGTGTTTCGGTTGGTAGCCACACGGCATCGGCAATGAGTACATAATCAAGTGCCCACTCTGAACTCCCATGAAATGTGACCACTGGTTCTTTGTTGTACTGTTCAATCAGGGCAGTAAGCTCACTCACGACAAAGATATGATGATCAAGATTCCTTTCTGGAAGGACAAAAAAATCATTTTTGGTAGGATGCCAGATGAGTCCTACATCACGAAGTTTTTGAGCCATTTCAAGACTAATCACAACCCACCTCGTGCGTTTCCAAGTCCAATGTCTAAAATATGAGGTATATTCATGTCTCAGATTATACCGTACTCTCAGTATTCCGTCTTTCAAAAGTAACAACGTTTCAAAAGTAACAACGTTTGGCGTGAAGACATGCCTATGCTATAATAACAAGTATTATCTCCTAGTAAAAAGTAAACCACAAAAATTGGTCGCGCCATGCGATGCCCATTTTGTCAAAATCAGGATACCGATGTGATAGACACACGCAAGATGCGAGGCGGTGAAACGATTCGTCGTCGTCGTCGCTGTGCTGTGTGTGGAAAACGGTTTACTACATATGAGCGTGTAGAGACAGTGAGTCTCACAGTCGTGAAGAAGAATGGTGAACGAGAGCCATATGATCGTGAGAAAGTGATGCGTGGTGTGCAGACTGCATGTTATCGGCGCCCTATTGCTGCACCACAACTTGAAACAGTTGTCAATGATGTGGAAGCTGCTTTAATGGCATTAGATGAGCAAGAAGTGCGTTCATCGACTATTGGCGATCTTGTGATGTGTCAATTGCGTGAATTGGATGAGGTTGCATACATCCGCTTTGCATCAGTCTATCGCTCATTCACTGATATAGGCAAGCTGCGTGAAGCAGTTGACGAACTATTAGAACCTGAGTCTCAACGTGTTCATACGCAATCACATTCAGATTAATTTCGTTTATAATGCAGAGAGTACATTCAACAGGAGTGTTTGCATATATGGGTATTGATACTACAAAGCAGCGTGATATAGCAGAAGAAAACGTATCGCCTGCCAGGGTTGATAATACAGACGAGAGTGCGGAAGCAGAGACCGAACGTCCTCCACGGCGGCCACTGTTTAACTGGAGTGGGTTTGTGGCTGGGTTTCAACATCTGGAATGGGGCAAGATACTTATCTTTGGTGTTGCTTCTGGATTGCTCATGCCGTTTCTCTTCACTCAGCCAACATTATCTATCTTTGCTGGGATCATACCAGTAGGCGCAGGTTTGTTAATTGGTCGGCGTGTCAAAGGATACTATGGCTTTCAAGGGTTTATGACAGGTGTCGTTGGTGCCATTGTTGCAATGGGCTTGTTTGCTTCGCTACTCTTTGCGACCTCATTCGAGCAAAATCTGGGGTTGTCCACCACTGAAGGTGCAGATATATCACCGGTGGGCATCCTGATCCAGCTTGGTGGTTTCACGGCGTTTTCACTGATTACCTTTTGCTGGGTTGGCGCAGCAATGTCGGGACGCACAGAAGAACGCAATCGAGCCCTGCGTCAGCAAGTAGAAGAGCGTGGTGGTCAACTTGAGCGCCCTGGTGCAATCCGTGATGTTGATGACATTCGGGGCTTATCGTTACCACAGTTTGGAACATATGTGAATAACGTTTTCAAAAAGAATGGTTTTCAGTTTAAAGATTATCGCTTTGTGGATAAGGATAAGCACCTTGATTTGTGGATGGAGCACAATGAGCAGCCATGGCATTTACGTCTTACTGTAGCTGATAAAGTCTCTGCTGGTACCGTTGAGGGCCTGTATCAGGAGATGAAACGGGAAAACTGTAGTAAAGGTGTTGTGGTAACATCGACAGAGTTTTTATCAAGTGCTACGAAGTCGGCCAAAGGAAGACCAATTGTACTCATCAATGGTGCAACATTACATGAAATTGCAGAAAAGTAGGCTTGTTTTTATACGATATTGTGTAGGATAGAACAGCAATATGCAGATTAGTCTTGATAAAAAAGTAGCAATTGTTACTGGCGGGTCGCGTGGTATTGGCCGTGCTATTGCAACAACACTGGCCGCAACAGGTGCATCAGTTGTGATTAATTACAAAAGTGATGCAGCTGCTGCACAAGCAGTTGTTGATGAAATTATCCATCAAGAAGGCCATGCTGCAGCTATCCAGGCTGACGTAAGTAATCCCGAAGATGTTGATCGTCTTTTTGCTACCACCATGGATACTTATAAGAAACTGGATATTCTCATCAACAATGCCGGTATTACACGTGATACGTTAGTGTTACGAATGAGCGCAGATGACTTTGATGCTGTTCTTAACACCAACTTGCGCGGAGTGTATCTTACGACAAAAGCAGCTCTACGTCCTATGACCCGTGCCCGTACTGGCCGTATCATCAATATTACTTCGGTCATTGGGTTGACTGGTAATGCTGGTCAGGCCAACTATGCAGCTGCCAAAGCTGGTCTTATCGGGTTCACCAAAAGTGTAGCGCGTGAGATGGCGTCGCGAAGCGTTACGGTCAATGCTGTTGCACCAGGATACATCGCCACGGAACTGACTGATACACTTGATGATGCTGTTCGTGATGCCATTCTTGCAACGATTCCACTTGCTCGCTTTGGCCAGGCACAAGATATTGCCCAGATGGTCTGCTTTCTGGCATCCGACATGGCTTCATACATAACAGGTCAGACTATTACCGTTGATGGTGGCATGGTGATGTAGGTATCTTGTACTACTGAAATGTGTTTCTACCTGTCGATATCGTAGAAAATGTGTTTGGTGCTAGTTTTGTCCTTTTTGCGGAGAAGGAAATCGTTGCGCATATGGTTCATAGAGTATTGATTGCCAATCGGGGTGAAATTGCAGTACGTATTGTGCGTGCTTGCCAGGAACTAGGCCTCCAAGCAGTTGTTGCATATTCACAAGCCGATCGTGACTCGCTTGCGGTGCGCCTTGCGGATGAAGCAGTATGCATTGGTCCTGGAGTCCCATCACGGTCATATCTCAATCCCCCCGCACTTATTACGGCTGCAATGATTACAGGATGTGATTCAATTCACCCTGGCTATGGATTTTTGTCTGAAAATCCCTATTTTGCAGAAATTTGTACTGAGTGTAAATTGACCTTTATTGGCCCATCGGCAGATGTTATTCGCTTAATGGGTGATAAATCGATTGCACGTCGTACAATGAAAAAAGCTGGCCTTCCAGTTATTCCTGGATCTGATGGCATACTTCAAAACGTTGATGAATCCTACGAAATAGCGCGTGACATAGGTTACCCTGTGTTACTCAAGGCCGCTGCTGGTGGCGGTGGTCGGGGTATGCGCGTTGTCCAGGATGAGAGCGAGTTGTCTCGTGCATATGCAACGGCACGAGCAGAAGCCGAGGCTGCGTTTGGTCAAGGTGATCTCTATATGGAGCGCTACTTAACAGGAATGCGCCACGTGGAGATTCAAGTACTTGCAGATGCTCACGGTAATGCTATTCACCTTGGTGAACGGGATTGCTCTATTCAGCGGCGACATCAAAAAATTATCGAAGAAGGCCCTTCTCCAGCGGTTTCCCCAGAATTACGTGAACAAATGGGACAAGCTGCGGTTCGTGCAGTCGAAGTGCTCAGATATATAAATGCTGGTACTATTGAGTGCTTGCTGGCACCAGATGGGCAGTTTTATTTCATGGAAATGAATACGCGTATTCAGGTCGAGCATCCGGTTACCGAGATGATAACTAATATGGATCTCGTTAAATGGCAGCTTCGTATTGCTGCAAATGAGCGCTTGACGATGCGTCAGAAAGACGTTAGAATACGTGGGCATTCCATTGAATGTCGTATAAACGCTGAAGATCCGTCGCGGGATTTTTTACCTTCGGCAGGCGATATTGAATTCTTTTTACCGCCGGGCGGTTTGGGTGTGCGAGTAGACTCACATTTGTATTCAGGCTATACGCCACCCGGTATGTATGACTCGCTCCTTGCAAAAATTATCACCTGGGGCGAGGATCGTACAGAGGCATTAACACGCATGCGACGGGCGTTAAGCGAGTGTATTATTACGGGTGTTACGACAACAATGCCATTTCAGCTAGCTCTCATGAGTGAGCCAGCATTTCAGCGAGGTGAGATCGATTTGAGCTTCTTACCTCGCATTATTGAGCATCAAAGAAGTTGAGTTAATAGTGACCGATACAGTCAGTAATGTCAGTATTCCATCTCATCGGCTTGTTCGTCTGATCCTACTGGCTATCCAGGAAGTCCCAGGTGTTGTGCGTCTTGGCACTATTCCACAAACAAACACAGTAGGTGTAACCACCGGCAAAGGTGCGGTGATACGTATGAGTGACAGAGGTGTCATTGCAAATTGTTATATTGTAGCTGTACTTGGTGTTCATCTACTCGAGCTTGGTGTTGCTCTTCAGGCAACAGTGGCTGCGGTGATTCGAGATATGGCAGGGATGGTTGTACGTGAGGTAAATGTCTACATCCAAGATGTGGAGGCCAAGCGTGGCTAGTCTTCGTCATCGTGTTCGTATAGCAGCATTACAGGCCTTGTTTGAACTGGATCTGACGGATCATGCACCAGATAGAGTGTTGTTAAGACGGGTTGAGGAAGAAGCCTTTTCTGAAGAAGGTGCCCAGTTTCTCAAACGACTCATTTATGGCGCATGGGAGCATCGATCATACATCGATCAGGTTATAGAAGAATCCGCTCCAAACTGGCCTGTGTTACAAATGCCAAGTGTTGATAAAGCAGTACTGCGCATTGCGCTCTATGAAATCTTGGTTGATGATATTGAGCAGACGCCGGTTAAAGCAGTCATTAATGAGGCTGTTGAATTGGCAAAACATTTTGGGAGCGATAGCTCTAGTCGTTTTGTGAATGGCGTACTTGGAACCGTTGTGACTCGTTATATTGAACGTGACACAGATGAATAGGCCTTGTCGTCTCGTAAATACAATCACATGCAAATCCTTTGTTTGAAAGGAGTCTGGTATGACCTCGCCTGAGATGGAATCTCGCTTGAAAAAAATTGTTGCGGAACAGCTTGGTGTTGATGAAGGTGAAATAGTTCCTAATGCCCATTTTGCAGATGATCTGAATGCTGATTCATTGGATCTTGTTGAGATGATAATGTCACTTGAAGAAGAGTTTGGTGTTGAGATCCCAGATGAGGATGCGAAAGATATTTTAACAGTTCAAGATGCCATGGATTATATTGATACACATACGCAAACAGCGTGAGTCGATCAGTATAGAGTAGATGATGACTTTTTAATCGTCCCAGTGTATCATACACCACAGTAGACTTCGCGAATTATGATCGTTTATGCAATCATAATTCCTGAATTCCTGTGGTGTATTTATTGCCGGAGATTGGCATGTTTGGGATTGGTGCTGGTGAGTTCTTCCTTATCTTAATGATTTTGCTGGTTGTTGTCGGCCCTGAGCGGCTTCCTCAGTTTGCTCGGCAGGCTGGCCGTACCATCGTCCAAGTTCGTAACTGGATTCTCCGTTCCCCCGATGCTGCGATGGTGCTTCGTGCACGTCAAGAGATTGAGCGAGAATTGGAAAGCCTTCGAGCTGATCTGCTTGAAGTGCAAAATGCACGCGACGAGGTTATTGCCGCTACCAAAGAGATCAATAAAACGATCAAAGATGATGTGGTTGGTGAAGCTGGGAAATTGAAAGACAGTATTGCAGAGGAGTCTAAACAAGCTATTGCTGAAGTTAAAAGTGCACCAGGGACGGTTGGTCGCCAGCGTGATGGCTCAACTGTTGTGGTGTCAGATGATGATAAGAACACGATTGCGCCACCTGAAGCCCCAATATCTGCTAACAAGAGTGAAGACAGCTCAGCAGCTGATGTAAATGGTACATCTGCAGTAGATGATCGTGAGCAATCGTCACATATCACGACTGATGGTAATGAGGTTTCCGCTGTTGATGAAAACAGTGCCGGAGAAGAGCAAACAGCCTCAATAACAGACACATTATCTCCAAGTAACGAAGTTGTAGAAAGCCCAGAGAAAGATCTTCCAGAAGTTTTGCCTGGTTCCCAAGAAGCTATTGATACCGCAAAAGAAAAAATAGACTCAGCAGAAATACGTTTGTTACGTGAACAACTCCGTGCACTATCAACCGATATGCAGTCCCTCCGTGAGATATTGATGCAGCGTGGTCTCCTAGATGACACTGACTGGCAACCCACCACCTCGCAGATATCTGATGATACGGCTGTAATTACTGGTATGAAAAAAGAGGAGCGTGAGTAGTGAGCACTGAATTGATAATCGGTCTTAGTGTGATCATAACCCTGTTGTTGATACCACTCTTTACGATTATCCTGGTACGTATACTCATCCCACTCAAAGTTGACGGTGCTGTGCTTGATGGTGGAGAGGAAGAAGCCCCACTTGAGTTTTCGTCGCTACGTGATTTCTGGGAAAGCAACGTTCCCCACCTGAAAGAGCTACGCAACCGCCTGTTTATCTGTGTGCTTTCTATAGGGACCGGTACTGTGGTTGGTGTGAGTCTCATGTATGGCGGACATCTGATCTTTGGTGAACAGCTTCCTGTATTAATTGCACAGCATTTTTCGCCTGGTGTACAACTTCAAGGAATTGATGTCGCTGAAATTTTTGTCAGCTTTATGCGTATCGGCCTCGTATTCGGTATTACAGTTTCTGTTCCCGTTGTCCTGTATCAAATTGTTGCTTTTCTCTCTCCTGCCCTGCATCCAAGGGAAAAACGAGCGCTCTTTATTGCTCTGCCTTTTGTGTTCGAGTTGTTTTTAGCAGGATTAGCCTTCGGGTGGTTTATTACCGTTCCAGCTGCCATTCAGTTTTTAGTCAGCTTTGGAACATCAGAGTCGCTGCAATCCAATCCAAGGATCGATAACTACTTTTCAACCATTGCCATTCTGCTGCTCTGGAATGGTCTGATCTTTGAGTTACCTGCCATTGTGTATGTCCTTGCACGAGTTGGTTTGGTTACAGCCAAAATGCTGGCCAGTACTCGGCGTTATGCGATTGTGGTTGTTGTGATTGTGGCTGCCATCATTACCCCGACTGGTGATCCATTCAACCTCTTGCTTCTTGCATTGCCAATGTATATTCTCTACGAATTAGGGATTTTTCTCGCACGATTTGTCCCCAAACGTGATTACGAGGATGATTAACCATGTCAATTGCCGATCTACGGAAAGAATACGTCCGTGATGGTTTAAATGAAACTGATGTCAATGGAAATCCATTTGTACAATTTCAGGCGTGGTTTGATGAGGCTGTTGCAGCACAACTCCCTGAGCCAAATGCAATGACGCTTGCCACCGTTGATGGGGCAGGCCAACCATCTGCGCGGATAGTATTGCTCAAAGGTTTCGACGAGCGAGGTTTCGTTTTTTACACCAATTATCATAGTCGTAAAGGTTGCAACCTTGCCGATAATCCAGCAGTAGCATTGATCTTCTACTGGGCTGAACTAGAGCGTCAAGTCCGAGTTGAAGGTCACGCCACCCCTGTATCTACTCAAGAGTCGGATGCTTACTTTGCTAGCCGCCCCCGCGAGAGTCAGCTAGGGGCAGTCGCTTCAAACCAGAGTTGTGTTCTGCAAAGCCGCGCAGAGTTAGAAGAACGCTTGCAGACTCTAACAGAGAAGTATCATATCCTCCCAATCCCGCGTCCCGAACATTGGGGAGGGTACCGTGTTGTGCCACAGCTCATCGAATTCTGGCAGGGTCGCCCCAGCCGTCTCCACGACCGTTTGTGTTATCGGCGTAGTGCGGATGAAGGCTGGGTGATCGAGCGCCTGTCGCCCTAGGATGAGGTGTTCTTCTTTGCTAATGTTAATCCAATCGCCTTATATACCAGTTTTGCTGCGAAGAAATTGCTTGTATGTTGACCAGGGGTTGGTGCCAATTCCACACAGTCGATGGCAACAACACGACTATGTTGTGTGATAGTGCGGATAATATCTAGTCCTTGCGCCCACGAAAGCCCGTTCGGTTCGGGAGTGCCGGTTGCTGGGACATATGCCGGATCAAAACCATCAAGGTCAATGGTCAAAAACACAGCACGTCCGTGTAGCAGGTCTGGTAGGTTCGCAAGATGTTGCCCTACATGAACATCCTCTGCAAAGGACACATGGACACGTTCTTTTTCTCGACGAATAAACTCAACCTCTTCACGGCAGATCGAACGAATGCCAAACTGGATGATGGTAGCTCCCATATCGAAGATACGGCGTGCAATACTGGCATGACTGTACGGGCTGCCCTCGTAGGTATCGCGGAGATCGCTATGAGCATCGATCTGGACGAGCACAAAGTCGCCATAGACTGCCTGGACTGCGCGTGCCGTCCCGACCGAGACGGTGTGTTCACCGCCCAGAGCAACAAGGAGTTTGCCACTGTGCAGATGCTCTTCGGCATATGCTGCGATAGAGTCGACCACATCTTCAGGGCCACTTACCATCGGGGCAAGGGCTGGTAACGTATGAATACCATGGGTTAACGCTGGCTCATCCTCCAGTTCCCGGTCATAGAGTTCCACCTGCTGTGATGCCTCGATGATCGCTTGTGGACCAAAGCGCGTTCCCTGTCCATAGCTGACCGTTCCCTCATAGGGCAACGGGAGAATCAGTGCCGCGCTGTTGCTATAAGCCGAGTATTCTTCTTCCAAACCTAGAAAATTGTTAGGTGGGGCTATATCATAGGTCATTGTGAAACCTTCCTGTGGCATTTTGGCCCATTGTACCACTGGTTCATGTGCTTCATTCCACTTTCGACTATAATATGCATATCCAGTCCGAACTGAGTCTGTTTGTATTGAATGGATAGAGTTATGTGGCATCAAAAGGAGGGCAATGATGTCCGAGACATTGTTGATACACCGCGATGGTGCGGTTTGCACACTGACACTTAATCGACCAAAGTTACGTAATGCAGTTGATGCGGATACGATGCTCGCCTTACGCGATGCCATCGTCGATTGTGGTGAAGAGATACGTGTGATTGTGATTACCGGCGCAGGTGGCGCGTTCTGTTCTGGCGCAGATCTCACCGTTGCAGCCCAGGGCGAATTGTCACCTGAAGCAGCAGTAGCGATTCTGACCGATGCGTACCATCCAGCGTTGCTGGCCATTCGTGAAGCGCGTTGTCCGGTCATTGCAGCAGTTGATGGAGTTGCTGCGGGCATCGGCTGTGATCTGGCGCTTGCCTGCGATCTGCGGCTCGTTTCTGAGCAGGCACGCTTTGCCGAATTGTTTGTTCAGGTCGGGTTAGTTCCCGATGGTGGTGGTACGTGGTCGTTGCCGCGCATTATTGGTCTTGGCCGGGCACTTGATCTTATGTACACCGCGATGCCTGTAGATGCCCACGAAGCGCTGACGATAGGCCTGGCCAACCGCGTCTTCCCGAATGAGCGGTTCGAGCAAGAAGTGGCAGCCTATGCTGCATATCTGGCCGAACAGGCCCCACTTTCCCTTATGCGAATCCGTCGAGCAGTCTACGCGGCACAGGATGGGACATATGCCGAAGCTCTTTCTCGTGAAGCAAACTTCCAGCGTGAAATCTTTACAAGTGAGGATGGTTTTGAGGGCTTCCGTGCTTTTCTAGAAAAACGGAAGCCGGTTTGGAAAGGGCGCTAATTCTGGTGCGGTTACTGGGCGTCTGGATGAAAGACGCCCAGATGGTTCTTGCTATGTGCCATCGTCGCTGTCAGCAAAATGGTCGGCCATGTCTTTCGATTGCAAGGCCTCATTGTAGCTCTTTTGCAGTTCTTCCATCATGGCATCACGCCGATCATAGAGGCGTTTGAGCGGTCGTGATCCAGCTACATCAAGTGCGTAGGCCGCCATGATGGGAAAGGCAATGGTACTGTCACAGTAGCACACAATCGTGTCGGGAAGTTGGTCGGGGTCGATTTTACCCCATGTCATAGCTTCACTTGGCGTAGCACCGCTCAGACCACCAGTGTCTGGTCGTGCGTCAGTGAACTGAATGTAGTAATCGTGGCCCTTTTCTGAGATGCCCATAATCTCTTGAAGCTGTGGCTCAGTCTGAAGAATGAAGTTCTTAGGTGAGCCACCACCAAGCACAATGACAGCACTCTTTCCTTCAGGACTCTGCTTGGCATCGTGGACGATAGCCGTTGTCTCATTCACATCACGCTCCACATCGAATCGTAGTTTGTTGCCCATCATAGCGAGTGCAGCAACGTTCATGCCGATGGTTGAGTCGCCTGGGCTCGAGGTGTAGAGCGGGACGCCTGCTTCGTGTGCGGCAGTAAGGATGGAAACGTATTCGGTCTGCGCAGCTTTCTCACGGGCTTTGGTGTAGCGACCCAACAAATAATGCAATTCAGCAGTTCCCATTGTGTGCTGGAATTCCGGTCCGCGCATACACTGATAGAGAAACTGATCAGATTTGAACAACACATCTTGGTCGAAGAGGATGTCGTAGATACGAATGAGTTTCTTCTCGCGTAGCTCACGATCATCACTAAATGGGGTCGTGCCCCACATATCAAATCCTAGTGTGCGATGAATATCATGGTACAGGTTCGCACCAGTGCTGACCACCCAGTCGACGAGACCAGCGCGGATAAGTGGCACAAGTGCAGCCGTTCCCAGTCCGGTTGGGGTAAGGGCTCCCGAGAGGGTAATACCAATAGTCACATCTGGCTGGGCAATCTTTTGGGCAAAGAGCTGACAGGCTTCGCGTAACCGGGCAGCGTTGTAGGCGTAGAGTTGCTGATCCACCAGATCGCGGATGGTGAGGCCTGGGGCGATAGGTTGCGGATCAAGTTTGACACCGTACGACATAGTATAACTCCTTTATCTATATTTGCAGCGAACAAATGTCTAGGAAAAGCGTGCCCGTCATGATACGACATTCTGGGGTGGTGTGTGGCAGGATGGTTGTTTAGATGATTTCAATCGATTGTGCAGTGATAGTCTCGCCAAGTAAGCGTTTTAAGGTAGATGTAACGCTCTCTGCGTTTCCTGTTGTGAAATAATCTGTTGCTGCGTTCCCAGGGACGATGTTGTGTTTTGATGTCATATGTTCGACCTGACGTGCGACCGCAGGTCCAGTGTCGATAATCGTGATGCCTGAACCTACCAAGCGTACAATTGGCTCACGCAAGAAGGGATAGTGGGTGCACCCCAGCACTAGCGTATCAATACCTTTGGTTAAGAGTGGTTCGATATATTGTTTAAGCAACTCATCAGTCGTTGGATCATCAATAGTGCCACGTTCGACCTGTTCGACGAGGCCAGGACACGGTTGTGTAATAACGGTCTGTTGGTGTGCAAAACGCTCAACGAGACGTGCGAATCGTTCTCCTGCCAATGTACCGCTCGTGGCCAGAACCCCGATGGAGCCGTTGTGTGTTGCAGCAATGGCTGGTTTAAGACCTGGCTCCATACCAACGACGGGGATCGGTAGTTCAGCACGCAATACCTCAAGTGCGGCGGATGAGGCTGTGTTGCAGGCAACCACTAGTAGTCGCACACCATAATCCAATAGGGATCGACCAATCTGGAGTGAGCGCTGCTGGACAAACGAGTCAGGTCTCACACCGTAGGGACAGTAGGCGGTGTCTGCAAGGTAGAGCAGATCATGTTGGGGCAATCTGCTGCGAACCTCGCGCAGAACTGACAGACCACCAAGCCCTGAGTCAAACAATGCAATCATAGCAACAATAGAACTCGCAATGCGTTACCACAAATGGTGTACCTGAGCACGAATATACTGGTCATAGATAGTCTGTACAGCGACCATGGTTGCTTCATCTAAAGCATCCAGATTGGCGGCTGCGGCATTGTCCTCAACCTGTTCAGGGTTTCTTGCACCAGGAATAGTACAACTCACCTCGGGAAACATAGTAATCCACCGAAGTGCAAACTGGGCCATATTTGCATTGATTGGTACATACTTTTGCAGTGCTTTGACCGCTGCCAGACCAGTATCGTAATCGATGCCTGAGAAAGTCTCGCCCCGATCAAACGCTTCACCAAAGCGATTGAATTTGCGGTGATCGTCATCAGCAAACTGAGTTGTAGGTTGCATTTTTCCGGTGAGTAGTCCACTTGCGAGTGGCACTCGTGCAATGATGCCAACCTGGCGTTCTTTGGCTGCTGCAAAGAGTTGTTCAACTGGTTTGAAGCGGAACATGTTGAAGATTATCTGTATAGTCTGTACATTGGGGTGCTGAAGCGCTTGTAGTGCCTCATCGACTGTCTCAACACTGACACCGTAGGAACGGATCTTTCCGGCAGTAACCAGGCCATCAAGGATGCCAAACACCTCTTCATTAGCATACACAGAGGATGGTGGACAGTGCAACTGGAGCAAATCCAGCGCTTCTGTTTGCAGATTACGCAAGCTCTGTTCAACGAATGCGGTTAAATTGCTCCGATTGTATCCCTCAGCGGTGTGGGGGTTTAGTTTGCGTCCGGCCTTGGTCGCGACATAAAACGACTCGCTGCGTTCCTGTGCAAGACGTGCCAGGAGTTGTTCGCTATGACCATCGCCATAGACATCGGCAGTATCAAAGAAGTTGATACCAAGATCAAGCGCACGGTGTAATGCTGCCATTGAGTTGCCATCATCGATTGGCCCCCACGCACTACCAATAGCCCATGCTCCAAAGCTGACAACCGAGACTTGGTACTTGGTACGACCGAGTTCACGATATTCCATCAATACACTCCTACTCATACAAAAAGGGAAGTCGATTATACGACTTCCCACACAATTTGCAAATTGTTGCTATTCTATATTTTCAAAATAACATTTTTTGATACCACACAGGGTATTGTCTAATCCATATCCATAGTCATTGTTGCACCGCTACGATCTGGCGCCATTGCTGGCATCATTGTACGTTCGTCCTCAACATATGGTTGCGGTCGCAGTACGGTGTAAACAAGACCTGTTACGAGACCATACACCAAGTGTTGTACGATGAATGCTGGTGCATATGTTTGCAGAAGTATAGGGTTAAATATTGGTAATACGATAAAGTACGCTACCATCCAGGTAAGCATACCGTAGATCAGTCCTGTGAGGAGGGGTGTACCAAACTCAGTGGGAAGCTTAAATACACGACGGCTTAGAATACCGTATGCTGCACCAAGCAAGACTGCCATAATCATGTGAATAAGCGATCCGACAATAACAGGAGTTGCAGCAAACCCGGATTGTTGCCCTACTTCCTGTCCAAGAACGATAGCTGAGATTTGCTTGGCTTCCAACCAGATATCACCACCAAGGGAGAGCGAGATAAGTGCAGCGACTCCAGCCATTGCAAGACCACCGGCTGCGCCAGCCAGCGCTCCACCAAGTCCCATGACATCGGGTAAGGGCGACGTGAAATCCTTATCAGTGCCTCCTACGGAACTTTGTGTTGTGGTGTGGATACTCATATGACTGGGTCCTTTCGATTTTCGACCAATAATCTCAAAATGTTTTACAGTATACAGACTTTGTGATATTTGTACTTAGTTGTGCATAATTTGTGCCAAACCTGTGCAAATAGCATAGCACATCGAAATGACAAATGCAATATAGTGACTCAAATCACAAACAGCCGTTTCCGTCAATCAGTTGCGATATACTTTTTTATCACAAAGTCATTTTGTCACTTTGTCAATTCTGTACAATCTGGTGATAAAGATTTTTTGTCCAGGTGATGCATAGGAGTTTCTGGAAACCTCTAAACAGAGTCTGCTGACCTCTTGACATCTCTTTATGACCGTGTTATCCTTCCTGTGAACCTTTGGAAGGAGTCCGCATATGACACATCGTGAACCGATTAAAGCTGATGCCATATACTCACGTGAGGAAGCCGCAGAGTTGCTCGGTGTCAGTCTCAGTACGATCAAACGGCTGATTGCTGCCGGACAGCTAGAAGCCAGTCGCCCCGATAGCATTCGTCGTATTTTTATCAAGGGCTCAAGTATTTTGCACATGCTTGAAGACACGAAGATCGGAGTCCGTCGATGATATGCCAATGGTTTCCTTCCTATCAACAACACTCCCAATCGTTGTTAGACAGATGTGCTGGCGTATGTTCAGACAATCTGCCAGGAAACCTGTGGCAGCCGTGTGATCCTAATTTCACGGCAGGTGAGCCGATCCGCTTCACCCTGGGAGGTGGGCGATGATGATTGCATGACAGTCATCAACATTGCCCCTCCGAGGCGTGAAGCACGACAGGCTTCACGCCTAATTTTATGTGTACTGAGGTCTTAAAACCGTAAGAAAAACATATCTTTGTAATATATCTGGACACTTTCAAAGGTTCATTGGAAACGTACAATTGAAGTCGCATACGCGCATTTATGTGGATGAAGAAGCATCACCAAACAGAAAGAGGTGTCGCCATGACTATGCTTGAGCTGACCCTGCTTGACCGCATTCGCCGTGACTATAGTGCTGAAGGTATGGAAGAAATCTTTATGCGTTTGGATTTACTTCACGACTATGTCTCGACAGGCCGGTTGCATGAGGTGACACCTTTGAGCCGTGCAGAGTTACGTAGTTGGTTGGAAGAGTTGATCTATACAGCACGCGAAACGGTGCGAGAGATGGATGCTCAAATGAACTGAGGGCTATTCTACCGTAGACCGCGATGAGAGGAACGTTTTTGTCTGTTACACGCAGAGTGATACTTTAAGTGCATAAAGGGCAACATGTGGAGTTGGTTTTTACCAGATCTGGTAGAGACATGTTCAACTATGTGTTGCCCTATCTTAAGGCTATGTTTGCGCTGATCCCAGTGTATATTACTCATCTGGTGCGACAAGGCCGACGCGAATGGCGTAGCGTACCAACCCCGCAACATCATGAATGTCCAGCCGCTCCATGAGTTGTGCGCGGTGTGTTTCGACGGTTTTGACGCTGATCTGTAAGATCTGAGCAATTTCTTTTACCGTATGTCCTTCGGCAACGAGTTGCAACACCTCACGCTGGCGTGGTGTCAACTGTTCGAGTGCACCACCTTCCCCGCCAACAACGTGGAGATAATCCTGGATCATGCGGCGTGAGATGACTGGGCTGAGATACGTCTCACCACGTGCAGCGGCCCGCACGGCAACTTCTAATTCGGCGGTGCCGGCATCTTTGAGCAAATATCCAGATGCACCGACCCGCAATGCCTGAATCACATACTCTTCGTTGGCATACATCGACAAAATGACCACACGCACTCCTGGCAGATCGCGTACAATGCGTGCTGTAGCTTCTAAGCCGTTGAGTCCTGCCATCTTGATGTCCATAAGCACAACATCGGGTTGATGTTCGGCTATCAGACTCAGTGCGGTACGGCCGTCCCCTGCCTCGGCTACCACTTCAAGGTCAGGAAGTTTTTCGAGGAGTGAACGAATGCCTGCCCGCACCAGCGCATGATCTTCGACAAGCATAATCCGTAGCGTACTCATCTGGTAGTTCTCCCCTCTGTTGTGTGCAATGGGAAGTTGGCCATAACAGTCGTTCCCTCTCCCTCGGCAGATGTGATATGAAGCTTGCCACCAGCAATCGCAACCCGTTCGCGCATGCCGAGTAGGCCGAAGCTATTACCATACTGAGCGCGTGTCTGGGCGGTGTGTGGATCAAAACCAACCCCATCGTCGCGGATAGTCAAATGTAGGATCGTATCCTGCGCTTGTACATGCATCCAGACCTGCTGTGCATGTGCATGACGTACCACATTGGTCAGTGCTTCCTGGGCAACACGGAAACAAGTTGTTTCAAGCATTGTTGGTAGTCGTTCTTCAGGTACCTGACCCGTAAAATGAAAGGATATGCCTGCAAGCCGTGCCTGTCGTGCACCGTACCAACGTAGAGCAGCAATAAGCCCAAGGTCATCAAGGAGTGAAGGGCGTAGATCGAGTGAGAGATCACGTACCTGTTGGAGGGCTTGTTCTACAATGCCAATGCTCTCCGAAAGGCTATCACCAGATATGTTATCCTGTGTTTCCTGAACGACCTGTAGATTCATTTTAACTAGTGTCAACGCTTGCCCAATCTCGTCGTGGAGTTCGCCTGCAATAGCACGTCGCTCGGATTCTTGTGCTTCTATCAGGCGATGCGACAATCCTTGCAGTTGTTCACGTCCTGTATGAACTGCAGCAAACAGTCGGGCATTTTGTAGCGCGACCGCCAATTGATCGGCGACCTGGCGAACCACATCAAGTACATCTTGCCCAAAAGCTCCAGGAGCATTGGCAGCCAGCGTCAAGACACCTATTAGTTTTCCGTGTGCTAACAGTGGTGCACTCAGATATGAACGGAGACCAGTCGTTTGCCAGTCATAGGATATATGGTCAGGAGCAATAGCTTGTTGAACATCAGGCATGTAATGTATCTGGCCATCCCTGAGCAGCGTCAGGTCATAAGTAGAAGTGGGTAATACGAGTTGATGTGCGTCGTTCTGTGGGGCAGTTTCATGTTCGACAGCAAGGGCATGAATTGTATCGGTATCATCATCATATGTCACCATACTGACGTACTGGCAAGGTACCAGATGACGTATGCGACGTACACTCGCTTCGGCAATTGCTTCGGGTGATTGTGCTGTCAGAATGGCCTGGCTAATTTCGTAGAGCACATTAAGGCGTGCTGTATAGTGGCGTAGTGCAGCCTCTACCTGTCGTTGTTCGGTTATATCGTGGATGACCTTGGAAAAGCCACGCAATTGACCATACTCATCGTGGACAACTGTTAATACAACATGGGCCCAGAAAGACGAACCATCTTTGCGTACCTGCCAGACTTCGTCGACATAGCGGCCCTGAGTCGTGGCTATCTGGAGTTCTGATTCGGGTTTGTTGTGTTGTACTGCTTCGTCTGGAAAAAAGCAACGAAAATGGTTTCCAATAATTTCTTCAGTGTGATACCCGGTGATACGTTCTGCACCAGTGTTCCAGCTTGTGATGAGCCCACCCGGGTCGAGCATAAAAATAGCGTAATCTTGTACACTATCTACCAACGAGCGATATTGAGCTTCGACCTGTTGTAAATCAGCTTTGACGCGTTGTCGGTCGCTGTTATCGTGTACCAGAAGTGTAACAGACATTGGTTCCTCCCCATTGAGTTTGACCAGTGTTACATGGGCCGGAAAAGTCTTACCATCACTCCGCCGCCAACATTCTCCTACCGTATCTTCGAGTAGTTCCGACGTTCCCGGCACGGCGTTTCGGGCGAAAGATTGGATGCGTTCCCGTATCATCGTGGTAGATGATGGTGACAGAAGCATATCCAGCGATTGTCCCTGCAGTTGTTGAGCTGAGTACCGAAAACTCTTGACTGCACCGTGGTTGGTGAACACAATGGACTGATTAGCATCAATGGTGATAATCGCCTCTGTAATCAGGTCAAGGAGACTCCTCAACCACATATTCGCTTGTAAGTTATCTATCAACATCACACATCTACCAAGTTTACAAAGCATTTTATCGATTCTGTTGCAGTATAGCACAGCAAGAGCAGGTTCTGCTGTCTATTCACATCTTGGTATTAGTGCTGTTGTACAAGATCGAACATTGATGTACTAGAGGCTGATTGGGATGTTTCGTCGTTTTCTCTTATCGTACTTACCACATAACGTATGGATATGGATTCCTCTCTATTGCCTTGACGGATGGCATGTGGCCAGAGCAGTCTTACATGCTGTTATCAAAACCGCCTGCTCGCCCCTCAACCATGTGTGACATTTCCAGCATCGCCTTTTGGTAAAAAATCAGGATACGCTCCTGCACCATGTGTAGATAGTGGTGACAGCAGCGTACCCGGCAGTTGTCGAATTGTATTGCTATAAAACTCTTGACTGTACCGCCCACAAAATGGACAGTGGTATCCTCATCGGAACGATAGGATACCCTATAATGTACTAATTGCTTGGAATGAGTGTCTCATATTCTGCAACACTACCACCATCCAAACAACATTCGATAATTCGTTTGCCTAGCGGGTCCATATCAGGGTCGCTGAAATCGGCCAAGCACTTACGGAAGAAGTCATAGAGCATCTCAGCACCCTTGTCGTAAGCTTCCTCACCGACTTCCGGTTGGGTGTCAACTTGCAGGAACCAGCGAGCAATAGCACGACCTTCGACTGCCAGTTGATACAGGGAATAGCCGAGAAGTGGACAGCGAGCTGCTTGTACCTGATCAGCTTTGAACTGCGCGTTACCACGGCGAGCCAGGTATTCACGGGCGATCCACTGTGGCATAAAGTCAACCTTCCAGGCACCTACATGCTGGTTAGGACAGAGAATGTAGCGCATGCGGGTATGAGCCAGAAATTGCTGGAGTAACAGGTTGGCTTGGTCGACCCGGCGACCTGTTGCAAATGGCCAGTATGAACCGACACCCTCACTCGTCATGCCGGTTGTGTCAACAATACTGGGGTTGGCGTGGCCACGCGGAGCTACAAGACGCCAGAGCCAGGCTATGGCAGGTGGCAATACGTGGAACAGACCGATAATGCCGTATGTTGGTGCTTCGCGTGTACATGGTGGAGTACGTACCCCAAAGCTGCGTACATCGACAGTGACAGGCTCTTGTACGATGTCTTGTACAATCGAGCGTGGCACGATCACGCGTGGGTTTGGGCAGGGGACCCCAGGCGAGTCTTGGATGTGCTCCCAGATAAGTGCACGGCTATTCGGGGCAGCGTCGATGTTGAGGAACAGAAGTGGTTTCCCTGGTTCTGCTGTCATACGCTCAAGTGGAACATCGGTGCCATAGTGAGTAATATGATTGACGCGTACAAACCATGCATCCTCAGCGTCAGTCAGACGTATCTTTTGATCACCATTTTGCAGCGATGGGTGACACAGCGCCATGTCGTCGGTGACGGGCATCAAGCGACACGAGCGTGGGATCTCCAGGTGACGGCGCTCACCTGTAACAAGGTTTTCACCGAGCAAGAGACGACCTTCACTATTGCGATGTGCTTGTTCGAGCATCTCACTCTTACCGCCACCGCTTGCGCCCTCGTGCATAATCGTCACAATGTTATCGTATGGGGTGACAACCTGTACAGTGGAACAGTGTGCGGTTACCCAGCCTTCTCGTTCCCCTTGCCCAATTAATACACCATAAATACCCTTCTTGGCGCTTGGCCCTGGGTAGAGGTTGTAGGAAAAGATTTCGTGAAGTTTCTCACCACGGTGATGCACCACGATTTGCTTTCCATCGAAGTGGGTATGGCGGAACGGTGGTGCGACATAGATAATGGATCTGGGTTTAAAGGTATCAGGAATACTTTCGTATGGCAGCATGCCCTGAAGGAGTGCCAGACCTAATGCGAAGAAACCACAGTTATCGGGGGCAACCACGAGTGAGTCTTCTCCCATCCCCTCTTGGCCAGCAATAAAACCAAAGATAGCCAATGGTTGTGTTTTGAGCCACTCAAAGGTTTCGGTTCGCAATTCCTGAAAATCGTATCCAAAGCGTTCAGCAAAGCGAGGCTTATTGGTCGGGCGGTTGTCGGAAATGACCATGCAGTCAGGGTCACGCCGTCGCATATAAGGTTCAGGGTAGTTCGCTGAGATACCATTGCGTACACGGGCGACTTCTGCTTCAAGAATGCGTCCTTTATCAGCCGTGTCAAAAGCTACCTCAAAGGTATCGCGCCCTGCCCCACCACAGGCTAGATCGACCAGTTCATCAACATAACTAGCAACAGTGACCTTGGGGGCAGCCATGAGAATGTCTGCTGTTTCGGCTGGTGGATTATACCGCTGCCAGCTGCGTTGTTCTACTCCTACCTTATCATCTAAACCCTCTGTCAGTACGGCGGTTGTTTCAGAGAGGTGATGCTGATTCATGAGACCTTCCTTCGTTCCTATATAGCTATAATGCACTTGATGTTTGCATGTCCATATCTTCGACAGTCAACACACATCGTTAATTTATTCACGAATATTGTAACAATAGAGCTGGTGTCTCGCCTATAAGGGAGAACCTGAAAGGAACTCAGGGAAAACCTGAGATTGTATGAGGAGAACCCTGAGGTGCTTACGAGTCTATAGCATAGAAGACATAACACGCGATTCAGTCTGTCTCAATGGGGAGAAATTCTAGATTGAGAGCGGACCTTAACGTATGGCTACTATATGACATGGGTTTGCCATCAATCTGTTGTTGGTATTTCTTGATCAAAGCGAATATCTTTGATTTTGCTCCACAGTTCTAACACTGAAACATGACTCAGTCCAGAAAATTGTGCATCACCAACCTCAATAACAATCCACTCGCCCGATTGCAACTGGCCTACATCTATGGCCAGGAAGGGAACCTGAACCTGTCGTGCTGCTTCAATTGCCAAAGCAGTGATAGCTTGTGTATCGCTCTGTATCAATGGATAGGCATCTTGCTGTTCATCCCAGTAGTAGCCAAACGCAAGCACATCGTTTTTGTAGACAAAGACGCGATATTCACGACCAAGGGGGAATCCATCGGTTGTTTTGTTGACATAACGGAGTTTTGCAAGTTTACGCACGATGACACGACCACGCGAATGGTTTGTGCGTGTCAGGAGTTTATTCACTAACCCGACAAGTTCAGTTTCGTTGTGGGCAACACAGGCATTCCATCCCTGCGATTTGTTTGATTTCACTGTTCCCTTCACAAAGACAGGAAAGCCAAGTTGTGCTGAAATGTTTTCACACGCATCAACGCTTGTGATAGTAGTGCTCTCAGGAGTGAGTTGTCCTAAACGAGGATAGAAGCGATCAAACTCCATAGCGATCTGGTGTTCTATAGGGGTGTTGAGCAGATAGATACCTTTGGCTTTGGCACCATCGTAGAGGTCTCTGTAGCGCTCAACTGATGGGATATAGCCAACCCATACACCGGGGATGGGCGAATCATATGTTGGCAGGTATGTAAGGGCATTTTCGACTCTCCCAATAACATTGAAGTCCTGTGGGATGGGGTGGATGCGACAGCCAAACATCCGGGCTGTCTCAGTGATGGCATGGAGTTCGTGTGTATTGAGATTAGTTGGTGGAAATGCATCTGTCTCGCTAAACACTACAACCATGGGTCTCTCACTTCCGATTTAGAAAACACTTTTCAGTCCTGCACAGAGTTCTTCCATCGTCGTTATTGGTTGTGCAGCATCGAACAGGAGATACTGGCCTGCCTCCCGTGGCGTTGCATGGGTCGCGCTGGCCAGACGAAGGTGCTGCTTCGCCACTACCTCATGCCCTCCAGCAACGCTCATGTGTCCTGCGACCAGAAAGTGTTGCGGTGTGTAGTCTTCGGCGAAGTGCTCCAGAAACATCTCTATCACTTGCCCATAATGCTCAATATGGTGTTCCCTCTCACAGCCTGTAAAGAACGTTGGACGGAGTAATGCAAAATGATAGTGAGCGGTTGTCAGAAAACCGCGCAGCAGATTGTCGTAACGTGGATTATCTGGTTCTGAAACTCCAAGATAATGTTCTGCCAGCTCAGTGTACGAATCAGCCTCGCTGAGTCTGGCGTATCCCATCCGTAACTGCTCGACCTCACCACGGGCTATCTGTTGGTTGGCCCAGTCCAACAATTCCTGGTGTTGCCACGTAAAGAGAACCTGGGCTTCTTCTGTATCGATGGCAGTGGCTCCTGCATGCGTAATTGTTACACCGGCGGTGGTGCGGAGAAAAAAAGGGAGTTCATCCAGAAGCTCCAAGATAGGATTCAGATACTCACTCTGGCTAAGTGCCTTTTCAAAGGCGGGTGTGTATTCGATGTCGCCTTTGCCAAGCGGAAAACCATAGATATGTGGCAACTCGTGATTACCACAGAGGTATACAATAGGATACTGTTTTCGTAACTCTAGCAGATCGATCAGGATGTCTACCGAACGATCAGTGTATGTTTGTCCCTCACCGTGGATCAAGTCGCCGACAAAAACGAGAACGTCAGCCTGTCCAGCTTTCGCACGTGTGATAAAGCAATCTCGGTATCGTTGATAGGCATCCCAGTCGCCGTGCAGATCCGTTACTACCATCACGATTCCAGCATTGATCGACCAGAGACGTGAATGTGTTTTAATTATTTCTAAAGGCATGGGCTGATTTTGTAAACCTACTATATACGATATCTGTGGTATGGTAACACAGATGTCAATTATCGAAAGAGTATGCTACGATAGAGACTCAATATTGCGTGATAGCTTGTACAAGGAGTATTCGATGAAGTTGCGTCCTGAAACAGCTTTAACATTTGACGATGTGCTTCTGGTGCCACAACGGTCATCCATCCGTTCACGGCATGCAGTACATACCCATACACAGTTTAGCCGTCAGCTCAGGTTATCCATACCAATTGTTTCTTCCAATATGGATACAGTGACCGAGTCTACTATGGCACAGGCGATGGCCCGCCTTGGTGGTCTGGGGGTGATACACCGCTTTATGACGATTGACCAACAAGCTGCGGAGGTTCGGCGTGTCAAACGCACTGAGGGGTTTATGGTTGAGCACCCGCATAGCCTGTCAGCCCAGGCCACCGTGCGGGAAGCACGCGAACGTTTGGCGGAGCACAGTATTGGTGGCCTTGTCGTCCTTGGTGCCAACAACGAGGTTGTAGGGCTTGTGTCGACTAGAGATTTGATGTTTGAGCGCGATGCTGGTCGTCCTGTAACCGAAGTTATGACACCTCGCGAGAAACTGATTACTGTCGATGAAAAAACCTCGCTCGAAGAAGCGCGCACGGTCTTGCACAGGAGTCGTGTTGAGAAGTTGCCGGTTGTTGATGGTGATGGCCAACTCCATGGTCTTATCACGGCACAGGATATTGTGAAAATGGAGCAATGGCCCAATGCGACGAAGGATGAACGCGGACGGTTGCGTGTGGCCGCAGCCATTGGTATACGTTCGTCGGACATCGAACGGGCAGCGGCATGTATCGATGCAGGAGCCGATGCATTGGTTGTTGATATTGCCCATGGACATTCTGATGGTGCGCTTGAGATGGTACGGTCGATCAAAGAACGCTTTCCAACGGTTGATGTTGTCGGTGGTAATGTGGCGACCGCCGAAGGCACCCGTGACATGATTGAGGCCGGAGCAGATGCGATCAAAGTAGGCGTTGGGCCGGGATCGATCTGTATCACGCGTATTGTGACAGGCTTTGGAGTGCCACAATTGAGTGCAGTTGCTGAGTGTACGGAAGTCGGCCATGAGCTAGGGGTACCGATTATCGCTGATGGTGGCATTCGCACATCGGGCGATATTACCAAGGCATTGGCAGCAGGCGCAAGCACCGTGATGCTTGGCAGTTTACTTGCTGGAACTGACGAGAGTCCTGGTGCGAATGTCATTCGGCAGGGGCAACGCTACAAAGTTGTGCGCGGCATGGCGTCGTTGTCGGCCAATATTGATCGACAAGAGGTTGAAGGGCGTGAGGTCGATCCCGACGATTGGGAGCGGGTTGTGGCGGAGGGCGTAGAGGCGATGGTACCGGTCCGTGGCCCAGCCAAAGACATTGTGTATCAACTTGTTGGTGGGGTGCGTTCTGGCTTGAGTTACGCTGGTGCTGCGACAATTACTGA
>JBCDFA010000044.1:0-30532 GCA_039178835.1 Chloroflexota bacterium
CAATCCTTCGATGATGCCCTGTAAGTACAAACCGGCTGACCACAACTGGACAAAACATAGGCCAATCGGGATAAGTTCTTTGAATGCACCAAGCGTGCCATATTTGGTCGTCTCAGCGATGTTTTGCAACATGCGGACACCAAGGTCAGCCCGCCCATAGCGGAATGCTGTGAGCGCCAACAAGCCGGTTGGAAGGGTCCAGACCAGTTCCTCTGTTTTGCGGGTGTGTACCAGCCCCCACTCATTGACCCAGTCGCGCTCGATGCGGGCAAGTGATCGTTGCGCATGCTCCGGTGAGGCTAACCCAAGTTGGAGCGGAATAACAACTGTCCAGTGACCATCCAACTGCGGTTGCATCTCACTCGTGAGCGAGTCAGCATACATGCCTTCGGCTTCGATCCACCAGTCGCGCTCGAAGCGGGTGCGGATGTCCTCACAACGTGCAGCAAAGTGTTGTGCATCGTCGTGCAGCTCCAGCGCTTCGGCCATGCGCTGGAGGGACTCAAGGGCCTGGAACAGGTAGCAAACACTATCGAGTTTGAATGGTCCCATACCGCCACGTTCAACCATTGCATCGCCAATCGGATAGCAACCTGCAGTACCACCCCATAGCGCTGGCATGTATGTCTCGACACCTTCTTTGCAGAGTGGGTAGACGCGCAGCAGAAAATCTAAATCGCCCGTCCAGCGGAAGAAGTCCCAGCATGCGGTGGCGAACTGCGGGGTCTCCTGCGTATTGCCGGGATGAAAGACTCGCCCGTTGGTCGTGACCTCGTGTGGAATACGCCCACACGCCCGCTGGCCATAGTCAGCAAGGGCGAGCATGGTGCTTCTAGCAATATCGCCAAACCCTGCGGCGACGGCACCGGGCACCGTGTACTCTGTGTCACAACCAAAAAGCTGTGGATATTCTGGTATACCAGCCAGGAGATATGCTGGGAGGTGCGGGGCGTACTCCACAGTCAAGAGATGCAAGTTGGCTTTAGCCAGCGCAAAAGATTGATTCACGTCCTCATCAGGCGTCTCGAGCGTGACACCGGCAAAGGTCTGTTGGGTGTAGCAGGCGATTTTCTCCCCAAGCAATGTTTCACCCATTCCTACGAGTTGCTTGAGGCGTCTCTGTGCTGCTTTGTGCCCCTCTTGATGGTCGGCAGCAAGCATGAATTCCCACCTAAGTGTTTGACCGGGCAGCAGGCGAAAGTTGTAGCGAAGTGTCGCTATATGGCCATTCGTATGCTCTTGCAGATCGAAGGAGTCTGGCTGCTGTTGCATACCTGCTGCGATGCCCCAGCGTCCCTGCCAAAGCCGATCATGGCCCAGAATCGCCGTATCATCGAGCCAGTAGGTTCCACCGCCAGTCTCCATGCCGCCGAACCAACAGCCGAGGAACTTCAGCCATATTTGCAGATTTAGATGGCCAGCGATAGTGTGTGCAGATACGTTCTGAAGGGTTATAAGTGATACATAGACCGGTTGGTCTTCGACAATAAAATCACGGCGTCGAAGTTCTATTTCATCTGTTTTCGAGCACCACTCGACATGTGAGAGGTGTTCGGTGACATGGGTATTGCGTAGCAACACCTGAGCACCTTCCGCGTCACGGATGGAGAGCTGGATACCATCGGCAACTTTGACCGGATGCATCCAGAGGCCCCCCATTTCACCAACCAGATGCTCTGCACCAATCGGCTCAATAGCGCCCGAAACCATCCCCACATGATACATGTGGCGACCAGCAAGAAAATAGGGAATGGTCGTACTATTTGTGTCCTGAGCATTGCGAGTATACGGTCCAAAGCGCAATGTTCGTTGTTCTATACTCATGCTGTTCCTCACCATCAGGAGCCACCCGATGACACTAGCTCGAATTGCGAATGATAAGTTCTGGTTCTAGCAGAATTTGTTGTGTTTCAATTGGTGAATTATCCTGCTGTATAGTCAACTCAATAAGATGTTTGCAAATTTGATCGAACGGTTGGCGCAAGCTGGTCAATGGCGGATCGGTATGCTGGGCCATTGGTAGATCATCGAAGCCAGTGATGGCGTAATCCTGACCGGCACGCAGCCCATGGCTGTGGGCGACACTCATCGCGTGAATGGCCAGCATGTCACTGGCGGTAACAAAGGCCGTTGGCGGTTGGGGCAATGTCAGAAGTTGTTCCATCGCGATTCGCGCCTCAGTCTCGTTGGTCAGACCAACAATGATATATTCAGGAATCTTAGAGATATTGTTGTCTCGTAATGCTTGCACATACCCATCACGTCGATCAATCGCACAGTAGTAGGCAAGTGGCAACCCGAGAAAAGCAATGCGTTGATGTCCTTGATCAATGAGGTGCTGTGTTACTTGATAGATGCCCTGTTCACCATTGACATCGACATAGGGGTAGCGGTAAATACCATCATCGTGGCCAAAGGCGACAAAACACAGTTTGCGCTCATACAGGTAGCGAATGCGTTGATCGTCGTGGCGAATATCCGTGATAATAACGCCATCCGCACGACCAGACTGCAGCACCCGCTCAATCTGCCCAACACCTTGCTCACCAGATGTGACCGGATGGATCAACAAATCTAGATTATAATCAGCACAATGAAAGGCTAGATTGGTTATAAAATCTTTGAAGAAAAAGAGATCGGTAGAAGGTCGATCACTCACATCGACAGCATAGGCAATTGTGTTGGTGCGCTGGCCTTGCAGGTTTCGGGCAATCGCATTAGGATGATAGTTGAGTTCGGCGGCAAGAGCCTGGATTTCGCGGCGTTTTTTGTCGCTGACACCAGGGGCGCCATTGAGTGCACGTGAAACGGTGGCGGCAGAAACGCCAACCTTGCGGGCTATGGCAGTAATCGTGCTACGTGACACGGTACTCTCCTCGCTGAAAGTATCCAGCACCATTGCGCTATGCTACACACATGTTGTAACGGATAAGGCACAATAGAGTCGATTGAGTTACAACTATACGAGTGCTTTCGTGTAAAACACATAGTATACGCAAACGTTTACGTTGTCAAGTACAATAAGAGAAACGCACCCAACCAGACACAGGAATCATGCCTATGAACACAACATCCGAATCACAACCAGAACGCATCGCACCAGAAGTCTACATGGCCGATATTGTTCTACCTAACCAGACTAACAACCATGGAACAATGTTTGGTGGCGATGTCATGGCATTGATGGACCGTGCGGCAGCGATTGCCGCCCTCCGCTTTTGTCGTTTGCCAGTTGTTACTGCTTCCACTGAGCGTCTTGACTTTCGGACTCCCATTCAGAATGGCGAGATCATCGAAGCCGTTTCAAAGGTCATTTATGTGGGACGGACATCATTGATTGTGCGTATCCATATCTATGCAGAACATCCCCTGATCGGAGACCGCCGCCTCTGCACGACGGGCTACTTTAGCATGGTGGCATTCGATCAGAAGAGTGGACAGCCCTGCCCTGTACCACGTCTTACGTTAGAAGATGAAGAGGCACGTGCAGAGTGGGCACTTGGCGAAGAGGTACGTCAATCGATCAATGCGCGAAGGAAATCATAAAACCGTAGGTGCATGGCTAGCCCGCGCACCGGCAATGGCGGGCTGCGGTTTCGGCAATGGCGGGCTGCGTCTACGGCTTGTGATGGCAAGTAAAGGTGGCTAGAAGAATTCGAGTTGTTCGAGATGTTCGTCGCTAGCCCAGTGCAGCGGAGCACGACGGGGAAGCACTGCAACTTTGATACAAGACACCTCAGCAAGCGATAGCACATTCTGTACTATGTTCCGTGCAATATCAGGCGAATTGGCCTGTTCCGAAAGATGGGCCAACCACGCGGTACGGCGGCGACCATCGGCACCAAGACGCGCCAGCAGATTGGCTGTTTCAATATTATCGAGATGACCCAGAGGACTAAAAATACGCTGTTTCACTGGCCATTGGTAAGGTGCCATGCGGAGTTTTTCCAGATCGTGGTTTGCCTCGATGACGACCAGATCAGCCGGTTGCAGCGCCTCCAGCACCGTTGAGTCCCAACTCCCTAGATCGGTGGCGACACCAACACACCAGCCATCCGCATGGATCGTATAACCAACGGGAGCAGCCGCGTCATGAGCCACCGGGAAGCTCCGAATCGTGCAGTCGCCAATATGCGTCGTATCACCGACCTCTAGCATAGTCGGGACCACACCGACGAGCGCAACTCCTAAGGCGTTGGTTGTAGGAATATTTGAAATGATAGGAATGTTGTAGCGACGAGCAAGCGGTCCTGCACTATGCGCGTGGTCACCATGTTCATGTGTCAGCAAAATAGCGCTAAGGTCAGCGGGGGCCATACCAACGTGTGCAAGGTGTTTCTCAATGGTGCGTTGTGGTAACCCACAATCGACGAGTAGTGCTGTTGTATTGGTTTGGACGAGTAATGCGTTTCCACTACTACCAGATGCGAGTGAGGTTGCGTACACTGTCACAAGTAATATTCCGCCAAACTAGTATTGATAGTCGAACAGTGACAGTTATTATAGCATTGGTTCATGGTTAGGGGTGAAGGGTTAGAAACGGCAAGTACCACCCAAATCGCTCCAGCCGTATAACCCTTCACCGTATAACCCCTAACGCTTATTGCCTCACCCTAACATTGGTGTTTGGAAAGCGAGTTCAATATTCTCTTGCAGACGCTGTACCACATGGAGCGCTTCCTTGAGTTCGCGTCGCTCCAATGGGCTCAGCTGAGCCATCGAAATATGATTGGTCATTGGCTGCTCATGCTGAAGCTGTGCATACTGATGACGCAATCGTAAAAGACTGAGCAACTCAAACGCCGCAATAAGTTCCTCAGCATCGGCACGGGAAAGACTACTGTTCCCACCTGCCTGTCGTAGACGTGCAATTGTATTCGTATGGGTACAACCCGACTCCAAAGCAAACAGCCGAGCAAGATTGACGATTGGTGCGGTACCACGCATTTTGAGATCAAGAAGTTGCGGGTCGTGGCCACGCCGTTGACGAAACAACCGTTGGAAAAGATGTATCTCCGGTGAGTGGCGCAACGTTGCACGGGCTAATTGTGCAAGAAACACCCGTTGCTCACGTGCTTGTTCAATCATTGGTCGTAAAGCATCCTGAACCATTAAACTCCCATATACCTGACGGTAGTCAAAAAAGATCGCAACTCGTAGCAACGCCTCTTCTTTTGGCACATGGATCCACCGTTGAAAGTACTGCTGCCAGACCTGCATTGGTTGACGCCATTGTCGATTGGTGGCCATGATGTCACCAGGACAGCGGGGAAAGCCACATGCCACCAACTGATCGACCACACGTTCGGCTAACTTGGCAAAATAGCCATCTACTTCTGCAGCATTGGCATCATTAGAATAGATAAGCGCATTGTCCTGGTCGGTCCGCATTGTTTGTTCGTAGCGGCCCTCACTCCCACATACCAACCACGCATATGGACATGGAGGAGGACCAAGTTCCTCTTCTGCATCACGTATCAGGCGAATAAGCAGGGCATCGTGTGAGACAGCCACCATGCGACCAATGTCACTAAAGCGGGCTCCTGCAACAAGGAGTGCTCCTACCATAGCGGCAATTTGGTCAGTGTATGTCTGCAGTTCTTCCAGACTCTGAGCACGTTTCAGTTGCCGTGAAAGGAAGAGCAGATTGCGTGTCTGGCGCCGGAGGATATCGGTATTGGTCACAACACCAATAATCTGCTCACCCTCTGTCAGTGCAATGTGGTGGATACCACGCTCAATCATGAGCATCAGTCCTTCAAAAACGAGGCTATCGCCTGGCATGGTAATGGCTGGTGCACTCATAATCTGGTTGATTGGGGTCGTATCTGGTAACCCATCCGCAAGCACTCGATTGCGAAGATCACGGTCAGTCACAATGCCTGGTGGGGTAGTTGTTACGATCAAACTTGACACACGGTATTCGCGCATGGTCTGGGCGGCTTTACGTACTGGAGCTTCTGGTTGTATAGAAACCAGCGAACGGTTCTTGAGATCGCCTAACCGTGTTTGAAATAGCTCTGGATCTGCGCTGGCATGGCGAATCTGAAGCGCATTGTCTAAGCGTGCGCCGACTGACTCGGCAAAGAATTGGGCGAAAGCGTGGTGTCGTTGGCGCAATTGATGGAATACCGCTTTGGGAAGCAGATAGGCCAGTGTTTCTTCATTGGTACGAACACTTACCACAGGAGAACTACCACGAATGAGTGAGACATAGCCGAAGGCCTCCCCCTCATCAAGGGTATCCATTAAAACCTGAACACCCTGTTCATCGGTGCGCAACAAATCAGCACTGCCTCGCCGAACGATGTATAAATAGTCTGAAGGCGTGCCATCCTGCATTAAAACCATCTGCTCGGCGGGAAAATACTCAATCGCGATCATACCAGCAATCTGCCGAATCTCGTCAAACGAGAGCAGACTGAAGGGTGGATGCTCATAGAGAAAACGAGCAATATCGTCCATTTGCGCCTCTTTTATGGAATTTGAAGCACTGGACAGCGGGCATGACGCAAGACCTGTGTGCTCACACTGCCCAGAATATCACTAAGGTTACTATTACCACGTGTTCCCATCACGATCAGGTGTACATCATGTTCACTTGCAGCAGCGATAATCACGTCTGCAGCCGGTCCTTGCCGTAACTCACCACGGGCGTCCACACCGTCCTTATGCAGTTGGTTGACCGTATCATCGATCACAGACTGTGCAACAATGCGATATTGCGCAAGCAACTGCTCATAGCCTTCATAGCCTTCATAACGTGGTGGTGGTTCGTAAGCATGCAAAACAATAATTGATGCGTGCTCGAGCCGTGCCAAATGGGCGGCGAATAACACTTCACGTTCGACAACGGGTGAACCATCAGTCGCTAAAAGAATGCGTTTGAACATCATCGTTCCCTTCCATTTAGACCATTTGCCGTCCTACGCGTTGATTTTCGATAGAACTAGCCACAATATGAGCTGCCCAACATAACAAACCAAGGGTTCCAATCATCCCGATTGCAGCAGCCCATCCTTGAACTTGAAGCACCTCACGTAACCACAACACCGTGTACAGTGGTGCTCCGAGTAATCCATTGACAAAGAGACTTAATACCAGTGGCATTGGCAACAGGATGAGGAGCAGACTCTTCCATGCATAACGACGTGTGAGTAACAAAATCGAGAGTAATCCCAGCGATACCAGCCCGTTCATCAGCGCCGACAGAAAAGTCACCCCTAAGCCAAGTGGTAAGGCGCTTGTTCCTGTATAGTTCCACCAGCCAGCCCGAGTCCCCATAGTCTCGATAATCAGATGATAAAAAACAAAAATGGCAAAGGTGAGCAGCCCAGGAATATAACCAGGAAACCACCAGTGTTTCTGATACAAAAACAACACGATCAGCGAAGGGAGCATCATAGTCCAGGCAGCAATAAATACCGATGTGGGAAGTGGGTGGTCAAGAAACGTGAACATTGGTGTCCACTGCGAGTCATAATTAAACTGATAGAGTCGCTGCCACAAAGGCGAGGGAAGCGAGCCCAGATGTCCCGCCAGCAGCGCCACCAAGTAATTTGATGTTCGCTCAGTCCACCAAAGCCAGCCAGCCAGTCCATATACCCCAAGAGTGAGAAGAATAATTCCTACTTGCATAACTATTGCCTATTTTACTCCCATTCGTATTCCTGAAGGCGACCATTTCTGAAGATAAGTAGCTGACTGGTTAGACCATATGCACGTTCAGCCGAGTCAACTTCAATCTGATTTGCCAGATTGCGTACAATTTCTCCATCAGCATCACTAAAAGCGATCAAAAAATCACGATTGGGGATGCCAAGTATCAGTTTTCCCGTCATTTCACGTGACCAATCGTCAAGAACATCGGTCAGCAAAACGCGTGATGCGTCATAACCATCACCACTATTAAAAATAAAGAGCTTTTGTTCACTCCGACCAGTGGACATATAATCAACCTGTTCATAGGTTCGCAGACGTAGATTCTCAATCGCTTTATCATGCAGCTCTGTTGTCGTGATATCCCAGTGATCCAGATGGTTTTCGCTGATATACGACACACTGCCACGCTCATCGATAACATAGGCAATAATCAATTCGGCCAGGAATTCGCGATATACGATCATCGGTAAATTGCGCGTCTTGACTTCTGTCAAGAAATCGATGGGCTTAATCATTGGAAAGATGCGATTTTCCAACAACATAAAATCATCAGTCGTCTCTTCAGGAATATCCCCAAGCAATAACCGAATGTAGGTACGTGCGATGGCATCGATCTGTACGGGATTCTCAATGTAGGCACTATAGAATTGGTTGAGGTCTGATCGCAGCGCTTTGTCACGCACCCGCAATTGTAGTGCGAGATGGTCTTGATCAATAACTTCAATCTCTTCTTCGTGCAAAGACAAACGCTTCACCATATAATCCGTAAAATCTGACGGCGGCATGGGTGTTGTAGCATCCGTCGAAGACTTGCCATTGGCACCGTTGCTATTTGTCATAGCGCTACTTTTCTCCATGAAGATACAATATGCTAATGTTATACAACAACTGTTCCCTGCCAGGATGCTTTAAGTTCACTGGTACTGACCTGTACACATGGCGTGCCTGCTACACTATTAACGATGAACATGGGTGCATCGGTTACCGTGCCAATCTGGGCATAAGGTACATCTCGAATGTATTGTTCAAATAACTCGGCGTGCTCTGATGGAACTTCCACCAGAAAACGTGTGGGTGACTCAGCAAAGAGCAGAACTGTATCATCATTCAGGTCGGCTGGTCGCGGGACTATTGCGAGGTAGAGTTCCATTCCGAGTTCGCCGGCAAAGGCCATCTCAGCGGCAGCAACTGCCAGCCCACCTTCGCTCAGATCGTGACATGCCGCAACCCATCCTGCCCGAATAGCTATGTATATACGCTGAAGAATGATAGGCGCCAGAGCGAGATTGACCTGTGGTACCTGGGCATGATTGGTGCCACACACCACATCATAGTGTGAACCGCCCAACTCATCGTATGTTTCACCGACCAGATAGATGTAATTACCAGCTTCTTTCACATCCATCGTGATCGTGTGTTGCACCTCCGGCACCAACGCGAGTGCAGAAATCAGTAACGTGGGCGGAATCGCGAGTGCCACACCATTGGCATCACGGTACTCATTGTTCAGCGAGTCTTTGCCAGAGATAAACGGAGTGTCATACGCCAGCGCCGCATCGTAGCACCCTGCCGCTGCGCGAACCAGCCCCGCCATACGGTCCGGCTTGCGCGGATCACCCCAGCAGAAGTTGTCGAGAATAGCGGTCTGCGCCGGATCACCGCCGACGGCCACCACGTTGCGGAGCGCTTCATCGATACAGGCCAGTGCCATCCAGTAGGGATCGATTTCTCCGTAGCGTGGATTGATGCCACAGCCAATGACCAGACCTTGCGAGTCGGTGTAGATCGGTTGCATGACGGTTGCATCGCCAGGACCATCAGATTGTGTGCCTACAAGTGGCTTGATCACGGTGCGCCCACCCACTTCATGATCGTAGGTACGAATGATGGGCTCTTTTGAGGCGATGTTGGGATGCGCCAGCAGCGCCAGGAGCACCTCCGTAAAATCCTGTAATGTATGCGAAGATGTCGTCTCATCAGGTTCTGTCGTCTCCCACACGGCCGCTAGCTTTCGCTGTGGAATACCTTTGTGAAGGAACGCCATCGAAAGATCGACCAGGGTAGCGCCGTTGTGTGTGACGGTGAGTCGTTGGTCATCCGTGAACTGACCGATCACTGTGGCTTCGACATCCTCATCGGCACAGAGGTGCAGGAGCGTGTCGAGATGCTGCTGCGGCACGGCAAGCACCATCCGCTCCTGTGCTTCAGAAAGCCATATCTCCCAGGGCTGGAGTCCAGCATATTTGAGTGAGACATGCGTGAGTTCAACCTGTGCACCCGTTTCCTCGCCCATCTCGCCAACTGCCGACGAGAGACCACCAGCACCACAGTCGGTGATGGCATTGTACAGACCCGCGTCACGTGCTTGCAGAATAATGTCGAGAGTCTTCTTCTCAGTGATTGGGTCACCGATCTGCACGGCACTGCCCACATCCTCTGCCGTGGTGTGGGTCAGTTCTGCCGAGGAGAAGGTCGCCCCGTGAATACCATCACGTCCGGTGCGTCCGCCCAAAACCACAATGGTATCGCCTGGTTGGACATTACGCGGATGCCGCCCTCGTGGTGCCAACCCGACTGTGCCACAGAAGACCAGCGGATTCGCGATGTAGCCAGGGTCGTAGAGTACTGCACCATTGACAGTAGGAATGCCCAGTTTGTTGCCATAATCACGAACACCTGCGACTACGCCACTGGCAATGGTGCGAGGTGGAAGCATCCCGGCACTCAGCGTCTCGGTGGGCAGATCGAGCGGGCCAAAACAAAGCACGTTGGTATTCGCAATCGGTTGGGCCGACACACCCAGCACATCGCGCACAACCCCACCAACCCCGGTGTTGGCGCCACCAAACGGTTCGAGTGCTGATGGGTGATTATGGGTTTCCACCTTGAATGATAGTTCGTGCGCGTCTCCAAAAGACACAATCCCTGCATTATCAACAAACGCGCTCAAAACCCAGGGTTGGTGCGAACGAGCCAGTATCGTATTGGTCGCTTCCATCAAAAAGGTGCGTATCATGCTGTCGATCACACAATCGGATTGCAACATCTGGTAGGCTGGGTGGCACTGAGTGTCGATATGGAGCGGCAACTTTGACGACGATGCGCTCTGCACACGATAGTTGATCTGTGCCTTAAATGTTTTGTGGTAGCAGTGCTCACTCCAGGTCTGGGCCAGGGTTTCTAACTCACCATCGGTCGGGGCACGCTCTTCCTGTCGAAAATAGTCACGGATGGCATGCATCTCGGCCAGATCGAGTGACAGTACACCCTCGCGGCTAATCCGTAGCAACTCGTCATCATCAGACTCCAGCAGCGGTACCTGTGCAATCTGCGGCGGAGTATCGGCAGGCGGGTGGATCAGCGTGGTATAGAAAGCCAATCGATCTGTGCTGCTGTCGGTCTGACTATGATAGGTGAGTGTGGTCTGGATCAACGGATTGTGTAGACCGGACTGAGTGGCTGCAAGCGCATCTTCGGTGCATTGACAAAGATGTTGATAAAGGGTTTTTACTACCTGTAGGCCCTTTATGCCCAAACGCGCAGCCCCAATCTTGACACTCTCCGCCTCGTTATCGGTGACACCCGGCTTGTAGGCAACTTCGACGATATAGGTAGACTCACGAGTTGGCTGGTGCTCACCTAACTGATCAAGTGCGGTCCAAATCACTTCCTGTGTTACCGGGTCATGCAAAAGCTCTGTTGTAAGATGGTGCAAATCATCTGATGAGAGGGCACCATCCAGCAGATAGAGTTGGCGTGGCACTGTTGCGTCGGCTTGTGAACGCACAGTAACAAGATATGCAGTCATTCTTTACTTATCCTGGCATAAACAGTCATTGTGTTTAGGGATTGTACCACGAAAATGGGTCTGCTTAGGCACGTGAACTATTGCTTGGGTGGTTTGATGGTAGCATGGGGACTGCATAGATTAGCAAGAAAGCAGGTTCGATGTCAAAACAATCGATAGGACTCAGCAAACAACTATATCAATATCTTATAGCGGTCTCAGTCCGGGATCAGGACATCCTGCGTCGTTTACGTGAGGAAACGGCTAAACAAAAGAATGCGATGATGCAGATTGCGCCGGACCAGGGGCAATTCATGGCGATGTTGATCAAGCTGCTGGGAGCAAGGCGCACATTAGAAGTAGGAGTCTTTACCGGCTATAGTTCGTTATGTGTCGCATTGGCACTCCCTGATGATGGCCAGATCATTGCGTGTGATGTCAACGAAGAGTGGACGAACATGGCTCGTCGCTACTGGCAGGACGCAGGCGTAGCACACAAGATCGATCTGCGACTGGCCCCGGCAGCAGATACGCTGGACAAACTGGTGCGAAATGGCGAACATAATCGCTTCGATTTCGCCTTTATCGATGCCGATAAGACCAACTATGATCGCTACTACGAACTCTGTTTGCAACTTATTCGCCCCGGTGGCCTGATCGCCATCGACAATGTGTTGTGGGGTGGAGCAGTGGCGAAACGCTTTCAGCGGGATGCAGAAACCAAAGCGATTCGTGCGCTCAACACCAAAATCCACACCGATCAGCGCGTCGATGTGAGCCTGGTGCCCATTGGCGATGGACTAACGCTCGCCCGTAAGCGAGGGATGGGTATCTAAGATAAGACAGTGAAGAGGGGAAGGGGATCTCTGTATCGCATACATGTACTGCACACAAGTTGCCATTATGCACAGAAGCAGAGACTTTTGATGTAAACATGGTAACAAATGTGCCAAAGCCGCTTGCTCAGAGACCTACAACCTAGCAATACTACATGAGGTAACAGGCAAACTACCTACAACCTGTAGAGACACTCGCGGTAACTCTCCTACATTGCCACCTCAAACGTCAAGATGATGTTACAAACTTGAGTTTAATCATGAAGGTGGTTGTAACCTCTGTGCCGCCATGCAAATCGTAAATGGTGCTTATTACTGATGGGCCTGAGATTACAACGAAACGCTAATCAAAGGTTCAGACACTATTAACCAAACAAGTACCCCGAATGCATTATTAAAAGCATAGTAAGGCAAACGCACCTGAGACAAAACAACAGTATCTTGAGACAGCTATAGCAACATCAAACTACACCTATAGTTTCCTGGTTATTACAATCCATATCAGTATATAGACAAGCTACATACACATGATGAAACAAAGCTGAACATTAACAACTATCCTATATCGTCTTTTATTCTTATACTATTTTTAACGATAAATGAGGCAAGTAACAAGATTTCAGATACCTCTTTAATCTGAATGCAAACTACCTAGTAGCAGTTGCCTCAAGTAAGTACTCCACATTGTATTTTAAGGAAGGACCTGTATGCAAAATCCCACTTTCCGGCAGTACGTAAGAGCATTTGTATTGTTTCTATGTGTAGCCGCTGTATTTGTGGTCCCTGCCTCACCCAGCCATGCTACCGCAGAACTTCCTGATGTTTCTAATGTAACGGGTGCTCAAATTGACGAGAAGATTATTCAAAACACTTATTATGTCAACCAAAATGATGAAAATGATGGAAATGATGAAAATGACGGTACAACTGCTAACACGGCGCTCGCCACGATAACGGCTGGTCTTGTTAAATCACGTGATAGTGTCGAACAGGGCATCCCTACCAAACTGCTCATCGCCCCTGGAACCTACCGCGAAGGCGACTGGGACCACAATCCCATCTGGTCCATCACTGGAAAAGAATGGGCATGGGGCAAAGACACCAAAGAGGGCAGTGAGCGCGTTAAACAAACGCTTTTTGTCATGGAGGGTACTGAACCAGAGAACGTTGTTATCAGTGGCTCCGATGTATTTGCCGCGAATGACTGGAAAGCTATCGGAGATGGTGTTTATGAACAGGACTGGCCTTATGATATTCCTCTGTATGCCGGACATCTGGGTAAGTACAATCCCACAGAAGTACTTGGGCATCGCCGTGAGATGCTTTTTATCAATGGGCAACCACTTCAACAAAAGCTGCTGGAAACATACACATATACCCCTCCCAGTGGGGGAACTGGTCCAGGTTCGTGGGCGTACACTGGCGCACGCAATCCCAAGGATACGCTTACTCCTGGAACCTTTGGTGTCGCTGACCGCGATGCCAACGGTGTCAACAAAATCTATCTTAAGTTGCCACAGGGTATTGATCTGCAATCGGCCCTGATCGAAGCCTCGGTGCGTGAAAAGGCGCTCCAGTCGGTACATAAAAACAATCTGGTGCTCCGCAACCTGACCTTCGAACATTTTGCGAACCGCAACCGCGGCGATGAAGCCGCCGTACAAATCGGCGCTATCTGGGGAACAAACCAGAATGTGCTCATTGATACCACCATCTTTCAATGGAACAACGGCATGGGGTTGAAACCATCCAACATCAAGCAGTTGACCATGCGCGATAGTACATGTAACTACAATGGCTTCGCAGGATGTAGTCCTTCATCAGTGCAAAATGTCATCTGGGATAGTAATGATACGAGTTTTAATAATTGGCGGGGCTACTGGGGTGGACAGATTGGTTGGTATATTGCCGGTTCTAAGTGGGGTGGCAGCGATGTTGAGCCAATAACAGATAATACCACAAGGGATGTTATCATCCGCAATCATCAAGCGATTGGCAATCTCTCTTCTGGATTATGGTTTGACATTCGTATTATGAATGTTGTTGTAGAACAGTTGACAGCCATCTCTAACTTTAGGGATGGTCTTTTTATTGAGATTTCAGATGGCCCTTTTCTGATCAAACGTAGTCTGATAGCGAATGGTACAGCCAAGATTTTGATGAGTGAAGATGTTACTATCCAGGACAGTATTTTGTATGGAAGCGCTCCAGGCTCATCAGATGATCCTGGATTCTTTATGGAATGGTTCAATCGGGACAATGGTACACACAAAGGTCCAAAAAATCCAGGTCCTGTCACATTGGAGCGGAGTATTGTGGTCGGCAAAGCTGGACAACAGCATATAATGAGCCGCGAGAATGTGTTTCACCGAACGACCTATGCTGATCGCTACACGTATGGGCAAACCTCATACAATGGGAGAAACAATTTCTTCTATGCCCCAGCAACTGATGTATTCCACTATGTAGCCTATGACTGGCAGGATATCTGGACCGATCTTGATGGATGGAAAAACGAAACTGGTAATCAAGAAGTCAATCCTACCTGGCAAGATCCTCTCTTCATAGCGCCTGATACATTTGATTTCCGGTTACGATCAAATAGCCCATTACAGAATCGCGCCAGTTTCTTACCAGTGAAGAAGATAGATGAGCAGATCATCGCCGACTTAGAGTGGTTCATCGACTGGGCAGAGGCTTCTACCCTAACCCCTGGCAATGATGAGCCAAGCAATGGTCTTCGTGCGACGTACTTTGACAATGACAACCTGACCGGGAGAAGTCAAACACAGATTGATACATCTGTTGACTTTGATTGGATGAGAGGTAGCCCAGGAGCTACGTTTGATGCCGATACATTTTCCGTGCGCTGGGAAGGATTTGTAAAACCACGCTATAGTGAAGAGTATACATTCTGCACGACTACTGATGATGGAAGCCGTTTATGGGTCAATGGTCGACAACTGATCGACCACTGGGTTGAACAATCCACCGAGGAAACATGCGGAACCATCACACTTGAGGCTGATAAACTCTATCCGATTCGGATGGAGTACTTTGAACAAAAATTAGAGGCTATGGCACACTTAAGCTGGCAAAGCGTGAGCCAGTCTAAACAGATCGTTCCTGAGAGTCAGTTATCCACAGATCGTTAAGTATTGGTTTTTGTGGGCAATAGTCATGTGGCTGTTGCCCATGCTGATTCACAATACACAGGCTCTACCCCATCATCGTTACCCTGTTTATGCCCCTCAGTAATTATTATGTCAACAAAAATCTCAAATCAACTCAGTAAATCATCAATAATGTGTTGAAGAACAGGCGCGCATCGTTCGGCAATCTCAGCAATCGTTCCTTTGGGCGTGCCGGGAAATTGCCCAACAAAGCGATATGCTTTATAGCGAAAAGAGATCTTGCGTCCGGCGATGTTGATTTCGCGGTAGATACCAAGTGGGAGATTCTCACCATCGATACATAACTGCCATTGTGGTCCCAGAACAACTAAAGCAGCATCCCCATGCATATCCTTGCCAATCCATGCGTGACACAGCATCGGATACTCCTTCGAGGTCGTAAAGGTACGTGGCCCATCTATCTCGTGAAGCGCTTCTCTATCAAACGTAACAAACAACTCGTCAGTCCCACGGCCTTTGTAGACCATCATGGTGATAGCCACTTCCTTCACAAGCAACTCAACAGTATCGCGAAAAAGGCGGATCTTTGTCATTGTCTTCTCCATTAGTGCTGTTGTTGCATTATACCCAGTACTCACGTGTTCATTGAGAGGTTGGCTTCGTCAGAACAACTGTCTGTGCAATAAACACATAAAGTGCCTGCTTCTGGCCAGTTGTCCCAATGCGTGTTGGGCGATAGTGTCGGTTGGTAGTGCGTCGGATCGCCGGTTGCAAATACCTCCGCTAACAATCGAAATGTCTCAGTAGTACTGGGGAGTTCGTCATTCATAAGATCAGGATGTTGCCAGGCATCCAATCGCAACAAGAGGGGCAGATCTGACACAAGATACTGCTGTAGATCCTCCTCAGCAAGAAACAATTGGTCGCGATAGTCGAGCGCCAACATCCGCAACAGATCGATTGCGAGAATGTCTGGTGGTTTTTCTAGTGGAAGCCCACGCTCCTCGAAGTATGCTGGATCAGCCGTAATAGAAATGAGATCCCCACAGAGGCGAAGCGTCTGAACGCCAGGGCGAACCTGCCAGACATTCTCATCGAGAAAGACGGCGCCATCATCACCGTCTTCAGTCAGATTTCTTGGACGAGATGTTAGTCCTGGCGTCACTGTGCAACCATTGCCAAAACAGTACAGCGTATTTGTCAACATATCGTGGCCGCCAAAACGCACATCCATACCCAAGATTTCGATCAGCAATGCCCAGTGTTTTGAGTCCCCATATGCGCTGAGACGTGCATCTGCTAAGGCAATATATCCATGGTCAAGCATAGGGAAGGTATATTCTTTGCCCCATCCATCCAATTGAGTGAGGATATGTTCTGCCGTTAATGTTTCCATGGATATTCCTCATCACTGTTTTAAAAGACATTTTTTGAATAGCATATACTTCTCAGCTAGCAAGACATACGACTAGTCATCGTCATCGTCATCATCACGCGTTACCGGATAAATATCGAAGACAATGGACAGCTTTAACGCTGCCATACGCTGGATACTTTCCGGTGAAAGATAAAATCCAAGGCTGACCTCTGCCGATGAATACCCTACTACCAGAATACCATCGTAGCGCACAATGTAGTCATGCACGGCATCAGGTAAAGCCTCTATCCGAGTTAATAATTGCTCAAGCTGATCTTCAAATTCATCATAAGGAGAGCAAGGAGCATTCAGCATCCAACTACCGAAGGTATGTCGAGGTAGTCGGTTTTCCGTCGGAGGGTTCATTCGCCTGCCCCGTTGATCACCCTTTGACCAGGCTCTATCTGGTTGAACGCCAAGTGCTTTGGTGATGGTATCAGGGTCAAGATGCTCATCAGTGAGCGAGAAACGAATACCCGTAGTTGGTTGCTGTTCATGGGTCAAACGATATTCCATCGATTATTCTCCATGAATCATTTTTTCTAATTTGGGCAGGTATACTACATCTTCCTAAGCTGTTTAAGACACTGTTTGGCTCTGTGGCGCAACGGCTGTCCGGCCCACCGAGCCTGCGCTACTTCTTCCAATGTAGGTGTGAGCGCTTGTTGCTGGGGTAGCGATAGCTCATCAAACCACTCAAATGCCAGGGAGGCCCAGTATGATGAGCCCTGTGTTAATCCGGCCCGCACAACCTCGACGGATGGAAAATGGCTCACCAGAACATCGCTCCACTCCTCAGCAGGAGATCGCTGAAACAGCTGTTGAACTACATCAGTGTATGGTTGCTCAAGTAGCGGAAAAACTCGCACAAATGATGTTGAGCTTTGTAACTCATACAGCCCCATGCGCGTTTCAGTCACCCATTGACCAAGTGTGGTCAAGCCCAGACGATGCAATGGGTCCTGTACAGGCAAAAGAGGCCACCACTGCACCTGTTGCTGGGAGTCGGCCCAGACAGCTGCCTCAATATCAGGATGCGTCTTGATAACATCAAGGAGTTGATGTGGGAGAGTTTCCATAAAGAGAGGATATAGATGAAAGGAAGTACAGAGTGTTGAGGGAATGGTGCGTAGACAAGCCACGCACCGATAAAGTATACGTTCAGCCTAGAAGAAGCCCAATTCGTCACGCGCTTCTTCGGTCATCATCGAGGGATTCCAGAACGGTGTCCAGACCAGATTGATCTGCACATCTGACAGGTTTTTGTACACATCACCCAATGACATGACTTCCTGGCGGGCTTGCTCAATGATCTGTGGACCTGCGGGGCACGCAGGAGTCGTCAACGTCATATCCACTGCGACGGTCTCACCACCATCCTGAACATCGATACCATAGACCAAACCCAAATTTACAATGTCTAACCCGATTTCGGGATCAATTACATTTTTGAGTGCTGTGCGCACCATTTCTTCAGATACCATTGCACACTCCTCTGCGGATGTACTCGCTACATGCTATGTTTGAATGCTACTTATACGATAGTTATATCATATCATGTCTACGTCAGAAATGCTTGATAGGATCTGAACAGTACGCATCAGGTCTGTTCTAATAATTGTGTTATTGAGCGACTTCTTCGGTTGGCACTGATGTCTCAGGTGAACCAAAGCGTACTTCTAGCACACCATTTTTGAAAACGGCGCGTTTGGCTGGGCGTTCTGCCAGAGTCATTGGCAGAATCATATCGCGCTTGAAATTGCCAATCGAGATAAACATCTCATCACCTCGTTTGGTGATAGATACTTTACCGATCTCGACGTGTGGCAGAGGCAAACGCATCAGATACTCGTCGTCCTCTTTTACAATCTCCTGAGTCGACCCACGGTGGAAAATCTGTGTTGGGTCTTGCTCTCCAAAGAGTGCCTGACCAACCGCAGACAATCGCTCAAGACCTGTCACATCATGGGGATAGTGTGGCGCTTCCCAAACAGGTAATGGTGCAAAAAGATCATGGACTTGTTGTCGATACGTGGCTTGCATATCGTGCAATTGCTGCATGAACGCCCCCTCAACCGCATGCTGTGGCAACAACCGGTTGAGCACCACGCCATCAACAGGATACCCAAAGAGAGACAGATAGGTAGAGGCACGCTGGGCTTCCTTGATGACGATCCGTTCGGCATTCACGACCAATCGATATGAACTGATATCGGGATCGGTCAATGTTTCACGTAATGCTTCAACACCCTTGGTCAGCTTTTGCAGAGTCTCGAACATATTGGTTGCAGGAATGAGTGTCCGCACCAGCGGCTTGGCAACACTGAGCGTTGCCGGGTCCCAGTCCATAATGCGTGCGGCATACCATTGGAATGTTTCTGGCATAGTTAACAGTCGAATAGTTTCACCTGTTGGTGCAGCATCGACCAGCACTGCATCAAAGTTTCCGTCACGAGCCTGACGGCGAATATGCAACAGACTGACGACTTCTTCCATACCGGGGATGATGGCTAACTCTTCAGAGGCAACCTCATCAACACCACGGCGACGCAATAGGCCAGCCAGGTAATTTCGTAGCTCGCCCCAGTGTTGGCGAACCTCGTCTAACACGTTAATTTCTTGTCCCCATAGACGGTCGGTGAGTTGAGTTGGTTGGGGCCCAAGTGGATGATCAACGGCATCAGCCAGACTATGCGCGACATCAGTACTGACTACGAGAGTACGATACCCAAGTTCTGCTGCGCGCATGGCAGTTGCCGCTGTCGTTGTTGTCTTTCCTACTCCACCCTTACCAAGATACAAAATTAGGCGCATTGTTGTTCCTCGTTGCGTGCAGATTATATTGTATGCTACTTGTTCTAGTAGCTTTATACTCTACTTATTTATTTCAAATATACTAAAACGACGTTCATACGGCGAAAATTGTTGCACCATACCATACACTACAGACTCTTACCATTGAAACTTTATCATTGTACGTTCTGAGCAGAATACCTGTCAAACGATAGCATACGAGCTATCTGCATGATACCGTATTTTGTGGCAATGTTGACAACATTCTGATCGCTGTTTTAGGTAGGTCAACATGGACGCCTGATTTGCTCTATGCTACTGTATCACCTTAATGCTAGTTATGTTTTTGATCGACAGGCGATATTTTCACTAAAGTATTATTTCTCTTACTAAATATATAAGCATGAGGTATTGAGTACTATGGCACATCTCTCTTCTATCGATTTGGAAAACGCAATGGCGGCTCACGACATACCCATGCATATTGTCGAGCGCACAGGAACTGGTCCACACGCAGAGATACGTATGTACCCCTTGAATGCAGCCGCCCAGATTGGCTATGGCGATTTTCGTGAGCAACAAGGGCTATTGTTAGAAGACTATGTTAGTGAACCCGAGTTTATTCCTTTCTTTCGCAATGTCTATGCCCCTGTGTTAGAAAATGGCGTTGAACAAACAACATATGAGATTGCCTTTCCTATACCGGATGGTTCGATCCACGACTTCAGTGCAACGGTCTATCGAATCTCATGGTCACCAGAGCAAGCCCAGGCACTGGTCATCACACAAGATGTTACTGAGCAAAAACGTGCAGAACGCGAGTTGAAAATAACCCAACAACGGCTCCAATCGATCATCAATAATATCCCAATGATATTGTTTGGCATTAACACCGAAGGTATATTCACATTGTCGGAAGGAAGAGGGCTGATTGATCTTGGACTTCAACCTGGCCAAGTCGTAGGGTTACCTGTAGCAACAGTTTATCAGGATGTTCCCGAAATAACTGGAGATGTAGAAAAAGCTATGAAAGGAGAAGAGTTTACTACATCACATCAAGTTGGTGACACTTATTTTGAGACATGGTATACCCCAATGCATGATCAGAATGGCCAATTGTTAGGTACTATTGGTGTTTCTATAGATGTCACGGCACGTGTACGAGCGGAACAAGAACAACATCAACTGCAAGAACAAATCATCAACACGCAAGCCAGCGCACTCGCTGAACTCACTACCCCAATTATACCGATCAGCGACACGATTGTGGTTATGCCACTGATCGGTATGATCGACTCACTTAGAGCACAGCAGATTATGGATGCTCTCCTGGAAGGCGTGACACAGCAGGGTGCTGAAATCGCCATCTTGGACATCACTGGGATGAGCGTCGTCGACACACAAATTGCCAATGCACTCATCCAGGTTGCCCAGGCTGTTCAACTCCTTGGGGCGCGAGTGGTGTTAACCGGCATTCGTCCTGAGATCGCCCAAACCATTGTCGGTCTTGGTATCAATCTCCATGGTATAGCGACCCATAGCACCCTGCAAGAAGGTATTGCTCTCGCGCTTGCCAAAAGAGTCATCTCATCGAAGTAGTAATATCATCATTTTTGTCCCAATACATCATTAGCGACTCACCATAGGCAGGGCAGTCTGTCGTACCACCATCAACTCCATTTCGGCGCGCTGTGGCACTGCTTGATGGTTTCCTTTGATCATCAGACAACAATTCTGATCCAGAAACAACCACTTTGGGGTACGTAGCTATGTCCTGCCAACTGCTACACCATTCCCAACCGCTACACCAACGTTAACACCGACGCCTGAGCCTACAAGTAAACCACGTCGTCGTACACCAAGGCCAACGAGTGAGCCAACGATAACTTCTGTCCCAACATTTCCGCTGTACCCATAAAACAGCTAAGAGGGCATCGATTGATGCCCTCTCGATCACTAACAACTTATGGTTTACGTTATTATACACGTCGTGCTGTGCCGGTGCGTGTCCGTGACTCGGTTGTTGCTGCTCCACCACGCCGCCCCAGCACAATTGCAGTAATAAGTAGAACGCTACAAACAGAGATGACACCCATAACCAGTGGCGATAACCCACCTGTAACCAGCACCGTAGGGGTAATCAGTAGTGCAGTCAGGCTCATAATCTTGACCACGACCCCTGTTGCGGAGCCAGCCGCATTTTTGAGCGAGTCACCAACTGATGCACCAACCATTGAAGCTGAATGAGCATCAGAATATTTTCCACCCACGTTGCCATCCTCAATATAGCGTTGCGCGTTTTGCCACGCACTTCCAGCATTATTTTGAAAGAAGGCCATCGAAAACGTCGAGATCAGTGCTCCAAGAATAAAGCCACTCAGTGCCGCAACTCCCAGCCAGAAACCCAAGAGAACTGGCAATACAATGACCAGTAAGATTAACCCCAAAAGTTCTCGTTGTGATGATTGGGTTGCCACATTAATGATACGGGCATAATCAATGTGAGCAGCAGTCTCAGAGTCGGAACTGCTCATAGTTTGCCTTTGACGCTGTACTTCGTCCGATACAGAAACGGAAGCGCGTGTAATAGCACGGAGCACAAAAGAGGTACATAGAAAAGATATGATACTACCTACTAACACTGCCAGTAAGGTGAGAGGTTCGCCCAGATTGATGAATGTCGTTTGCTCAGACAATACGTTTAACAATCCGGCGGTATGCAGCAACGCGCCCAGCAGGGCAATGACGGAGACAAGAGAAGCACTGGTCAGGATACCTTTTGTTGATGCCATAGTTGTAGCACCAACAGCACGCAGATCATCCATCACATTGCGCGCATTTTTATCAATACCAGCTAGCGAACCAATGGTACTTGCGCTTTGACACACCACCCCTATGACACCCATAGAAGTAATGTTACCAGAAAGGGATAGCATACCAACCCCTGACAGTGCCACGCCATAGAAAATAGCAAGTGGCTGTGTAGCCGCTGGTTCATTGATATAGATAAAGACCGCACTGAGAACAGTCATACCGCTTACAATAACCGACCAAACACTTGCTTCAAAACTTGATGCTATCCCCGATAGGATATTTGAAGCAGGACCAGAGCGTGACGAATGACTGAGTTGCTTTACAGGACTATACTGGGTTGCAGTAAAGAACTCAGTTATCCTCCCTAGCAGGAGTACAAGAACGACACCTGTTAAGACAGCAAGAAATGGACGCCAATCAACAACATTTGTTGTAGGATCGGCCATCAAGAAAAAGACAACTGTAGCTACTCCGATGAGTGCAAGGATAGCCGCCACATATAGACCACGACTCATCGCAGCAAGCGCATTTCGACGGCGCTCATCAGTACGTACTGCAATATTACCAAGCAACGATGCCAGTATACCTATGCCACGTACAATGATCGGGAAAAGCATGTATCGCGGGTCAAAGCTATTCCCATCTGACGCCAAGCCCAGCCCAATCCCAAGAATCAATGCTGCAATCGTCGCAATTTCTAAGCTTTCAAAACCATCACTACTGGTACCTGCAGTATGGCCGGACTGTTCGCCAATAGTGCGGGACAAAGTAGCAAGTTCTTGCGGATCGTCCTCACCAGCAGGCGTATCTTGCTCAGTACCAAAACGTGTTGTCTCAGTAAACACTCCACCACCGAGACGCAACAATAGCACGGCGAGTGAGCTACCTAACACAAAACCAATCAATATGTCTGATACGGCCACACCAAAAACCAGAAAGCAAATGACAACACCTAATAATCCAAAACTGGCTCCTAATATACCTGTTACCATGGCGGACCAATAGGCTACACGCAGTGCGGCAAAATACCCCTTGCGTGCGGCAGCCGCAACACGTACCGTACCTTCAGCCGCCAGGCGCGTCCCAAGAAAAGCCGCTAGATAGACAACTAAAGCGCCTACGATACCAGCAACTGCACGCCCCACAGACACCCAGACAACGGTATTCTGCTCACCAAAACGCTCAATAGCGACAGATGTTGGAGGTACTACAAGAACACTCGCACCCAATAGAAGAGCGCCAACAACAGAGAGTAATAAAAGTGTACGTAGCTGGCTGCTGAGGTACGCATTGGTACCAGCCTTGATATAGGCCCACAACTCTTGCATGCGGGCAGTACCCGTATCCTGAGCAACAATTTGGGAACGCAGGAGGATGGTCGACAGAATCCCCAGGATTGCTGTGCCAATGACTGAATACACCATAATAGCTTGCGTCTGACTTAACTCCTGCATTCAAATACTCCTTGTAAAATCCGCAACATAGCAAACCTAGAACAAAATCTATAACTGTGCAAATAATGGTGCAAATACCAACGCTACAATACTCATAAGCTTAATCAGAATATTGAGAGACGGCCCCGAAGTGTCCTTGAAAGGATCACCGACTGTATCACCAACGACTGTAGCTTTATGAACATCGGAGCCCTTGCCACCATGCTGACCTGACTCGACATACTTCTTTGCATTATCCCATGCACCACCAGCATTTGCCATAAAGATAGCCATCAAAACACCTGTTGTCAACGAGCCTGCCAACAAACCACCAAGAGCCACAGAACCAAGCAAGAAGCCGACAAGGATTGGTGCGAGGATAGCCATTAAACCAGGGATAACCATTTCACGTAGAGCCGCAGCCGTCGAAATGCTTACACAACGAGCATAATCTGGTTCTGAGGTGCCTTCCATCAACCCTGGAATAGAACGAAACTGACGACGGACTTCTTCGATCATTTGATTTGCCGCACGACCAACTGCTTCCATTGTCATTGCAGAGAAGAAGAAAGGTAGCATACCACCAATAAATAGGCCAACAATCAAATTCGGATCGGTCAGACTCACACTGGTAAGATTTACGGCTGTTGTAAAGGCTGCAAAAAGGGCTAATGCTGTTAAGGCGGCAGAGCCAATAGCAAAACCTTTGCCAATGGCAGCAGTCGTATTACCTACCGAGTCCAAAGCATCAGTGATCTTGCGTACGCTAGGGTCTAGATGAGACATTTCGGCAATACCGCCAGCGTTATCGGCGATAGGTCCATAAGCATCAACCGCAACCGTCATACCAGTGATACTCAACATTCCAACCGCTGCCAGAGCAATCGCGAAAAGGCCCTGATTATTTTGTTCACCAATATAGTAAGCAACCAGTGTGGCGACTCCAATAATAAGAATTGGCATCGCTGTTGAACGCATCCCAACTGCTAGTCCTGAAATAATAGTTGTAGCTGCGCCTGTCACCGACTGTTCGGCAATAGACTTCACTGGTTTGTAATCAAACGATGTGTAATATTCAGTAACTAGACCAATGGTGATACCCGCGATCAAACCAGCCACAGTCGCTCCGAGATAGATCCAAGTACCATATACAGCTAGCGAAATGATAGCTATAAATGCAAGAGTAATACCACCGGCCAGAAATGTTGCTACTCGCATAGCCCGTGCCGGATCATTACCACCAATACTGCGGACCAACAAAACACTTACGACACAAGCAAGCGTCCCAGCACCAGCAATAACCAATGGTAAGGTCACCAATTCGTTAGGCACATTAGGAAGCAAAATTGCCAATGCCATTGTGGCAATAATGGAACCAACAAAGCTTTCAAATAAGTCGGCACCCATACCTGCAACATCCCCGACGTTATCCCCGACATTATCAGCAATCACGGCAGGATTGCGCGGATCGTCTTCCGGAATACCTGCTTCCACCTTTCCTACTAGGTCAGCACCAACATCAGCAGCTTTGGTATAAATACCACCACCAACACGGGCAAAAAGCGCAATTGACGAAGCCCCTAAAGCAAAACCATTGATGACACCGCTTTGAACACCATCATCCCCAAAGATGATGTAAAGCGTGCTCACGCCAACTAATCCTAAACCAACAACCGACAACCCCATGACTGCACCGCCGGAGAAAGCTACCTGAAGTGCCTTTGATAGCCCGTTTTGCGCGGCCTGGGCAGTACGAACGTTTGCCTTCGTGGCAACCCGCATACCAGCAAAGCCAGCTAATACCGATGCAGCGGCACCGAACAAAAAAGCACCAGCCGTCAGTGGTTGCATAGCTGTTGTCGTGAGTCCAACAACAAATATGATTGCCGCAACCCCGAGAACAAAAAAGACTAGCACTCGATACTCACGCGTGAGAAATGCCATCGAGCCTTGTTGAATAGCCTTAGCAATCTGTTGCATGCGTGCATTACCCGCATCACTTCGATTGATAGAGAGAGTCGTGATCCAAGCTACCAACAACGCAGCGACCCCACTGAAAGGGACAGACAATACTATTGCTTCCATACTGTTTGTTACCTTTGTCCTACTGCATGAAATGATGACTATAGAGAGACAGAACAGCCAGATACGACAGTTATTACTGATACGTATGTCGAAGAAGCGCTTTTGTACCTGCTAAATATATCGTAATCGAACATATTAGCATTGAAATAAATATATCGTAACTTCATCGTAAGAAACGGCGATATCTACAACACCTTTGTTATCTAATTCGCAGTGCGCTCCTTTCTCTTTTACAGATAGGCTCCTATACAGTCTCACACAGCAAGCTTCTTAGCACAACTGATAATAGTGCAAGGCACCAAGACTGCTCAGTCTACCTCTGAAACAGATCAGGGATAACTAGGCTTAACGCATACTACAGTTGGAAACTACTACTATCGTGAAAGCTGCCGCATTCTAGCACAAGGCTGTAAGGCTTGCAAAAAAAGAACAGAGTAACCTCATCCATGGACAGACTACTCAAAGACTGTAGTCTTTGAATAATTACACCTCCAAGCAACCTCTATTGACAAACATTCAAGACTTTGATATCGCTACACCTGAGGGGTATCAGGGAGTGTTGCTACAACTTCCGACACGAGGACGTCATACAAATGCCATCGACTCGAATAAGCCTTCGCACCAGTGCTACACATATATACGCGATCACTACCAGAACTTATTGCTGCATCGAAAGCATACTGAATCAGCATATGGCCATTTCCTGACCATATCATGGCATCAGAATACAAGCGCTTCGTAGGAGAACTGTCGTGACCCCTAACGCAAGTCAAACCGTACCTACTACCGCACAATCCATATTCTCATTTACCCAATAACACGTGTTTGAAACAAGTGGTGTATGCGTTAAAAGTTGAGCAACAGACAGTGTAAAAGATGTTTGTTTAAGATCGTCTCTGGTTGCTTCACGAACATGAAAATGCATTCCCGTAGCAACTCAGGTCACTTTCTACGCATTCCCAAAAATCAAGTTAACAGGCTACCGGCAATTCAAGAGCCCTGCACAGCCGTAACAGTTGAGCGCCACACATCATCCATTTCACCTGGAGTATAAGGTAGATAATACGCAATACGGTCCAAAACGCCTTCGTATCGAGTACGTAGTGCCATCCCAATCTGATCAAGCGGAGCTTGAACCGTAAGTACATCTAACATATCATCAGTGATCAGTGCACCCATCTCATTCCAGCGTTTCATAGAGGCCAGCTTGGACAACTGCTCACCAACAGACTCCCATCCATGGCAAGCTAAAACAACACGATAGGTTGGGGTTGAGGCATAAAATGCAATTTGCTCACGTGCAGCTTCACGCATTTTTGTCATGGTCGCCTGATCAGGTCCTGTCACGATAAACACACTTGACACCAGCACTACATCAGATAGGGTACGTCCAGTTCGTTGTGCGCCATCGGCTACTTGTGGTTTGATCACTTCATTCACATACTTCACACTATGAAACGGATGCACATGGAAGCCATCACACGCTTCCCCTGCTAATCGTGCTAAACCCTCATTCACACCTGCAATATAGATGGGTATGTGCGGATGCTCAATAGGGCCAGGATCAAAGAACGGTGTCATCAACGTATGATTATAGAATTGACCACGAAAATTGAGACGCTCACGTGTTTGCCAGGCATGCCAGATCGCACGAACTGCTTCGATGTATTCGCGCAACCGTGCTACTGGCTGACCACCCCAAGGCATTCCGAAGCGGCGTTCAATATGAGAACGCACCTGTGTTCCTAAACCTAATACAAAACGCCCCTGTGACAATGCTTGGAGATCCCACGCCATCTGTGCAGTTACCATCGGGCTACGGGCAAAAGCAATGGCAACCGCAGTTCCTAGCTCAATACGGGCTGTATGTTCTGAGGCCAATATTAGTGGTAAAAACCCGTTATGTTGTGTTTCTGGTGTCCACAAACCAGCAAAACCAATCGCCTCAGCAGATTGTGCAATATGTGGTAAATCACTCAAATGTTGAGCATCCACCGCCAGGATAGCATCGAACTTCATTGGTCGTCCCCCTAATTACAAACAAGATCTTGGATATACAACGTACATAGTATAACCGGATCTCGTGTAACCTGTAGCGACCGAATATAGAGATCACTATGATGAACGTCGTATCAACGTATGTCCCTTATGGAAATGAGACATCATTATCCAGCATTGATACACAACACATTCTTAGTGACAGAAAAGCCACAACCCAGCCGGCAGATGGACAACATATATACAGTTGAACCTCTTTTACACACAATTCGAAGAGTCTATCAACAACATATCTGAGAGGAAATTACAATGTGCAGGGCTAATATAAGAACTTGATGAACCGAACAGAAGTAATGGTATTATCCTAACACATCTGCTGCCACGACACTCCCAAAACAGAGCAGAATAGCGTCTATATTCCGATAATCTAGGAGCATCCGTATTATATACCAATCTCATCAGACCAATGTATGGGCTCACAAAAAGTTGATTAACACATTTCAGTCTTCAGTTGCTGCATATTTGGGCTCGTCACGCTGATGTAATAATTCATGTAAGCGTGAGAGACCATTTGGGTCATTACGACCGAGGTATTCTACGATATAGGTAACAACCAAATCTCCGTAGTCTTCCAACAAACTATCCAATACTTGTTGCACAATCAACTGATGGAAATCTTGCTTGGAAATGGCAGGAGTATAAATATAGGCAGGCCCAGTTTCCGACGGCGTTTGGATCAATAGCCCTTTCTTGGTCAAGCGTTGCATACAGGTCAAAACTGTAGTGTATGCAAGGGAACGCTGCTCAGACAGAACACGATGGACACTGCGCACAGTACCCTTGGAGTTCTCCCATAAATTTTGCATAATTTCTGTTTCAAGTGGACCCAGGACCTTTATAAGTCCCTCAGCAGTTGGGTGAAACCGAACATTGATAGAAGACATAACAGTATGTACTCCAAACTATCTAAGTGATTACCTTTAGATTCATACAAGATATCGCCACTATTTTCGCACTCTTTCTCAACATAACAGAGGGGTAACATTCCTTTCAAAGGTCTACGATACAGACCTACTGTTGCAGGGGACAGTAATAACGCGTTATGACACTACTAGTTGCAGTGAACGTTCTTAACGCCCCATGGCGTTGGATAAACAACTTCCGCTACTACGTATAACCTGTATGGATGATATCAGATTAGACAAGATATGTACAGCTTTTCTAGCATATCGCTATCACCATACAGATCACAAGTAGATTCTATAGTACCACAGTACTAATTTTTGTGCTGTGAAAGCTTCTAAACACGATATTTGAGTTGGTCGTTATGTTACAATATGAGTGTATTATACCAGACGCGAGAGTCAAAGTTAACATATCAATCGTAAAAGATAATGAAACATTAAGATAGCAAACTATGAAACCACGCTTTCAATACTACATATTGGGCAGTATTCTCTTGGTAAGTGCAATCATACTCACAACATTTGCGGTGCGCTCCGCGACGGCACCGTGTTCTGCCAGTTCACACCGAATATCTCTACCTCTTGTGGTACGACAAGCCTCTGCCCAACCACCAGGTACAACACAGTACACTTATCGGGTGCTTAATACCTACCCTCATAATCCAAATGCCTTTACACAGGGGCTGATCTATGAGCAAGGAATTCTTTATGAAGGCACCGGATTGTACGGCGAGTCTTCCTTGCGAAGAGTGAATCTCACAACTGGTGATGTCTTGCAACAGCACAATCTTGGTGAACAATATTTTGGTGAGGGTATTACCATTTACGGTAATCGGATAATCCAGCTTACATGGCAGGAAAACACTGGTTTTATTTACAACAAAGAGAATTTTGAGCTTATATGTACCTTTGAATATCCCACGGAAGGATGGGGAATTACACACGATGGTCGACAGCTGATTATGAGTGATGGCACGTCAACTCTCTACTTTTGGGACCCACATACCTTGGCTGAAATTGGACGCATCACGGTTTCCGATGATGGTGTGCCAATTGATAGAATCAATGAATTAGAGTATATCGACGGTGAGATATATGCCAACATCTGGCTAACTGATGAGATCATTCGTATCGATCCGCAAACCGGGCATGTTGTTGGGCGTATTGATCTAACAGGACTCCTCCCAGAAGAAGATCGTACACAAACAACTGATGTACTTAATGGCATAGCCTACGATACAGAAAATGACCGATTGTTTGTAACAGGAAAACTATGGCCCAAGCTTTTCGAAATTGAACTTGTCGCCATCGATCAATCGACTACTCCGTAAAATCTGCCGAAATGGTTTCCAAGACATACATCCAATTCGCCTCTGTCTTACGTTCTATTAAGTAGCATAGATCTCCTTCCCTCCTCTTTCGTGGTTATCCTAAGTGGGTAGCCGCGAAACCTTTTTTGGCCCGATTGACGTATTTCCCAAAATGGTTCCCAAGACATACATCCAATTCGCCTCTGTCTTACGTTCTATTAAGTAGCATAGATCTCCTTCCCTCCTCTTTCGTGGTTATCCTAAGTGGGTAGCCGCGAAACCTTTTTTGGCCCGATTG
>JBCDFA010000045.1:0-30248 GCA_039178835.1 Chloroflexota bacterium
ATCTGGCTTCCTACGAGATATTGGCAGTAATCCAGACGCGTGACAGGTTGAGTAGCGTGTTTCATAGGGCCTAGCATACCCGATACCTCAATAGGATGACAACTCAGCGCAGGAAGTGATGGCATTCTTGCGTAAGTCCTGTGCATTAGTCCACACCTAATGAGGTATGATCAGCAAGTTGTCTTTCCGCATTGGGGCGTGCCTCGTCGTTTAGCCTTATCACCGTCTGATAATCAGCGACTGCCGCTACATCCTGTCCTAACAACTCATATGCCTTTCCCCGAAATTGATAGGCCCAATCATACGTAGGATGCATCTCGATAGCTATCGTTAGATCCTCAATTGCAGGATGATACTGTGATAGATAAAAGTGTGATACTCCTCGATAATAATAATCCCACATTGTAGGACGAGTCTCAATAATCACATCAAAGGCAACAACCGCACAGGCATACCGTTCGCGTTGATATTCGTACTCTGCCTGTATTCGATACTCAGCAACCGTCGTTGGCGGTGCATCAACAGAAAGGCAAGATGCATCACTCGGATGGTAGCTGAACCATCCCACCACAAAGCACAGGAGCATAAGAAGGGGAATAAAAGAGACAGGTGATCTATACCCTACAAGAGGTGGGGAAGGAAACTTTTGAATCTGGTCAGTCGGAGCAGCGGTGGTAAGGCACAAACGAGATGTATCATCAGAGAGAAGTTGAGATGGTTGATCAACCACTTCAAGAATAGGATCTGTGAGAGGAAGAACGTTGAGCAGAGCTGCTTCTTGTGAGTCTTCCTCCTGTAGCGGGGCAAAACCAGCACTTGTGAGCAACTGGTCAGCGTCATCACGGGTAAGTTGAGGATCATGCTGTTGGAGTACAGTGATTATGGAAAGTACTTGAGGGCGACGGATTGGTCTTTTTCCGGTGAAAAGTTTAGAAAGATACGAGGCTTCTGCATAACCCATGGCTTCCGCTAATGTTTCCTGATTCATCGCACTACGGGTAAGTAGGGTTCGAACATGCGTCCGAAACGATATATGCATGAAGATACCTCCTTACAATCACACATGGGCAATAAAGTTGCTCAATCTGTACCTTGTTTTTGCCCAAAAAACAGATAACTATAAACAGCATCATCTTATACGTGTGGTGCTGTACGAAGGTTACATGTTTGTCTAACAAGCAGAAGATAATCACAGCATTGCGTAACAACATATCTTCATCCTATGAGGGGAAACCCACCTTTCATTATCGATAATCTATTGAAGCACCAAACCAACAAAAGAACATTGTAGTACTGCATGTTAGCAACAAGGCCTAAAAGAGTAGAAAGAGAACAAATGCAATACTATCCTCATGTCGTACTGGTAGACGACGGTGCACCATCGTTAGCACCACTTCGAGTAGCCCTAACTCAGACAACAGAACTCGTTGTAATAGAGCAAATCGATCATCGATCATCGCTTATTTCTCTGATTGAATCAACGCAACCAGATATTATTATTATGGGATTCCAGCGAGTCCCTGTGAGCATCATATGGCAACTTGTCCACATTCATTCACACACAACCAACGTCCTGTCTTTAGCTTGCCTTGCCGACCCTATATCTGATGATGTGTGGGGATTGCTGACTGTAGGTGTTCATGGATACCTCCATATCGATGACATTCCTCAAGGGTTGTTGAGCGGAATCGAACACATACAGCGCGGAGGCATGTGGTGGAGTCCTTCCCTGGTGCCGTTGCTGCAAGAATGGAGCAGTGCTCAAACGGGGCCACATACACTACTACCAGACCCATATGAGCTAGCCATCGTGAATCTGATAGCACAAGGGCAAACTAATCGGCAAATTGCCAGAGAACTTAGTATCAGCGAACGAGCGATCCGCTTTCACTTAGGGCAGCTTTATACTCGCTGGGGGGTGCAAAACCGCACCCAAGCAGTGCTGTTTGCTAAAGACCATGGGTGGCTTGATGAGGATATAGAGAACAATTCCGATAGGTATCACACATATTGAGGTAGTTTTGAGAATTGGTTGAGTAGGCAAACAACTTACATATCCAAATTAATGAGTAGATCTCACAATTTCACGTACTTAAACACAGTATTCCATGGCAAACCTGATTAAAAATTGGGGCAATAGACATTCACCACAAACTACAACACACAAACTATTGCGCCAATAAACCAGTGGCGAACGCGCCAAAAAAAAACTGGCGCTTTGGTGCTTCGCATAACCATGTGTACGTGGTAAAAAGAACTTCACAAAGTATTCCACACCGAAAGGGGGTGAGTTCCATGAAGAAGATTATTGTACGCAAGCCGGAAACCCTGAAGACGACCGCATCGTTCTACTCAAACGGGTGTATCCCCCCAATCCGCGAATTGTAGCATTCTTGAGGAGGCTTTCTATGTTAGTGCAACCAGGAGCCTCCTCAAAAACCTGTCTCCAATGATATGTCTAGCAATTAGACAACCGCGCTGTTATGCCTCTAAAGCTCCAAGACCAATGTTTTCACTCCGCATCTAAACCAAATTTACACCACAGATACTTAGTTATCCTTAAGCATCTCTAATATTCGTACTCTGTACGCTATCTATTTAGGCTACATTATTCTGCCTGTTCTGCTTGTGGCTACAGGGTCTTGTCATTTAAAACAAAGATACTTAAGTTTACCTGTAACCATGCCATATCTATGGTTCCACGCCCCATTTTTCTTCAACCTAAGTACACTACGACACAAAAACTATTACGCCAATAAACCAGTGGCGAACGCGCCAAAAAAAAACTGGCGCTTTGGTGCTTCGCATAACCACGTGCCCATGGTAAAAAGAACTTCACAAAGTATTCCACACCGAAAGGGGGTGAGTTCCATGAAGAAGATTATTGTGCGTAAACCCGAGACCCTGAAGACCACTGCAGCCTTCTACGCGAATGGTTGCCAGCTTAGTCCAATTACCATCCCTTAGTTTTAAGCTTTCTGACAATCACCAAGGAGACCAATCTTATGAAGAAGATTATTGTGCGTAAACCCGAGACCCTGAAGACCACTGCGTCTTTCTACTCGGGCAATTGTGGTGGTCTTGTAATTCCATTCCCGCCCTAGGGTAGATTTATGCTTCAGAAGCTTGGTTGTACGTAAGCCCGAGACCCTGAAGACCATTGTAGCCTTCTAAGCGCTTGGTTGTGGTCCAATCAATCATTAGTGTTTCTTAGTTCTAAACTTTCTTACAATTATCAAGGAGACCAATCTTATGAAGAAGATTATTGTACGTAAGCCCGAGACCCTGAAGACCACCGCTGCTTTCTATGCAGGTAGTTGTGGTGGTGTTCCAATCGGGTTCTAATATAGGGTTATTCTTCAAAAGAACTGAGGGGAGGGATTCATTAACCTGGTTAGTGGAAAACCTTCCCTCGCTCATCCAATTCTGACTAACAACTATTGTCTCTTTAGAAAACTCGTGAAATCTAGCATCAGAGATACTTTAACAATAAGTAAGATGTTTCAGATGTTTTGCACATTGCATTCCTGAAACCTATTGTGTAGTTAGGGAAATGACCTGTTTATGACCACCTACATAGACTCACAACGCTTTGCCGTCTATCCCTTTGAGCGCCAGGACGAGGGGGAGGAAGTTATCATCAGTCGTGCGGACACCGCATCCGTATTGGTTCTACCGACCGATGGTGTCGATCTGTTAGATCGCTTGGCCGAGGGACGAACCCTGGCTGAACTCAATGCCTATTATCAGGATACGTATGATAGCACACCAGATCTAGATGATTTCTTGGAAACGATGGAAGAAGCTGGTTTCATTCTCCCACTTGCAACCGATCAAACCGTGGACGCCAGCACGGTCAAGGATCTCTTTACCGATGGGACCGCCGGGCAAGTACCAGCACAACAGTTTCACTTTGAGAATTTTCCTGAGTCGCTGGCACGCACACTCTTCAGCACATATACGCTAGTCCTCTGTTGCATTATCTTTGGCATCACTGGCATTGCTATTGCGCTGGAGCCCTCCATCGTCCCAGGGTGGCAATCCCTGGTGTTTACTGAACACATCACGCTGATGAACCTCACCCTGATGCTCATCGGTTTCGTCGGGGTTGCACTGCACGAGATGGCTCATCTGATTGCCACGCGTTCCTTTGGGATTTCCTCACGATTTGGTATTGGCCATCGGATGTGGGTTATTGTGGCTGAAACCGACATGACTGGTGTGTGGATTCTCCCACGAAATAAACGCTATATTCCCTTTCTGGCGGGTCCCTTACTCGACCTGACCATCACCTCATTATTGCTCATGCTGCTGTTCGCAGTGCAGAGCGGATGGCTAGTCCTCCCCGAAACCGCTATACTCATCATTCGGGCCATCATCTTTGGCTATCTGCTGGGCTTGTTGTGGCAATGTTACTTTTTTCTCCGTACTGATTTCTACTATGTCATTGCCAACTACTTTGGCTGTAAAAACTTGATGGAGGATGCCACTGACCTACTCAAGAATTACAGTGCCAAAATAGCACCGTGGGTCTCAACGACCGATCAATCCCACATTCCCCGTCATGAACGGAACGTCATTGGGGTCTATGCCTGGGTCTGGTTGATCGGGCGCATCGTCGCATTATCGGTGTTTGTGCTGGTCGTGATACCACTCCTCTATACTTATGCGATCATTATTGGACAAACCTTGCTGGCTGGCTATCAGACCGATCCCTATGGCTTTCTGGATGTCGTAGTCATCGGGACCATTGTCCTGTCCTGGCAAGGGTTTGGCATTTTTCTTTGGATACGCAGTTTATATTACTCATGGAGACAGACCCATGTCCATACCCACCAAACTACCTAAACCGCTGCCGTGCGGGAAAGTCATCATTCTGGAAGCAGAGAACGGGCAGGCCCGTTACACCCTGTTACAGCAATGGTTGGATGAAACCCAATCGAATGATACCAACACCTATCTGCTCGCCTGTGCGATGGACGAAGATGGCCCCTGGACCGGGTTGAATACGTTTCTACGGGCCATCTTCCCGCAGATCGCTGACAGAGCGCCCCACCTGGTGCAGCAGCATGCCTATGAACTGGCGATGGTGCTGCCAGACCTACGCACCACTATCGCGGTACAGAACCCCACCTTAACCGATCTCAGCTCCGAGGGTGAACGCACCCGGAACTGGCCTGCCGACCGCGCCTATCGCATTATCCACGGCTTGATCGATCTGGTCGATGCCTGGGTCGAACTCACCAATGGAGTACGGTTCGTCATCGCCTGTGATGACTTTCAGCGTGCGGGGGCCTTAGTACAACTCTTTTTTGTGGAATGGCTGCGACGCCGGGGACACCAGCATGCGCTGACCCTGATTGTCGCCACCGACCCACTCCATAGCAAGCAAGTTCAACAACACTTTGCCACAGAAGCCATTGCCCACATCATCACCGTCGACCTGCCAGCGGATGCACCAGCACCACCCAATCCGATAGCAATGCAAGAAGCTGCTGAGTCCCTTGTGACTGAGGTGGGCAATGATCCCATTCAAATGGAAATGTATGCTCCCAGAATTATCCGCTACTGGTTAGCCAGTGCGACACCAAAAAAAGCGCTCCGTTATCAAATGGAAGCCTTATCCATTTACAATACGCGTGGGATGTATGCTGATGCCGTCGTCTATGGTGAAGCGGCATTGGACCAAATTAGACAACACCATGCAGATGATCTCTCCAAATTTATCTTTATCTCGATCAAGCTGTGCACGAGCTACTTTGGTCTTAGACACTCCCACAAAGCACTGCCCCTCATCACGGAGGCATTAGAGCGAAGTACCCACCCTGCATATAAGATACAGTTTACCTACTACATGGCGATGCTGTATGCCCGGTATCTTCCCGAACGCGATTTTATCAAGGCCGAAGAATATCTGGATATGGGCCTCGCCGCCATTGAGCAGGCAGATTTACCAGCACACGAACAGTTTTTTCAAACCGCATTTAATCGCAATGGGCTGGCCCTGATCCGGCATTTTCAGAAACGCCATGATGAAGCGATTGCCCTCTGTCAAGCCTGTATTGAACAACTGGATCGTCATCTCTCACCAGATGAGCACCAGCTCCATCGTTCCGTCCTCCTCTACAATATTGCTCAAGTCTATGCCGCGATGGAACAGTATGACGACGCCCTTCCCTACTACACCGCTGCCATGGCGATGGACCCCAACTATTCGGAGTACTACAACGAGCGGGGTAACATCTACTTGGTCCAAGAACAGTACGAACTCGCCGTAGCTGATTATACCCAAGCCATTGCGTTAAGCCCGCCCTATGCCGAAGTCTGGACCAATCTCGGCCAATGTTATCGCTTGATGGGTCAGATGGAGGACGCGGTGACAGCCTACTCGCGGGCCCTTGACATCGAACCACAACAACTGCTGGCCCTCTCTGGCCGGGCCGAAGCCTGGGACGCGCTCCAACACCACGAGGCGGCGCGACACGACTACCTGACCTTGCTGGAACTGGAACCAACCCATCTGCAAGCCCTCACGCAACAAGCCATCTATGCCTATGAAGAGGGTAACCTCCCACTAGCCTGGGAGACATTAAATAGAGCGCTCGAACACCATCCCGATGTTACTGAACTCTATTGGAATCGTGCCACCGTCCTCAAAGAATTGGGACGGGTGACGGAAGCGATCCAGGACATTACATCGTATCTGAGTAGTTCACTTGATGCCGATGCGCGTGCCGAAGCAGAAGCCGAATTGGCGGCGCTGCATGCCCAGACTAAACAACAGATCCAGGCACAGGTGAGTGCTTGAGCGTCCGGCCTGCGTGCTTATTTATACCGAGTTTATCGAGGAAGAGACCATGCCAACCCATATTATCGCCATCACTGGGAGCCTGCGGGCTCATTCGCGCACCGAGCTTGTGGCACACACAGCCCTGCGTGGAGCGATCTATCCCGAGGTCACCACCGAAGTGCTCAATTTGCACACCTTGCAGCTCCCACTTTTTGACAACCGTGCCGATGTAGACACCTACCCCGCTGCTGTCTGGCACTTCCTGGAGCAGATCCGCCACGCAGCCGGCTTTCTCTTCGTCGCGCCTGTCTACCACGGCACCGTTAGTGGCGCCTTCAAGAATGCCCTCGATTTTCTCCACCTGGCGGAACCAGACGCCTATCAGGGCAAAGTGGTCGGACTTATCAGTGTCGCTGGCGGTGCCATGAGCGTCAATACCATCAATACCCTCGACTATATCGCCCGTGCGCTGCACCTCTGGCGGGTCCCCACCACCGTGGCCGTCCCAGGGGCTGCCATCACCCCAGAGGGGACGTTGGGCGACCCAGACATCGAAAGGCGCCTGTCTACCCTTGGTGCCGAAGTATGTCGGGCGACCCAGGTATTGCTGGACACACCCGTCATAGAGTATCACTAATTAGCATAGATGGAGTTGTTTAGATGCGTTATGTAGCCTTGTTGATCATGTTGCTGCTCAGTCTGTCACTCATAGCGAGCACCACCGCCCAGTCCGCGCCTGGGGTGCTCGATTTTGACCCAGCGACCCCCCGTGCACCGATTCTGGCGGAGGAGGAAGTCGCCCACATCGCGCAGTTACAGGCGACCGCCCAGGTCTTCCTCCTCAGTCCCGTCAGCCCCGATGGACAAACCGTTCTCGCGCTCCTGGGCACCACTCTCACCTTTCTGGATGTCCAGAACGGTACCACCGTCCCCCTCAGTGATGACTTTCGTGGGCTCAGTCTCATCAGTGGTCTTGCGGGAACCTACCATTGGCGTGATGCCGACACGCTCACAACCCTGGCCACAATCCCTCCTGAACAAGCGAGTGATGCCCCACAAGTACAGCGCGTAACCCTCGACCGCAGCGATGGCATGGTCACGACCGAGCCTTTGCCGACCACCCTTGCGGGTATGGTAATCGATGTCGCCCCCGACCTGTCGCACATCCTGGTGCTGCTTGCCCCACACACCCAACAGGCGCCCACGACGCAGACCATCCCACTCGCGTCCTATCAAGGTGCGAGCGATCCTACCAACCCACTCCTCCCCCTGGCACCACAAGAACGCGAAGTCACCACCCAGTCGGCCAACCTGGTCCTGCTTGATACCACCACCGGTGACCTGCGTACCCTGACCACCTTACCGGCGGGTGCGGACATTCAGGGGGCGGCGTGGAATCTCACCCATAGTGAGCTAGCGGTGACCTACACCGGGGTGCGGGATCGCCTGGACGATGTCCAGGACCTGGATGGGGCGTTGCTCTCATCGCTCGTCTATCAGGATGCCAGCGGGGCACTGTCACCCGAGGACAACCCTTTCTTCCAACATAATGAACTCCTCTTGTTCAACCTGCTGCATGATGACGTCCAGTCTATCCGGGCCGCTGATGGTGCTGGGGGCGTGTTTACCGGTGCCGGCAGCTGGAGTCCCGATGGTGATACGTTGCTGATGGAAATCCATGCGCCAGCCATGCTCGCCGGGCGGGACCATCCGGTGTATCTCCGCGAAGAAAGCGTCTCCTATCGCTTCTATGATCGCAATCTCCAGGAACAAGGGCAGATAAGTGGAACCAATTGGTCACCCTTTGCCACCTATGGCACCTTTGTCACCCCAACCACCGTGCTCTTTTCTGCCGGTATTGGAACAAACATCTGGCTCTACACCTACGACCTCACGACCGAGACCTTACAAGTTGTGAGCGAGCAGCCTGGCACCTTTGGTGGGACGCTTGAGACCAATGCACAACTCGCTGGTGACGGGACCAACATCGTGTACACCTTTCACTCGTTTATCAGCTCTCCCGAAGTGTATCGCAGCAAGCTGGATGGCACCGACCCCCAGCCACTCACCCAGATCAACGCCGCGGTGGCCGAGGTCAACGATACCCGGATGGATGCCGTTTCCTTTCCGTTAGACAATGGCCAGACCCGTGACGGTTGGTTGCTGCAACCAGCGGATGCCCCCTTCCCACCCGAGGATGTTCCCATGGTCGTCTGGCAGGAAGGCGGTCCGGGGTCCGTGATGACCAATCGCTGGGGTGCTTCCGTCGAAGCGCCTTTTGCGCTACTCCCCAACTTTGATATGGCAGTGCTGGTCATCCCGCTGGCGGGGCGCGAAGGGTATGGCCCCGCGTTCTTCAATACCCTCTACGATGACACCAACTTTGGGCAGGTGGATATTGATGAGCTGGCCGCGATTGGCCAGCAGATGGTCGATGACGGCTGGGTCGCACCAGGACAGCTGGGTATCAGCGGCTGCTCCTATGGCGGTTATGTGGCCCTCCAGAGCATTGCCCGCCATCCTGAGATGTATGCGGCGGCCAACCCACAGTGTGCCCTGATCGATCTGGTGGTCGAATGGACCCGCGGCTATGCCACAACCCTGCCCTTCCTGCAAGGGCCCGCGACCCCCTACACGCACCCACAGGAGTATCAGGATGACTCGCCCAGTTATAACGTCGATCAGATGATCGCACCCGTGCTGACCTTCCACGGAACCGACGACTTCCTGCCGATCACGCTGAATGCAAACCTCCATCAGCAACTGGTCGATCAGGAGGTACCGGCCCGCATGATCCGGTTTATTGGGGAAGGCCATGGCTTGGCTAATCCTGCATCGCAGGTGTATGCCGCGCAAGAGCAACTGGCGTGGTTTCGCACCTACCTGGTAGCACAGCCTGATCCCGGCCCGGGACCGGGCCCTGATCCCAATCAATTCAGGATCATGCTTCCCTTGGTTGGGGGTTAAATCACACAGGAACATGGCTCTTTGTCTCGTATGACGATGAAGAGCCGTGTCCTGTCTTTTAACGACAGGAACGATGTTGATTAGGTAGAGCAGGATCGATCATATGTGTTAGCCAGAGGACGAATACTATCTATCCCTCAATCTGTTAACGTAGCACATCAATATCTGTATGACTCAAGCCATAATCAATTGATGTTCCAACGCGTAGAAGAATATACCTGTTGTCTCTAAGCAGTATGTGTGATATTGACCACTACGCCTAACACACTACTTGGTAAGTCCATTTCACACCTCGTTCTTCATTCGCAAGGATTCCTGACAAAACACACAACGTTCAGTATGTGCAACAGGCATTGGTGTTTGCAGCAGGGGCTGACCCTCCAACACGACGATTTGGTCCAGCCACTGACATCCTTCACGCATATAGCCATAGGTATACCAAAAGCGCCATAACGCACGACCAAGATGTAATGCTATTTCGGGATAGTGCTGCGTCACCGCCCAACTCAATGCCCCACGTAGATTGTCATACTCTTCTTTTACATAATCAAGCCATACAGGTTGCTCCATTTCAGCAAGTTTTACCTCAGCCTGTTCAGCAAATGTAAGATAGTACGTCGCATGACGTATTGCCAAAGCCGATACTTCTGACGAAGCCTTGAGTCGTTCAAGGGCATAGGATTGGATTGGCACCAACATGCCAAAGCGTGGCTCATCTTTCGTATTGACCACACGTGTAATGAGATTACTATCAAGCAAAGCGGATAAAACATCAATAACGGACATACCCAGAGGAGCAAGGTATGCATCTTCTGTTGATACCTGAATATTTGGATCTGTTCCTCCACAAATCTCTTCAAGAGCTTCCAGCGTGCACCCCCCACGAAAAATAGCGAGTCGTAGAAAAAGCTGCTGTTCTACCGGTATAAGTAAACGATAACTCCACTCAATAGTATCAAACATACTTTGGTGACGTGGAGGAGCATCACGTGCTCCTTCTGTCAGAACTTCATCCTGAGTAACCAGGCGTATAAGCAGTTTGGGGGGAGAGAGCAGGCGAAGACGGGCAGCAGCTAGTTCTAATGCCAAAGGGAGACCAGCAACACGATGGCAAATGGCGGCAATAGCCGACGCATTGTCTTCTGTTAGAGCCACATCTTGCTGGAGCGTCTGCGCCCGGGACAATAATAAATCGACGGATGGAACAGCCGCCAAAACATCTAATGGCGGCAATGGATCCAAAGATGGCAACAACAAAGGTGGAATAACAATGGCATGTTCACCTTGCACACGTAACCGTACACGACTAGTAATCAGTATCTTAAGGTGAGATGACTGGTCAAGCAATTGTATTACCCGTGGTGCTGCTGAAAGCACCTGCTCGAAATTATCCAAAACTAACAACATATGTCGCCACTGCACATACGTTTGTAGCTGTTCTTCTATCGTTCTCGAATCCTGTTCATAGAGTCCCAGCGTTTGTGTAATCGTAGCAAATACGAGGTCAGGATCGGTTACAGAGGCCAGATCAATAAACCATACTCCATGTGGAAAAACTGTTTTGAGATCAGCAGCAACTTGAAGAGCTAACCGTGTCTTCCCGACGCCACCCGAACCTGTCAACGTCACCAAACGAACCGATGTCTTTTGCAGTAGTGTACCTACCTGGTTGACCTGATCTGCCCGACCGATCAGAGGAGTACGAGGCATGGGTAGATTGTCAAGGGCTGAATGTGGAGTCGGCGAAGATTCATCAGTCAATGTCCCGTTGGAATGACTTACAGTTCCATGAGATAATGAAATTGTTTGGGTCGCCTGTATAAGCAAGGCGTGAGCGTCAGGATGGTCATGTGTAAATACAAAATTCCGGAAGATAGTTTGTTCATCGGCTGGGAGATCCAAATAGTCGATCAGGCGATCAATAAAGGTAGCAGAGGGAGTTGCACCCCGCTCGACTCGGCGATAGGTAATCTCAGCGTAACCAAGTGCCTCGGCCAGATCTTGCTGCGTAAGTCGGCGTATAGCCCGATAACGTTTAAGCCAGTCACAAAAATTCATCATCTTTACCTCACGTATCCATACTCATGAGTACTACCATGGATACACAAGACATATACCAAGAGAAAACATATTATATATATTAACGTAACATTTGCTTTATTTTTAGCAGTGTTATGATCAAAAAAAGAATCATACTACAGTAATGCATAGAAAATTTTATATAGCCATAGCAGACATGCTCGTTATACATTATGGTTATCTGTAGTTTAGAATGACCGTTTAGCGATCATAAGATGAGCGGTGATGATCTTCTCAAAGAAGCCCTGGTAGAGTAATGTGATAATAATCACTTGAACAGAGTAGCAATAAAAATGGTGTATTACAAGCATCCGTAGCAGAAGATAATGTGCAGACAATGAACAAGGCATAGTATTATCACCCCGTAGCACAACACAGCCTTCCTAGCCTCCAACATTCCAATAGCAGTACAGTCTGTTTTTATGCTGCACCAAATTAACGTAGTTTACATACTTTTCAGGTGCTCTGATATCACCAAATCCGATGATAAAAACATATACGACAGGTGGTTCATCAGCGCCAATGAATCACTTATGCAATGAAGTGTAGAAAGCGAGAATGACTATGCCACACCCTGTTCGTGTTGTCCTTATGTATGATGAAATAGCTTCTCCATCACCACTGGACGAAATACTTATGCAATTACCGACAGTTACATTGGCAGGAAGCATTACACATCCACCACACCTGCTTGCCTATGTCCAAGCAACACAGGCTGAACTAATAATTGTGGAGACAGATCAAGTCTCAATAGCAATGATGTGGCAACTAGGACAAGTTCACCTGCACCACCCTACTGTGCTATCACTTGTCTGTCTCACCAATCCTGTTTCTCACGATATATGGGGTTTGTTGAATGCCAGAGTTACTGGTTATGTACACCGCGATGATATTCCCGACGGACTATGGAACGCAATTGAGAGCATCCAACACGGTGCAATCTGGTACAGCCCGAGCATGGTTCCGCTCATTCAGGCATGGAGTCATATGCAGCAAGGACCACATATTATGATGCCCAACCCCTATGAATTAGCGATCATCACCTGCGTGGCTCAAGGACAGACCAATCGCCAGATTGCCAAAGCACTGAGTGTAAATGAGCGTACTATCCGTTCTCAGCTGGAGCAATTGTATCGGCGGTGGGGGGTTGACAACCGAACCCAGGCTGCCATATTTGCACAAGAACAGGGCTGGATTGATGAGAAAACTCAAGAACGGTCATGGGTTTGGTGAAGACAGGAAAATCAGCCAGTGAGCAACTGGCTAAAACGCCACCAACAGGTGGCGGATCACCTGATGTGCATTAACTGTCGGTGTAGTATAACTGAACACAGAATGATGCTCAGAAGGAGAATTGTAGATAGCCTACTCAATTCGGAGTCACACTGAATTGATATTCATCAATTGCAGTAACATCTCTGTGATATGGATTGTTGTCAATACATGGGAGTACATACATGGTGCATTTCGTGAAGTCACTAGATCAACCTATTGTCCTGAGTCGCTCCTAATCTAATATATCAATATCGTAAGGAGTAAGATCATGAGAAAATCATTCGCTAGTGTGTTCGCCATCATCATACTAGCACTTGTCAGTTCACTTATCGGTAATACATCTCCTACACACGCACAGTCTTTTAACCCCAGAGCTGAGGCAGGAAGATGGGAAAACGTTGATCCCAATACCTATAGTATTACACGGGTCAACATTGATGCTGAATGTCCATATGTCCCGGCTTCATCAGCTGATGAGGTTGAGTCTACATATTGCCCATACCCACGTGCCTATTATGTACAGATTTTCGCTAAGTGCTCCACTTTTAGAGAATGTGACTGGGGGAGGATTAGTGCTATATATGATTCAAACGGCTGGCTTCGGGCCACTTACGACCAGGGTTTTGCCTTAAAGCGCGTGTGGATGCGGGTTTATGAAGATAATGGGCAGGAGCGACTACGTGTCTATATCTGGACGGATTACACTGATGAGGATGGACGAGAGGACTTTAGTACAGACGAGTGGTTTCAACGCACCTAATCGTGCCTACTGTACAATATACACGAAAAGAGCGCCAAGGCTTTCCCATAGCGCTCTTTTTGTCAACGCGACCTGATAGAAGAAAGAGCAGCTTATCATCGTAAACCCGTTAGGTTACCAGATCGCAGAATATAGCCAACTGTTATCGCTTCTTCCCTCCTGTAATCACCTTGTCAGCTGTTTGCTACACCACGAACAGCAGAAAGAAAAGGCTCATAGGTTGTAACAATGCAACATAGCCCAGCATTGAAACATCACAATCTTATTCTGGATCTATCATCTCATCCTTAAAAAGTGATTGCGTTTCCATAACCATAACATGATAGCACCTACTGTACGCCCCTGTATCAATATGAGTACCTCACTGCCCACACACAAACGCATTGGCACGACGTGAGCTTCTCTTATGGCCATGTATAAAATTACGCGCCACGAATTATCCAGCCAATAAACAACTGGCCGAAACGCCACACATGTGTGGCGGATCACCCGATGTGTCACGCGTGTTTCCATAGTATAACTACATACATCGTTCCACACGAAATATTCATATAGAAAGGGGGTGATATCAATGGCCAATATTCTGGCCCTCCAAACACTGGAAGGATTCGATGATCCCACACAGGAATGGTGTTCCCTAATTAGTATAGCTTGCACGTTACAGGAATAATCACAAAGCTTCCCTGTTCTGACGCAACGTTAGAACAGGGAGGCCAATAGACAATACTGTAAGAAATGTGCATGTTGCCAAGACATGTATAGAACGACCTACAAAAAGCATATTCTACACCTATAATTAGACCAATCTATCTCTACGTAGTTTTAGCGACTCGAATATCGCTATAGCACGCTATTTATTATCCGATTGGTCTATTTATATATTTGGTTATACTACATCTGAAAATCCTGTTACTACTGGTTAAATGCATTTTTCAACTCAACACAATCATAATAAAGGTGTAGATGTTAAGTAACACATAGCTATTCTATATAGGTAATCTATTGACAAATAATGCATACATGAATCAGCACAGGGAAATATTTAAATACTCTGGAGGATTAATCTATGACAAATATTGATCGACGTTTGGGCCGCGAACTATCTACATTTTTTCTTGTAGATAAAAAGTTTTTTGAACCCATAAATCGATATGAGATCAATAATACAATATCATACAGATCATGTATTGTAAAATACTTGGACAATAGCTGGAATATCATCAAAACAGGTATCTGGTATAATTGTCATTCAATCTCACATATCTCGCTCCCTGAGCAAGGTTTCAAAATCCACATATCTGCTACGTCGAGGAATGCGTATAAGATACTTGAACGCGTTGTGCCTATTTTGTCTCAAACAAAAACTACATTTAAGGTAGTAGTTGATGAATTCATGTTGAATTTTGTCAATTCGAAGCAGAATAACCGTGGTGCATCAGGAAAGTTCATCACGATCTATCCTATCAATGATGAGCAATTTATAGAACTCCTGCAATTGCTCCATACAGCTACACAAGATATGGAAGGGCCTTATATTCTGTCAGACAAACGCTATGATACTAGCAAGGTCATTTTCTATCGCTACGGCGGTATACGATCTCGTTCTACCGTTAATATGTTTGGTGAAAAGCAATGGGTTCTTCGTAGCCCAAATGGACAGATCATACCTGATCAACGAGCACCCTTCTTTCAGTTACCCCCTTGGGTTGAAGATCCTTTTGTTTTACCCTCAGAAGAGCCAGCAATGACAACGGTCATTTTAGGGCAGCGTTATAAAGTTAGTCAATCGATCAACTTTTCTAATGCTGGCGGTGTTTATCGTGGCATTGACCAACATACTGGAGAAATAGTGCTTATTAAGGAAGCTCGTCCTTATGTTGGAGAAACGAAACGCGAACACACAAGTGCGACCGCTCTGCTACAAAAAGAGTTTCTCCTTCTTGAACGTCTGCGTCATACTGGCTATACACCACAACCTCTGGGTTTCGTTCAAGAGTGGGAGCATTTCTTTTTGATCGAGGAATATATCGAAGCGATTAATTTGTCAGCGTATCGAGGAATGCCAGATGTCGCTCTGATATTGCAAAAACTATCCACTGACAACATTCAGCGATTTTGTGAGCGTTTTATCCAAATCGGGCGAAATTTAATGACAGCACTTCAAGCTATTCATCAATGTGGTGTTTTGGTCGTTGATGTCTCACCAAGTAACATTTTGATCAACCCTGAGACACTTGCTGTATATTTCATCGATCTAGAGGGTGCAATACTCGTTGATGATCCAATCCCGGCTGAGGATACATTGTCCACTCCTGGGTTCATGTCGCCACATCGTAAACAAGGTGGACAACCTACCATTGCTGATGATTACTATGCGTTAGGGTGTGGGCTCTATAGTCTACTACTACCAATCCAACCACTATTTACCTTAAATCCATCGGCCAAATTAGCCTTTCTTGAACGGCTTACCCAAGATATGGGCCTTCCCTTGATTATCCAACAGATTATTCTAGACATGTTGGATGGTCGCATCGAAGAGAGTAGTCACCTTCTATTTCAAGAACGCGATGTACCCCAAGTATATAGCACTTTCCCAAAACATATAAATAACTATATCGATCAGATCGAGAGTGTGTGTGGGGGCATAGATGAGTATATCTTGCATACCGCAACGTGTGATCGTAACGACCGTCTTTGGCCGGCTGATTACCGTATGTTTAATACCAACCCTCTCAATCTAGCTTATGGTGCTTTGGGAATTTTACTATATCTTCATCATAGAGGCGTAGCAATACCTGATCATCTCATAGACTGGGTATTACAACAGAAAATTGATAACCAAACTTACACTCCCGGACTCTTTGTGGGATCAAGTGGTATTGCATGGGGATTAGCAGAGTTAGGATTGCTGGAGGAAGCAGAACATATCATCCAACAAGCGTATCAGTCATCCTTACTCTACGCAGGTAATGATATATTCTATGGTGCTGCTGGCTGGGGGCTGGCCAGTCTGTATTTCTATACCAAAACACAAAACAACATATATCTAGAAAAAGCATGTGAGTCTGGCAACTATCTTATTGGGCAGGCAAACCGAGAAGGGAAAGTTTGTCAGTGGCAAGCACCGGATGGTGAAATTTATCATAGTTTTGCCCATGGAGCCTCTGGTATCGCCTTGTTTCTTTTGTATTTATATCACTATACGAAACAGCAAAAGTATTTGGATTATGCATTGGCCGGGCTGGAGTATGAAATATCACAAGCTCTTGAAGAAGGAGAAGCCATGGTGTGGCGAGCGAAACCAAATAGTCCATCGTTGTCACCCTACTGGCGATTTGGGAATGCAGGGATTGGGAGTGTCCTCATACGCTTCGCAACACTTTTACATGATGATCGGTATGCCCAATTGGCTGCACGAACCGCAAACTACGCTGCTCAGGGATTTGCAGTTTTACCAGGTCAGTTTGTTGGTATGAGTGGGCTCGGTGAATTCTTGATTGATATGTATATGTTTACCAATAAGTCACAATATTTACAACAGGCCCAGGCTTTAGCAGCTAATTTAGCGCTTTTTGGTATCAAACAACCAGAAGGTTTGGCCTTCCCTGGTGATGGATTATTTCGCCTCTGCAATGACTATGGAGGAGGATCTGCTGGTATTGGCATGTTTCTGCATCGTCTGCAAAAGCCAAAAGGCCGTTTTCTTTACGATTTTGATCCACATTTTTATCCTTCACTAGATGTGGTCACAAAATAGGTAGTTGTATGAGAAAACTGCTCAATGTTGTTACAATCCAACGTTCTTTTCTTATCATGGTGCTCTTGATCAGCATCTCTGGACATGTGGTATTTACCATCATAGACCCCTTGATGATGAGATACCTGTTTGATGAAGGATTGCTTGCTGGTAACTACACCACATTTGTCGTTGCTTCTGGCTTACTTGTTCTCTTTGGAGCCGGAATCCGATTGGTCTTTTTACTTCAGGATCTCCTCACACAAAATCTCAAAAATCGCATTACGCAGCAATTGGCACTCAAGATGTTGGGGCATTATTATGCGATACCTTACAAATATGTAGCCGCTTATGATAGCGGTTACATGCTTTCACGCGTCTATGATGAACCGGCCAAAATTGCTACTGAGTCGGTCGATACGGTTATACAGATGCATGTGAATGCGTTTATTTGTATTGCTGCGTTGCTGGTCTCCTTGTACCTATCTTGGGAATTAACAGTCATTCTGTTACTAATTGTACCCATACTCTACGCTTTATCAAAATATTTTCGTACAAAAATCACGCAAAAATCGCAGGAAGAGCAAGAACAAGAAGCACAAGTCCGACATATAGTATCGGCATCAGTACGTGCGTATAAAACCATCAATGTCTTCAATCTCTCTCTCACAGTGCACACCAAAGTCGCCAATCAATTGGTTCAATATCTCAATGTATTGTTTGCTCGCGTGAAACTTACCAATACCTATCAAACCTATAGTACTATCACGTTGTCTTTGGCTGAAGCCACTGTTCTTATTGCGGCAGGTTTTGCCGTGGTAACCGGAGCCCTTACTATTGGTGGCTTGATGGGCTTTATGAGCGCATTTTGGCGCTTAATTGCTGCAGCAAACAATCTTATTGCTGTCTGGTCGAATGTTGCTAAAACATCTGGTTATGTTGAACGTATGCTAGAATTTGAGCAGATGGGCAAACCCTATATCCCCAGACAGGGAAACACTTTTAAGCTATCTACTGCATCGCTTGGTTATGAGCAACAACACATCCTTACTAATATCGATCTTGAGATTTGGCCTCATGAGAAGTGTTTAATCATTGGACCAAACGGATGTGGCAAATCAACCCTCGCACTGGTTTTAAGTGGCTTCCTACCACCACTAAGCGGCACCGTACGTCAACCACAGATCGAGACCATCAGTGCCTTATTGACACCATTTCACTTTATCTCTGGTACTATTGCTGAGCATGTGAACTATCACGCTCTAACACACGAGCAGAAGCAGCGATTTGACCATTTGATTACGAGATTTGGACTAGACGATAAAGTACAACGCGATGTCCTTGATGATCTATCAGAAGGGGAAAAGAAAAAGGTTCAGGTTATCCTAACTATATTGAAAGATGCAGAACATTACATCTTTGATGAGCCCTTGGCTCACGTTGATACATCGAGCAAAGATGCCATTATGGACAGCATCTTTACGATGCTTCATGGCAAGACGGTCATCATGATTATGCATGGTGATGAGCATTATCACGCACGATTTGATCGTATTTTAGAGTTACCACATTTACAAGAACGAGCCATACCAGTAACTGTATAGCTCTTTGTCTCGTATGATGATGAAGAGCCGTGTCGTGTCTTTTACAGACAGGAACGATGTTGATTAGGTAGAGCAGGATCGATCATGTGTAAAAGCCGGAGAACGCATTCTTTTTATCCACCAACCTGTTGACGTAATACATCAACTGCAAATTCTAAACTCTCATCAAGTTCTTGTTGGGATAAAGTTTCCAGATCGGCACGAGCATTATCGACCTCGCCGATCTCGTGGTAAACAGACGCACGCCCCAGCAATGCCTCGGGGTATTGGGACTGTAACTCAAGGGCTCGGGTAAAGTCGCCAATGGCCCGTTGTTGATCACCACGTGCATTGTGCAACAAGCCACGGGTATAGTAGGCATTCGCGGCACGAGGGCTTAATTCGATAGCGCTATCGAGATCCAACAATGCACCATCAAGATTGTTCTCCGTAAAGTTAATGATAGCACGATTGAAGAATGCGTCGACCTGCTCAGGATCAACATCGATTGCTGCGTCATAGGCAGCACGTGCTCCAGTCAGATCGCCTGTTTCCTGCAGTGCACGCCCCTGTGCATAGCGATATGCAGCAGCATTGTCTTCCTCTAGCCCGGCCAAAGCTCCATAATCGCGTGCCATCGCTTCGAGATTCCGTTGTTGTTCAACAATCAACAGGCGATTCTTGTACGCTCGAATATAGTCAGGATCAAGCTCAATGGCCTTCGCATAATCCGCTAATGCTTGTTCAAACTGCCCAAGGTTTGCCTGGGCCAGACCACGGTTGTTAAATGCACGTGAGTTCGTCGGATCAAGTTCGATAGCACGGGTATAATCAGCAATCGCCCCCTCATTATCACCCTGACCCAGCAAAAAATCCGCTCGATCATAATAGGTACCTGCCTGCACGGTTGGTTCAGCTTCTACCACAGCAGTAGCAATTGCATCATCGTATGGTTGCACCAGTGGGGTTGGTGTTGGTGGCGGACCACGGTCAAGTAATGGGACATCAGCGCAGCCCGGCAGCAGCAACACTAGACCCGTTCCAATTCTTAAACACCAACGATTCATGGCTGTACTCCCAGTGCTGCAGCCAATACCTGACGCGCAACAGGCAACGCTGACCGACTCCCCTCACCGCCATTCTCAACGATAACCGCAATTGCAAAGCGTGGCTCTTCTACCGGTGCGATGGCCACAAACCACGAATGAGGATCACCACTGGACACCTCGGCAGTTCCCGTCTTCGCCCCAATCGAAACCCCTGGTAATTCCACCGGCTTTGCATAACCAGTCTCAACCGACTCCTGCATCACCTGGCGCATTTGCTGGGCCGCCTGTGGTGAAATCACCTCCCGAAGCACTTCTGGCTGACGCTGAAATAACACGTCTTGACTCGTACTGTCGCGCACCCGCTCAACAATATAGGGCCGCATCAATTTCCCATCATTCGCAATAACAGCAACCATCTGTGCCATATCAAGTGGTGTCACTAACGCCTGTCCCTGACCATAGGCTGTATCAGCCAGTGCAACCTCTCGTTCGAGAAAAGCGGGCTCACTGGCAATACTCCCAAGATCAGCCTGGATATCTTGTAAATCTACCACAAGTCCTTCTTCATTGGCATAGTGTAAGCCAAATCGTTTCGCATACTCCGCAAAACGCTCAGGACCAAGTTCCAAACCCAGCTGTGCAAAAGCAGTATTACAAGAAAAAGCAAATACACGATTGAGATCAGATGGATCACCAGTACGCCGATCCAGATTCTCAACGGCATTACGTACTGGTGGTGCACCTGCCTCAGTTGATAAACGATTAGGACAAGTTACTTCATCTTCAGGACCATCAAGAATACCGCTATCAAGTACTGCAGCAGCGGTCAAGGTTTTAATTACCGACCCAGGAGGGTAACGACCCTGAGTAGCACGATTGAGCAATGGACTATCAGGATTACTGGTCAATTGCTCCCATGAATCCTGAATTTGTGCTATATCTTCTTCACTTGCTTGGTCAGATATCATTAACTGGTTCGGGTCAAAACGAGGATATGTAGCAAGCGCCAAGATAGCTCCTGTACGCGGGTCAAGTAGCACGACAGCACCTTTGCGATCACCCAGTGCATTTTGCGCGACACGCTGCAAACCAATATCAAGCACAAGGCGTATACCTGCGGGCGATGTTTCGACGGGCGTACCGAGCAATCTTGACTCGAGCATCATTGTAGGGGAGAGAACACTCATTCCTGCAAGATAATCATCATAACTTGCTTCGATTCCACTGGCTCCATACAACCGACTGTTAAACCCGATAATATGGCCGACGTCAGGGTCAGGGTATACACGTTGTCCATCTACCATATCCGCTATAATGACACTATCGCGAGTCAGTACACGACCTCGCTGTGGTGTATCTACACGCACAGGCCAAATTCTCTCAGTACCCAATGATGTACGTTCAGCAGGGTTAGGCCTCTGTTCAATCTCAGGAACGGTTGTGGCAATGGGCTGGAAAAGTGTGGCAACTCGCTCACGTGTGATACTTGCTTGGCTAATCTGTTCACGTACCAGTTGTAGTGCGACAGCAGTAAACGCAAGGATAAATACAAGCGACAACCGAGCTAAGCCACGTGTCACAAGGGGGAGTTGTTTCCCAACCAACATCCAGGGGAGGATCGCAAATAAGACTAAACCAACCAATAATTGTAATCGCCATTGGGGCGTACTCTCAACATAGAAGCCGATACCGACAAGTGCGATGCCGATGACCACACCGATCCATGCAAGCACGAGTTGAAAACGTTGGGGCATATTTTTCTATACCTCGGTATCTACAACACACCAAAATTACAACACCCGTGGATTCTTATGTTCAGCAGATATCCGTAACAATATTCCTAACATCGCAAAGTTGACGAGCGTTGAAGAGCCACCATAACTTACAAAAGGTAGTGTAATACCAGTTAACGGAATAAGATTAGTCGTACCAGCAGTGATGATAAGTGCCTGTGCTGTGATAGCAGTTGTAAGGCCAGCCGCCAACAACTGCTGAAACCCATCGCGACATTGCATCGCAATCTGGTACCCGCGCAACGCAAATAACACATAACACAACAATAGCCCTAATGCCCCAACAAAGCCTAATTCCTCACTTATTGCCGTAAAAATAAAATCTGTATGGCTTTCAGGAACTGCCGTGGGATCACCTGACCCGAGTCCGGCACCAACCAACCCTCCATTGGCAATAGAGGACAATGCCTGCACCATCTGGTACCCACGTCCATAGGGGTCATTCCAGGGATCATACCAGGCATCAATGCGTACCTGCACATGACCAAATAGCGGGTAAAGCAACGCAGCGCCAACCGCAAACGCTCCTAAACCAGCAATAACATACCAAACACGCCCAGTAATCACAAAAAGCATTGAAAGAAAGATCGTGAAGAAGAGCAGCGCTGCACCGAGGTCTTTCTGAACAATAATTAACCCGATGGTCAATCCCCACATCAATAGAATCGGAATGAGATACGGTAATGGCGGAATACGCCACCTACCCAAATAATAATCACGGCCAATCAGATCACGATGGTCGTTCAGATATGTTGCAAGATAGGCTACAAGAAGGATTTTGAGGGGTTCAACCGGCTGAAGTTGGAATACACCAAGGTCAAGCCATAAGCGCGCACCATTACGCTCGATCCCAAATAGTGCTGTGATGACCACGAGCACAATACCAAGAAGGAGCCATGTATAGCGATAATTTTTGAGCCAGCTAAAACGCCAGGGGATAAAACTTACGGCCCAGAGCACCACAACACCACCAAGCACCCAGATCACCTGTTTAAATGCAACCCCCCCGAAGAACTCCCCGTAGCGTGTCACAAGATCTGGCTCAAGACGGCGCACCATCACAAGACCGATACCGGAAAGAAGCGCTGCAATGGGTAAAAGGAGTTGATCTTCACGCCAGCCACGGATCGCTAACGCCAAGCTCAGTGTAATAAAGAGGCCAATGAAAGCTCCAGTGATGGCGAGATCGGCCCAGCGTATCTCGCCACCAGCCCGATAAATGAGCGTCCCTAAACCAACCAATAGCAGCAAACATGAGGTAATCAGCAGCTCTAACTCAGTTATGCGTCTACCCAGACGGCCACGCAGCAAAGCAGCCATATCTACTCAACTTTCATGTCAGCATACAAGGCGACCACATCCCATCACTCGTTTACTATTAATCTAATCTATGGAAAACAATTATTTGATCAATACCATCGCGTATTTCCTGAGCAAACTCAGGTGCTATTTCCCCGTCACTTTCGCCCTTTTCGAGTTCCTTACGCATGTCGTCAAACTTTTTTAGCGCTTTCTTGTTGTCTTCCTCAAAGATAGCACCCCATGCCTCGTCAGACAAGGCGATAAGCTTATCTCCACGTGGCCCTGCACGACCTTCATCAACACCAGTGTCGAGACTGGCACGCCAGGTAGGTAATGGTGACTCTTGTGGTACATCTGGCTGATCTTGCGATGGTTGTTCCTCCTCAGGTGGCTGTACTCCAACAGGTTGCCCTTCCACCGGTGGCTCCCCTTGAGGTTGATCTTCTGCTGGTGGTTGGGAATTAGAGTCTGATGGAGCTTCGGCTTCTGCGCCAGGGGGAATTGATGCCTCAGCCGCCTCATTATTACCCCGCACTACCAGCGTAATCCCTCCAATAAAGAGAACAGCTAACAGTATGGACAGAATAGGTAACAACATAGGTGGGGAACCATGTGTTGGTTGTTCACTTGAACCAATAGCTTTTGGAGATGATTGTACAGGTGCTGCAGGTTGCGATGGACGGGCCTGTACGACCGGCGGGGTCGCATTAGCAGGTGGATTCCCGCTTGGTCCGGGCCAATGATATGTTTCCTGCTCATGAATACCATGGATCGTTGTGCCAGTTGCAGGCATAAACGCCGCCGACCAGTTCTGCTCCAACATACGCGCAAACTCCCCTGCCGTTTGGAATCGCGCAGCAGGGTCTTTACTCAATGCGCGTTGGACTATTGTTTCCACACCAGATGGCATGTCTGGACGTTGCGGTTGGAGCGGCGGCGGTGGGTGTTGAAGATGGCCCAGCACAACCTGCATGGGAGTGTCACCGCTAAATGGCGTTTTGCCAGTGATCATCTCATAGACAACTACCCCAAAGGCATAAATATCGCTGGCTGGTGTCAGTTTTGTTAATCCCTGTGCCTGCTCAGGCGAGAGGTAATTTGGCGTACCAATAACCATACCCGTCTGAGTCTGACTGTTGCCAGAAAGGGTATTCTTAGCAATCCCAAAGTCTGTCAGCACCAACGACCCAGCAGCATTCCACATGATGTTACTGGGCTTCACATCACGATGGATGATCCCTGCATTGTGTGCGCCATCGAGAGCACTCGACAGTTGTGTAGCAATCGTCACAATATCGTGACGATCAAGCTTGTTATTCTGGGCCGACAGATCGTGTAAGCGTTTTTCGAGTGTTGGCCCAGGCAACAATTCCTGCACCATATAGGTATAGCCATGCTCACTGCCAAGATCATAAATCTGGACAATATGAGGGTGTCGCAGGCTCGCAATTAGTCGCGCTTCTTGACGAAAGCGATCAACAAATCCCGGTTGCGCAGCGACAGCATTGGTGAGTACTTTGATGGCGACTTGACGGTGCAGGTTGTGATCAAACGCTCGGTAGACGTAGGACATGCCGCCACTACCGAGGAGCGCTTGTATTTCATAATTACCAAATCGAGTGCCAATCAAGTTTGATGCTGCATGCACGGCTAATCCTCCGTTAGCAACAGCTAATGTATTACAAGTGGTGTTGGTATTTCTACTAACACCACTTCCGATTCTACATACTTACGTTACTCGTATTGTATCCGATGTTTATGAACAAACAACCTTTTATGAGTGAATACGAGATGAGATTTTAATGATATTGTATCCCTGATATCTGACCTGTGATTGTTTACTCGGTGATCATTGCACGTCGTTCTTCGGTGTGTTTCCCACCATCTGACAATTGGATGTTCTGATGTTCACGGCGTTGACGTAATACTACAATGACTCCTGCAAACAGCGGAATGAATAACATCATCATGATCCAGATTAACCAGAGCACAAGCATTCTCCTACATTATGGTTGCGTATTTTAAACGATAGTGTACCAAGATGCCAAAGCAACACCCTGGTACAATTTACCAACTACTTATAATCAATCGTCATCATCAGCTTCAAGCGATAGCAGACCTAAAAATCCGAGTTGAATTTCATAAGGCGTACCACTGTTTTCCGGCCATAACTCCATGCGTGACCGTTCAAAGTACTGGACTTCGCGTCCATTTTCAACCACAACCGCACTAATGGGATAGCCAAACAGTGCTAATCCGCCACGATCTAACCAGTAACTTCGGAACGATTCACCAATGACATGGCCTGTTTCTGGATAATACCACAGTGCGTCATCATCGTCCAGATCATCAACGTTAAGAACCGAGGGCGGCACGCGATACCCCAACTCAACACCAAGCAATCCAATCAACACCTCAAACTCGGTGCCTGCCAGATCAGGATGGTATTCAATCCGCGCACGTTCGAAATACTGAACGGTAATACCACTTTCTAATAGGACCGCTTCAGTGACCGGGAAGCCAAAGATATCCAGACCACCACGTGCGTCCCAGGTAGACCGCAATCGTGTATCGATACTCTCTATGGGCAGACGAACAATAGTAACACCGAAATCATCATCATTATCGTCGTCGTCATCGTCATCAGGGAGCTGGCCAACAACATCATCTGGTACGACAACAACGATTGGAGGGAGCGCTATTGACTGTCCACCACCTGTGTCATCGAAGAATAAATTGAAGTCGACATCTACTGATATACGTGCAGAACCGCCATTATCGTCGTCATCATCATCGTCGTCATCGATACGGATGGTGTCCTTGAGTTTGAATTGGAGTTGTACCTGAACTGTGCCATTGCTGGAGATGATGTTGTTTTGTCCCAACCCAATTCGTACCTGTCCGTTCTCAATACTACTCACAAATCCGACACCTTCAATAAAGACGACATCGGCTAAATCAAAGAAATCCTCCAAATCATCATCGTCATCATCATCGTCATCATCGCGCAGATTGAAAACGAGGAAAGAGCCACGTGCCTTACCACCGGTATTCACAATAGTGATATTCACGTTAACAAAGACCTGATTGTTGATAATGACGACTTCTTGAACAATATCTGTATCACGAACAATGATCACAGCTGGTGGATCATCGTCATCATCATCATCATCATCGTCAGTAGAGAGACGTACATTCAGATCCGTCACTGCTGCTGCTGCACTGCCTGCGGGGGCCTGGAAGCGGAACTGATTGAGCGTTTCAAGTGTGAATGCGGCATCAAGTGCGATATTCAGTTCACGTCGACCATCAGTGGTGATGATGATCATCTCTGCACGATTATCGCCATTGTTAAGAACTAAACGTACATCCAAGCGCACAAGACTGACCTTGAGGTCATCACCATTGCCATTATCATCGTCGTCATCGTCATCTGAGATAGCGACACTATCATCATCATCGTCGTCATCGTCTGAACTGCCACGATAGCTTAACCCAAGCGACTCACCATTGCGGGTAAGCTGCCCATTAGACCCGAAACTGAAGAACTCAAAGAACGACTCGCCCGAAAAGAGGCCGAAGGACGTTCCTCCGACATCATCCGATAAGGCGAAAAAGTTTCCCCGAACACGAAGCTCTATTTCTTCAGTGGTGCTTATTGGTAATGAGTCGGGATAGTTACTCCATTGAAGGAGCGCGGTGGCTTGACCATCGGTGCCATCTACTGCCAAAGCCCGATCGCTACTATCTCCATTATCATCGTCATCATCAGCGGTGGTGAGATCATCATCGTCGTCATCACCACTGCGCAAACCAATAATCGAAACATTGCCTTCTTCTGGTACAACTGCACCAACATCAACTGCAAGCGTGTCAGAAAGTGCTCCGATAGATGCGTTGTCAAAATCCGCATCAAATACCGTTACGCGGTCTGCATATGCCGATTGAATAGGAACTGTCAATACCGCCGTACACACAAGTACAAACGTTACACAGAGTGAAAGGGCGCGTGTAATCAATAACGATCTGTGTTTCATGTACCCTCCTGAGATACACTGTCTTCAACATGACACATGACATCATTGCTCCCATAACAACCAACTACACCAGATGGTTACGGGCATACACTACCAACATCTCACTATTATTGGTGCGGCAAATAGCAAAATGAATAAATTATCATTACTCATATTCATTAGATATCAAATGTTCTATGAAAGAAATTGTGTATATCAAAAAATGGCACCAGGATGTGAGGAACATCTTGATGCCATTTTGTCATTATGTAACGTTACTACCTAGTAGCTAGTTATCAGGTGTATTTTGAAGCGATAAGAGACCTAGAAATCCGAGTTGAACCTCATAAGGCGTACCACTATTTTCCGGCCACGCCTCCATCCGTACACGTTCGAAATATTGCACTTCTCGTCCATTTTCGACACGAACAGGGGTGATAGGATAGCCAAATGTTGGGAGTCCACCACGATTTGACCAGTAGTCACGGAAAGCTGCACCGATCACATGGCCAGTTTCTGGGGTGTACCACTCGGCATCATCACTCCTCAAAGCATTAGCATCAGCAACTGAAGGTTCCTCTTTGAATCCCAACTCGTTGCCAAGTAGACCTAGCAACACCTCAAATTCAGTTCCTGCCAGATGGGGATGGTATTCGAAGCGCATCCGTTCGGTATACTGGACAGTAATGCCATTTTCCAGCGTTTGTGGTTCAGTGATTGGAAGGCCAAAGATATCCAACCCCCCACCCGCTTCCCATGTAGCACGGAATCGCTCATCCATGCTTTCTAAAGGCAAGCGAGTTATGGTATTGCTTTCATCCGGCGATAGGGTAGCATTGTCAGGAGGTGGCGCAGTTGTATCGGGCGATGGGGTAGTCGTATCAGGTGACGGGGCGATGTCACTTGGTACGGTAAGTGTCATAGGTGGAAGCGGTAGTGCTTGTGAACCGCCAGAGTCATTATAAACCAGTATAAAGTTCACATCGGCTGATACACCAGCGGTCTCGGTCGATAACTGCGTAAATCCACCATTTAACGATGATTGTGATGCGTCAACAGATCTTCGTGAAAAGCCATCATCATCGTCATCATCGTCATCGATCACAGTACTGTTGAGGCTGAAACTCAACTGAACTTGAATCGTCTGATTGCTAATGACATTGTTTTGGCCGAGACCAATCCGCACCTGACAACTGTTAATGCTGCTGACAAAGCCTGTCCCTTCGATGAAAATCACATCAGCCAAAGCAAAGAGATCACCTAAGTCATCATCATCGTCATCTCCACGCGCATCACAGTCATCGTCACCAATGATGCGTATACCTCTGTCGTCATCATCGTCGTCGTCGTCGTCATCATCCCTCCCAACACCATCATCATCATCGTTATCGAGATCAAAGACGAGGAAAGCATTACGGGCATTACCTGTAACGACAATTGGAATAGTGACATTGACAAAGACAACATTGTTGATAATCACAAGTTCTTGTCTAATACCACCATCATCGTCATTGTCATCATCGTCGTCATCACCAATACCAATAACTATCACGGCAGGTGGGCCACCGTTATCATCGTCATCGTCGTCATCATCGTCAGTAGAGAGACGTACATTCAGATCGGTGATGGCAGCTGCTGGACTGCCTGCGGGAGCTTGGAAGCGGAACTGATTGAGCGTATCAACTGTAAATGCAGTATCAAGCGCGATATCAATCTCACGACGATCATCGGAAGTAATAAGCAAGATCTTTGCACGATTGTCACTACCATTGAGTGTTAAATGAACGTCTAAACGCACAAGACTGGTGACAACTCTATCGCGGCCATTGTCGTCATCATCATCAGTGGTCACCATACCATCGTCGTCATCATCACCACTTCTGGTGCCACCACGATAACTCAACCCAAGTGACTCACCATTGCGTGTAAGCTGACCATCAGACCCAAAACTGAAGAACTCAAAGAATGAGTCTCCTGAAGAGAGACCAGAAGATGTTCCTCCAACACTATCCGAAAGGGCGAGAAAGTTCCCCCGGATACGAAGATTCACTTGGTCATCGTTCGTAGATGGCAATGAACTGGGATAGTTGCTCCACTGCAGGAGTGCTGTGGCCTGACCATCAGTACCATCAACTGCTAATGCCCGATCACTACGCCGCCCGTTGTCATCGTCATCATCGTTATCGTCATCATCGTCACGTAGACCAATAATCGAAACATTACCCTCTTCAGACACCACGGCTCCGACATCGACCGCAATCGTGTCGGAAACCGAACCAATCGATTTGTCATCAAATGTTGAGTTAAATAATGTAATACGCTCGCTTGCTTGCACCAATTGATTGGATACTACTAACACTGACGAGCATACAAGTACATAATGTTAATGCTAGTGAAAGGGCGCGTGTAACCAACAACGATTTGTGTTTCATGTACCCTCCTAAGATACACTGTTTTCAACATAGCAAATGACATCATTTTTTCTACAACAATCGAATATGCAGATGGACCCAGAAAAATATGGGAAACGGCCAGTAGTTGATACAAGAAGTTCAATGCACGATCATTCCTGCCTTAAAAGGCCTGCTCAATCTGCTTGGGATGGGCATAACTATCCTGTAAACTACTACATGTGAACAAACACACAGAGGAGAAAACTGATTGAGAAATACGACTATTAGTCGTTATTTTTCAATCAAAAATATGCAGATAGCGCTATTGAAGATGGAGACGTCAAAAGTGTGCACTAATCATCATCATCGCCCCCACCATCATCGTCATCATCGCCTCCACCATCATCGTCATCATCAGACGGTGGGGGTGGTTCCGGTTCTGGTGCTGGCGCAGGTGGTTCCGGTTCTGGTGCTGGCGCAGGTGGTTCCGGTTCTGGTGCTGGCG